>JANWJD010000208.1 GCA_025449555.1 Chloroflexota bacterium | reverse complement strand
GCAACCAGATCGCGAATGTACTACCCATTCCGGGTTGGCTCCGCACCGAAATACTACCACCGTGCGCGGCCACAATCCATGCGCAGATGGCGAGACCCAGCCCACTGCCCCGCGTCGTGCGCGATTCTTCGACCCGGTAGAAGCGTTCAAAAATAGAGCTCTGCTCGTCTGGTGGAATGCCCACGCCACTGTCGGATACCTCAATCGCGGCGCCGTCCGGGCGAGCACGCAGACTGAGGGTGACTACTCCGCCGGACGGCGTGAACTTCACTGCGTTGTCCACCAGATTCAACAGCAACTGTTGCACTCTGTCCGGGTCGACAGCCATGCGGATTGGGTCGGCGCGCTCCAGCACCACGCCCACCTTGCCATCGGCCAGTACAGTCGCGGAATGGTGCACCTCGAGCATAATTTCGTCGAGATCCACGTCGCGCAATTGAAGTGGCTGCGTTTCGACGTCGGCCTCTGCCAGCAGGAGCAGATCGCTCACCAGCCGGGTCATACGCTCGGCCTCGCGGCGGATGGCTGCCAGGCACAGTTCCCGTTCCTCGGGCGGAGCGAGGGCCATGAGATCGGCATTGCCTCGGATCGCAGTTAAGGGCGTCCGCAGCTCATGCGATGCGTCGGCCACAAACCGCTTCTGCGTTTCAAACGCACGCTCCAGCCGTCCCATCATGCCGTCGAAGGTGTAAGCCAGTCTTCCCACTTCGTCACTCGGTCCCACGAACCGGAGCCGGCGACTGAGATCGCGTGACTCCCCGATGGCCTGAACCGTGCGGGATATTCGGTCGATGGGTCGCAGGGCCGCGCGAGCAATCCACCACCCTGCCACCATCGCCACTAGGAGCCCGAGCGGGATCCCCAACAACAGGATGAGATCGAACGTACTCTCGATACTGTTATAGGTGCGGGTATTTTGAAAGACTTCCAGCGTTTCGTAGACGCCTTGCATGGTCGGAGGGGGGCGCACAGCGACCAGGTAGGCTCGCAATTGCGCCCCGTTCGCGTCGGTGGAGGCATAGGTGCCGGTGCCGCTTTGTCCGATGCCAAGCAGCAATGATTGCAGGCTCCCGATATTAACCTCCTTATGGCCGCGGGGATACAACGTCGCCGTCGTGGCCCCTTCCGGCGGAGGGCCGCCCGGTAGCAAGGTGGGGTAAACGTAAAGATAGATTTGCTGCACCTGTCCCGGAGCCACGAGTTCTTGCGAATGGGCATCCAGATTTTGCTGAATCTGCAGGCAGTACCCCAGCACCGCCGGCGAAATTCCCTGACAGTTCTTGGTAGGCGGGGCTCGGCTCCCCGGTACGACCAAGTTGTGCGCGAGCGATTGCTGGATTTTGATAGCCGTGTCTCGCAGATTCGAGTCGATCGTGGTTTTGATCTGCTGGTGCAACGCCTGACGCATGCCAAAGCCGACGACACCGAGAATCAATAGACACATTCCCCCGTACCACAGCGTGAGTTTCCAGCGCACCGAGATGTGCCGTCCAATGAAGCCACGCACCCAACGCACGCCCCGCCCGGGTAACCCCGTAAGATCGAAGTCGGCGCGACGGCTCCGCGCGGCGTGGGCGGAGGGCGTCGCCACCCGGCGCGTGCTCAACGGAAGGCCACGACGGAGGTACGCATCCTACTTTTGCTGGGACACGCCGCCATTTTCATCACTGATGCGCCAGTTCCCGTTATACCAGTAGAGATGTTGATAGGCCTGCAGCGTCTTCTGCTGCTTGATGAAGGTGAGAAACACCGGCACCACCGCCCGGTCTCCATTGACGGTCGGGGTCGATACCTTGGGAGTGACCGCTCCGACCGTGGCTAGAAACGAGAACATATCCTGTTTGAACTGGCTCTTGGGGCGGGTCTGCTGGATTCCGGGTGTCAGGAGAGAATACGCGGTTTCCATCTTCGCTGAGTTAATATCCGTCCAGTAATCTTGCACGGTTTGCTTCGCCAGGGCGGCTCGGTCGGGACCACCGCAACCTGCAATCAGCACAAGCAGAACAGGCAGCGGCAAAAATCGAAATACCTTCAAATGTGGGGCTCCAGAGAGGTGGGGTATGACGACGTGTCGTGGCCAGGCTGGTCGTCGCCGTACTATACGTGTGAACGCGCGCGAGAGTCAACAGAATCGCCTTTGATATAGTGAACGCGCGTGAACCCGTGAGGCGAGAGTAATCATGACCAGTCAAGAGCCGACGTGGATGACTATTCGCGAGGCGGCGCTGGCGCTTGCCGTGTCGGAATTGACGGTGCGACGGCGTATCAAAGACGGCCGGCTCCGTCATAAATTAATCAACGGCAAGTACTACATCGATCTTCAGTCGTCACCCGGCATGATTGGCTCGGGTGAAGACACGGTCGATCACGCCGAGCACCTGATCGGTCGAGATGATCAGGCAGTCCCTCGGATGATTACTCACAACCAGCGGCGAGTACGCACCACCGACCCCCCAGTCGACCGGGTTCAGAGTCTCACTCAGTCCGGGACCGACAGTGGCGAGAACCGAGAGCAGCCATCGGCCGACGACCGTCCGGTGCCGGGAATCGACCTGGACGCGTTCCTGGCCGAGCACGCCCGCCTGGCGGAAGTCGCGGGGCGGGCCGGACTCTTGCAGGAACAATATGCCGAACTCACCGCCCGACATGAAGAGCTCCGCGCGGGGATGCTGTCGCTGGCGGGTCGAAACGGTTGGTTGGAGAGCAAGCTCGAGGAACGCGAATCGGAGCTCAAACTGCTGACCGATCAGCAGCATCGTTCATCTTGGTGGAAGCGACTGTTCGGCCCGACTCTTGACCGATCCCAAAGATAGGTAGCTCAGCGCTCTCTTCGAAAGAATGTGCCCGATTCCCACTGACATATCCGCAAACCGTTGTAGCGTCGACCCTTGTGGTCGACCCCCGTGCTAGCGTTTCATCCGGCGTGGTGCCGCCCAACGGCATGGGAGACTCCGTCGCCGAATGCTCGGGCGACATAACCCTCCGGTACCGGCTGCACTGCCCCGTTTTCATCCGGGGTGGTGCCGCCGTGCTGCATGGGTGTCTCTCTGCCCGATGGACGCCTGTGACGGCCATTCCCTAGAATTCAGGACATCCGATCTGAGGTATACATGCAACACCCCTTTCGCACCCGTCTGGAGCAACGTCGAGTCGTGCTCGCCGACGGCGCCATGGGCACACAGTTGTACGAGCGCGGCGTCGGAACCGACCGCTGTTTCGATGCTCAGAATCTCGAGGGCCCGCACCTGGTCGAACAGATTCATCGCGATGACATTCGGGCCGGCGCCGAAGTCATCGAGACCAACACCTTCGGAGCGAACCGATACCGATTGGGGACCTTCGGGCTTGAAGACCGGGTGCGTGAGATCAATCAGAAAGGGGCGCGCATCGCGCGCGGCGCGCGAGAGATATCGGGCGAAGCGGTCTTCGTGGCGGGTTCGATCGGCCCCACCGGCCGGGCGCTCCAACCGTTCGGCCACGCTACGGCTCAGGATGTATACGAGGCCTTTCGCGAACAGGTCGCCGGACTGCTCGAAGGGGGCGTTGACCTGTTCATATTGGAGACGTTCAGCGATCTGCTCGAGATAGCAGAGGCACTGCGAGCCGTGCGTGACGCGTGCGATCTTCCCGTGGTCGCTCAAATGACGTTCGCGGAAGACCTGCGAACCCCGCAGGGATACTCGCCGGAACAGGTCTCGGAGCTCTTGACCACGCTCGAGGTTGACGTCATTGGGGCCAATTGCAGCGTCGGCTCTAATACCCTGCTGGAGGTATCGCAACGCCTGCTGGCAGCCGGTGCGCCGGCGGTTTCCGCCATGCCCAATGCAGGGTGGCCGACGCGCGAGGGCAACCGGGTGATTTACCTCTCCTCTCCGGAGTACATGGCGGAAATGGCGCGGCGCATGGCTGACGAGGGCGTGGCCATGGTCGGGGGATGTTGCGGCACGACGCCGTTGCACATTCGCGTCCTGCGAGCGGCCCTCCAGGTGCCGGCGGCGTCCCGCGTGGAGGCAATCAGGGCACCCGAGCCGGAGCAGGAAGGTGGCGAGGCCGGCAACGTTTCGGAGCTCGCCTCCAAGCTGGGCACGCAGCGTGTGCTGAGCGTTGAGATTCGGCCGCCACGAGGCGCCAACCCGACCAAAGCGCTCGAAGGCGCCCGTTTGCTCAAGGATGCCGGCGTCGACGCCGTGAACGTTCTCGACAGTGCCATGTCCCGCGTCCGGATGAGTGCGCTGGCCAGTTCGGTCTTGATCAAAAATCGGGTCGGGATCGAAACAATCGTGCACTTCACCACCCGCGATCGGAACCTGATGGCGATCCAATCCGATCTCATCGGGGCACACGCGCTAGGCATTCGTACTGTCCTGGCTCTCACGGGCGATCCTCCGAGCATTGGAGACTACGCTCAATCAAAAGGCGTGTACGACGTCGACTCGATCGGTCTGATCCGGATCATCAAAATGTTGAATTCCGGGGTCGATATTGGGGGTAATTCTGTCGGGGCCCCCACCAGATTCCTGGTGGGATGCGCCCTCAATCCGACCGCGGAGGACCTGGAGCTCGAATTATCTCGCTTCCGCCAGAAGCTCGAAGCCGGAGCCGACTTTGTGATGACGCAGCCGGTGTACGACGCCGAACTCTTCAAGCGTGTTCTGGACCAGACGGCGCCAATCGATGTACCTGTGATCATGGGAATCCTGCCATTGCAGAGCTTTCGCCATGCTCTTTTCCTGCACAACGAACTGCCCGGCGTGAAGCTTACGGACGCTGTGCTCGAGCGCATGGACCGCGCGGGCGCAGAAGGAATACCCGAAGGTATCCAGATCGCCGAAGAGATGATCGCGACCTGCGGCGACGCGACGGCCGGGCTCTACATCGTGCCGTCTTTCGGGCGGTACGAGGCGGCGGCCCAGTTGGTCTCCAACCTGCTGATTCCCGTGTGAACTCCGAACCGACTGGAATCGAAGCTGACCGCGCCCGTGGGATCGTGACAATTTCGTGGGCGGATGGCCACCAGAGTTCGTACACTGCCTCCCAGTTACGTTGGGCCTGTCCCTGTGCCGTGTGCCACGGGGAGTGGGGGCGCCCCGGTGTCCTGGCCGGCCTGAAGGCACTGGAACCGGAAGAGCAACAGCTCACGGACCTTCTCGCGGTCGGGCCATATGCCGTCACCCCGGTCTGGGCGAGCGGACATTCCAGCGGCATCTATTCCTTTGAATATCTGCGGACCCTCTGCTCGTGCGAGCAGTGTCGCCTTAACCCAGGAAATCCTCCGTCAGCCACGTCCGACCGGCATTGAAATAAATCCCAATGCCGACCTGATGAAGCGACGCGTTCAGCAGATTACACGCGTGGTTGATGTATGTGGCGCAGTAGGCCGCATCATGTTGTTCGCTCATCATCAGATTGTGGATCTGTTGGAGATCGTTGAGCTCGTTCCCACTTGAGTACTGTCCCACGTTCTCTCCCGCTGATGACGTGGCCACGCAGATGTTGCTAGGAAACGACGCGGCGGGGTAGGCGGGATTGACGTGCCAGATACCGCCGCTTTGCGCCATGGCAACAGAATGGCCGTACGAGCCGGCGCACGTCGTGGTGCCGTTCGACTGGGTAACGTTCAGTACCAGCGGAGCCAGGCCCGACTGTGAACGAGTGGTGTTGATGATGTTCAGCATCGCCTGCATGCAACCGGTCTGATTCCCGGGACACGCCGGAGTCTGAGTCGGCGTGTACGTGGGGAACGGTGTCGATGTGATTGTCGGAATCGGCGTGTACGTCGGGAACGGTGTCGGCGTGGGATAGTCCGTCGGAGTTGGGTACGGCGTCGGAGTGGGATACGGGGTCGACGTGGGATACGGGGTCGACGTCGGGTACGGCGTCGCGGTCGGGACATCCGTCGGGGTATCGGTTAGGGTGGCCGGCGGTCCTACCGCGGGGATCAAAACCGTTGACATCGGAGTCGAAGTCGGCAGGGGCGTCGGGATCACCGGGGCGCCGACGGTCGGTACGGCACTCGATGGCGCGGCGGTCACATCAAACATGGTGGTATTCCGGGTCGTGACTCCCTGCCACTTCACCGTTGCCACGACTTTGACCGCCTGGCTCACCAGCGCACGCGTCGTATCGATCCGGATTGTGGCCACTCCGTATGCGTCAGTCGTGCCGCTCGATACGACGTTCCCTTCTTTGAACGAAGTCGTTACCGCGACCGTCGCACCGGGCTGATCGACATTGTGGTATCGAGCATTGACCACCACGTAGATCGGATTGGGCGCGATCACGGTGGGCGGCAGCGCACTGGCCGTCACCGTCAGTCCATTCGCAGAAACGGTCGCGGTGGGTGTCGGGTTGTTCGGCGCGTGCGGCGTGGAGGTGGCCGATGGCGCCACCGCTTTCGAATTCATCGCAAAGCGGGTTCCCAGCGTCTGACGTAAATACCCGTTCGAAATGGTCACGAGCACCGGGAATTTTCCAGCATGGAGGCCGGAGGGCGCGTGGAAGGACAGAGTTGTGCGTCCTGACGTGTCGGTGTGGCTGGGGTGATACGTGACGGTGCGAGATCCAAATCTGACCGCAATCGTCACCGAAGCGTTGGGCATCGGGTGTCCCGCCAGATCGCGCGCCAGCACCGTGATGGTCTCGGACTGACCCACCGCCAGCATGGGATGAGATACGGTCACCCTACTGGATCCTACAGTCTGAGCCCCGGCGAACTGCGGGCAAACGGCGCACACCAATAGGGCGATGATCACGGCAAAACGCACGTGTCTACTCCTTCCGAAGGCAGCAAGAACCAGACCGCCTCGAGCAAAGCGGCCTGGCTCAAATCCCTGCCGAGAAAAACTTGGGCCAACACGCAGGTCCTACCTTACAGTTTTCCCCAATCGTTGTCAAATTGTGGATAAACTCGTCGACATAACGACTGGTCGCGCGGAACGGCCTGGGTGAGAGCTCCTTTTAGGGCCCTAAACCGCCAGGCGTTCCCACACGTCGTTTGCCACCGGAACCGCCGACTCCATGAGATAAATTCGGCCGCGGTGCATGCGGATCAGACCTGCATCGCTCAGCATGCGAAGCGCGTCCGCGCATTGTTGAGCAATGTCCCAATGATGATCCCTCTTGAGCTGGACGGTATCCAGGCCCTCTGCCAGCAAGCGCAATCGAAGCATGATGCTTTCGATCCGGCGCGTATCCGCATCGATACGTTCTCGCTCGACGACCGGATCACCGCCGGCTTCCAGGCGGCGTATGTACTGGACGGTCTGCCGCAGATTGACCGTACGCTCCGCCCGCACGTACCCGTGCGCTCCCACGCCGAGCCCCACATACTCCCGGTTGCGCCAGCATGCCAGGTTGTGCCGGCATTGCCGGCCAGCAAGACACCAACTGCCGACTTCGTAGTGCTGATATCCGGCCGAGGCGAGAATTTCGCACGCCATCGAGTACATCTCGACCACGCGATCGTCGTCGGGCAGCTCGAGTTCGTGGCGCTTCTGGCGGAGTTGAAACACCGTTTTTGGTTCGATCGAGAGCGGGTAAAGCGACAGGTGGTCCGGCCGATACTCCAGCATCCGATCGAGTGTTTCCGCCCACGACCGGGACGTCTGGAGTGGGATTCCATACATGAGATCCATCGCTATGTTGTCGAAGCCGGCACCCCGAGCTTCGCTCAGGGCGGCCGTGGGAACTCTTTCCCCGGCGATCCGCCCGAGTGCCCGCAGTTCGCGCGGCACCAGACTCTCGACGCCAAAACTAATGCGATTGACACCCGCTCGCCGATAACCGGCCAGCCTCTCGGAGTCGACCGTCGCCGGATGGGCTTCCATCGTGATTTCCGCGGACCAGGCGAAGCCGAAGCTTGCGCGAAAGGTCTCGAGCAGGTGGGAAATTTGGTCAGGCGCCAGCATGCTGGGCGTGCCCCCACCCAGGTAGATCGTCTCCAGTGGTCCCTCCAGCCCGCGCGCGGCCTGGCTCATCGCCTCGCTCTGCAATGCAGCAATGTAGCGACCGATCAATTTGTCGCTTCCGATGTGCGTTACGAACGCGCAATAATCGCATTTGACCGGGCAGAACGGGATGTGGGCGTACAGATGGTGAATCATCCGTTGACCCAGGTCCGACGGCAATGAGTCCACCGTGGGGGAGCTGTGAGCGTGGGTCATCGAGTCCTGTGTGCTTCCAATAACCGTAAAAAAGTTCGAGAATTGACCTCCATTTTACAGCGGCTCTCGAATGTATCTGTGGTCACTCCGGCGGAGCTCGAGATCGATCTTGAAGTCGACGAAACGGGTGCGACCTTTGCTGAAAACGCCACGCTGAAGGCCGAGGCGTTTCTCAAGGCGTCCGGCATGCTCTCGGTGGCCGACGACTCGGGGCTGGTGGTCGACGCGCTGCACGGCGCCCCCGGCATCTACTCCGCGCGTTACGGCGGCCCCGGTCGCTCGGACGATGACCGAAATGCGCTGGTACTCGAAGAATTGCGCCCAGTGCCCGAGGCGTTGCGCACGGCCCGATTTGTCTGCGCCATCGCCATCGCCGAGCACGGACGTGAAACGCGAGTTTTCGAGGGTACGGTCGAGGGCCTGATCAGCCGCGAGCCGATCGGTGACCACGGTTTCGGATACGATCCAATCTTCTACTACGCTCCATTTCAGCGCACCTTTGGAGAAGTGGACGCCGACTTGAAAGCCACGGTCAGCCATCGTGGAAACGCTCTCAGGCGGGCAGTTCCCTACCTGCGCGAGCTTCTGACCGACGATATACTTGGGCAGCGCTAGTGGTTGGAGGGCCGAGATCAGAACGACGCTCAGAATCATCGGTTCGCTGCTCACCGTCGGTGGCGTGGCGCTGCTGGCGTTCGTCGCAGTGACCTATCAGCACAACTCCAATTCACCGACCACGCATCACTGGACGGCTGCGGAACGGGCTGCCGGGAAACACCTCGCCAGCCGGTTGTCGCACACTCAGTCCTTTGCCGCGCCACCCCAAATTGCAGCCGTCCAACCGGGAATCGATCCCGCCACCCGCATGGTGATTCCCAAGATTGAGGTCGATGCCCCTGTCGTGCAGACCCCCCCGGTAGGCGGCGTGTGGCAGGTCGCGGATTGGTCGGTCGGTCACCTCTCGACCACCCCAAACCCGGGTGCCACGGGGAACGGAGCCTATGCTGCGCATGACGACATCAAAGGCGAAATTTTCAAGCGCATCAACGAGCTTGTGCCGGGCGACAGGATTATGTTGTACGCTCGTCACTCGGTTGTGACTTACGTCGTTATCAGACAGTTGACGGTTGACCCGTCCAACATTTCACCTCTAGATCAGACGGCCCAACCCACGATCACACTTATCTCCTGCGCCCCGTATTGGGTCGATACGCAAAGGCTCATCGTCCAGGCTGTTGAAAAGACCAGATCGGTGCTGTGAGTCGCCGTGCACCAGGACGATCCCGGCGGCACTGTCCCAGCACGCTTGCGACAGCACGGATTCGCGCCGCGTAAGCGTCTCGGCCAGAACTTTCTGCGCGATCGATCCTATCTGAGGCTCATGCTCGACGCAGCCGATGTGGGTCACGAGGATGAGGTGTTGGAAATAGGAGCGGGCACTGGAGTACTCACCGGCGCATTGCTCGAACGCGCGCGTCGCGTGGTGGCGATCGAGCTCGATGATTCTCTGGTGGCGCTGCTGCAATCACAACTCGGCTCCGAACCAAAGCTGGAACTTTGGCACGGGAATGCGCTGGATTTTGACCCCGGTCAGAGTTTCGCTGGACCGTACAAACTGCTCGGCAATATCCCGTACTACATTACCGGGCCGTTGGTGCGCCGGTACCTCGAGGTCGAAGGGAGGCCGACTGTCTTGCTCTTGATGGTGCAACGCGAGGTGGCCGAACGCATCATCGCCCCACCTGGGCACCTCAGCGTTCTGGGAGTCAGTGTTCAGTACTACGCCGATGCCGACATCGTGGCTCGGGTCCCGGCTCGGGCCTTTTACCCGATGCCGAAAGTCGATTCAGCGATCCTCAGGCTGCGGCCCAGATCGGAGTCTCGCTCCGTGGATCCCGACGCGTTCTTTCCCATCGTCAAAGCCGGATTTGGCATGAAGCGTAAACAACTCGCCAATTCGCTTTCGGCCGGCCTGAATCTCTCTCGTGCCGGAACTCAAACCTACCTGCGCGCTGCGGGCATCGACGAAACCAGGCGAGCCGAAACGCTGTCGGTGGCCGAATGGGAAACCCTCACGCAGGTAATCACGGCCGAGTCCGAGCCGGCGGTCCATTGACATGCATTTCTTCTCGCGCCGGCGCGAAGAGGAAGACGCGGACGTACGCCTGGTCATCGGCCTGGGTAATCCTGGATCGCGCTATGCCGGGACCAGGCACAACGCGGGCGCTATGGTGGTCATGGCGATGGCACATCGGGCCGGGCTCCAGCTGCGCAACTCGAAGCATGCCAGCGCGACGGCGCGGACCTCGATCGGTGGCTTGCCGGTGCTCCTGGCCGTTCCCGACACGTTCATGAATGACAGTGGGGTAGCAGTCGGCCGTCTCGTCCGCTACTACAAGGTGCCGCCCGAACACCTGCTCGTGATCTGCGACGACCTCGACCTTCCCTTCGGCACGCTCCGGATCCGCCCCGAGGGCGGATCAGGCGGCCACAACGGACTGAAATCGATCATAGGAGCGATTGGGACGCAACAGTTTCCGCGCATGCGCATCGGCGTAGGACGATCCGATCATGGAGCGGTCAATCACGTGCTGGGGCGCTTTTCTCCTGAGGAAGAGCGCGTACTGCCACGCTTGCTGGATGTGGCGGCCGACGCCGTCGGCGAGACTCTCCTACGAGGGCCGCAAGATGCGATGAACGGTTTCAACCGTGACTGGCTGCCCGTGCTGCTTGAATCCGCCGAACCGGCATCGCAATGAGTGAAGTGTTCTTCGGGCGCCACGGCACTGGACGGGAGCCACGGGGCCACGAGATGTGAGCCGGCAAGATCTCGCCCCAGGAGCGGGGCGCTCATTTGCCTTCCCAGGTAGAACCTGGTACAAGTCACAGGAAGCAAGTAAGGGACTCCGACCGGTTCGCGTGAGAGGGGGGTGAACATACGCCGAAATCAGCACGGATAGCGCCGGGCCCGCCAAGCGGGTGACAAGGAAGGGGTCGATCGAACCATTCGGCGGGTGGCCCCTCGGCTGGCACAGTCGTCACGAACGGAGCAAACCAGGCAGGTAACTCCCTGACAAAGAACGTTCGATGTGCCGGACATCTGACCACTACTCATCGAGCTGCCGGCGTGCCGTGTTGCCACGGTTTCGCGGCACTTCACCACGCGTCGGTACGGCGCTCAGGGGTTACACATGTGTGGAATTTTCGGCTTTGTCTCGACCTTGGAGCGAGATCCCGAGGTCGTGTTGCAGGGACTTCGTTTCCTCGAATACCGCGGGTACGATTCCTGGGGAATCGCGGTGGGCTCGAACGGGCTGGTCGACACCGATAAAGCGACCGGTCCCATCTCGGACGCGACCACGAACCTCGGCCGCTCCAACATTGCCCTGGGGCACACGCGCTGGGCGACACACGGTGGCGTCACCGAAGCTAACGCCCATCCACATTGCGACTGCCGGCGACGCTTCGCTCTGATCCACAACGGAATCGTCGAAAACTATCAGGATCTGGCGGGACGGCTCGGTCCAGGTCATCGCTTCCTCTCCCAGACCGACACCGAAGTCCTGGTTCACCTGCTGGAAGAAGAAATCAGCCGGCAACCCGACCTACTCGCAGCGCTCCTGACTGTCTTTCGCCAGGTCGAAGGCATGAGTGCCGTCGCGGTGCTGGATGCGCAAAGTGGTCAAATCGCGCTCGCCAAGAACGGTTCGCCCGTCGCCCTGGGATGGGGAGAGGACGCGATCTATCTCGCCTCCGATCCCAGTGCCTTGCTGGAGTACACGCATCGCATGACCTTCGTCGAGGACGGCCAGGCCGCGCTCCTCTCCGACTCGGGCGTAGTGCTGACCGATGTTCGGACTGGGGAAATCGTACAGCCGGAAGTGCGAGTTGTCACCTGGGACACCCGCCGCGCCGGTCTGGATGGGTACGCCCACTTCATGGCAAAGGAGATTCACGAGCAGCCGGCGATCCTTCGACACATCGCCGACCGGAAGGCGCAGGACGCTGCGGCCCTCGCTTCCCTGATCCGAGATGCGCACGACGTCTATCTTATCGGCTGCGGAACGGCTCATCACGCCGCCATGTCGGCTCGATATCTGCTCGCGGAGGTGGCGGGGATCAAAAGCACAGCGGCGGCAGCGTCGGAGATGACGCTGATTGAACCGCTACTCGACGAGGGCAGTCTGGTGGTAGCTTTTTCGCAGAGCGGGGAGACGCTCGACGTTCTGGAGGCGGTGCGCGCTGCACGACAGCGTGGGGCGAAAGTAGCCGCGCTCGTCAATGCCGAAGGATCGTCGCTCGATCGGTTCGCAAACCTCACCCTCCTCCTGGAATGCGGCGTTGAGCGTTGTGTACTGGCGACGAAAACGTACACGGCGATGGTGGCGGTGATGCATCTCGTCTCCCATCTCATTACGGGCGATGCGGATCGGGGAGTGAGAGAAGTTCGAGCGGCCGCGTCGCGGGTGGAATCGCTGCTGGATCGAGAAACCGTGCATGGACTGATCAAGAGCACGGCACGTCTGATCGTGGATCATCAACACCTGTTCGTCCTCGGTCGCCATCGAAACTATCCACTTGCCCTGGAAGCGGCCCTGAAAATCAAGGAGGTGTCCTATTTGCACGCCGAGGGTTTCGCCGCGGGGGAATTAAAGCACGGGGTCATCGCGTTGATCACAAACGGAACTCCATGCTTGATCCTGGCGCCCGACGAGGACTATCGCCGTGAAGCACTGGCCGCTGCCGCCGAAGTGCGTGCTCGAGGCGCCTTCACCGTCGGCTTCTCACCTCGCGCGGAAGCTGAGTTCGACATAACCCTACCGGTACACGGCGCGTCGTCGGCTCCATACGAAATCGCGGGTGCCTCGCAACTTCTGGCCTACGAGCTCGCTCTGTTGCTCGGCTGCGATCCGGATAAACCGCGAAATCTTGCGAAAAGTGTCACTGTGAAGTAGCATGCGCCGCAATCCAGGGTTCGAGCCGTCCGTGTGGTCGGTGCTCAATTCCGTGCTGACCGACCAATGGGCAGTGATCGGCGGAAACGAGCACCTGCATCTACGCGTCTCGTATCCGCTCGTCATGCGCACCACCGGGCTCGGCCGCATTGAGGGCGGCGAACTGGTACTGGTCCCGCCGGCGCGCTCCGATGAGGTGCTCGCCGGAGTGCGCGACCTGTGCAAGACCGGCATTTCCGGCATTGTCCTCTTTGGTGTGGGTCGAGACCCACTCGACCAGGACTCCATCGAATGCGCGGCTCCGGTGATAGTGGTCGCCGCATCGACCGAACTCGAGGTGACCCGAGAGCGAATCAATCGCTACATCGTTCGGCGCCGAAGGGAACTGTTTGCGCTGGAGCAACAGTTGCATCGGGCGCTGATCGACGCGGCGATTGCCGGGATCGGCATGCCGGAGTTGTTGCAACGGGCCGCAGAGGTCACGGGAGGACTCGTCGTGCTCGACCGCGGCGGCGAGCTCCTCCTGGCGCCCAACGATGCCGAGCGGCCCACCAATGAAGAACTGGTCCGGGCGCGGCAGGCATTGCATCGCGACTCCCAGGGCCGGGCGTCGTACGCCGGCCCACCTCGCATGCTCTCACTCGAGGTCGCCGGTGGAGGCGAGCGCAAGGGATTGGTCGCCGCTTTCCGGCTGCGAGACGAGCGTCAAGAAGAGGATGAGGCGGTCATGGCGGCCCTCGCCTCCGCCATCTCCATCGTCCTGACCCGGGCGCCCGTGGTCGCGATCCCGCCGCTCGAAGAGGTTCTCGCGCGTCGTGCCGGGTCTCGCTTCTCCGATTCGTTCGATCCCGAAGCCCGCTGGGCCGCCCTGGCGCTTGCCGTCGGTGATGTCCTGCCGGAGACACTGCAGCGCGTTGCATCGACGGAGACTGAAGGACGAGGAACCAGGTACGTGCTGGCCGTCTCCGGTCAGGCCTTTGTCGTGCTCACGCCGGATGTCTCGATGTTCTCGTGGGACTGGTTCCTGGCAACCCTGGCGGCCCGAACGCGCGTTCCGGTGTCCCAGGCAGGTCTCGGCCGTCCGTATCCGGGGCTGGATGGCGCGGCCCGCAGTGCGCGCGAGGCAATCAGCGCGCTCGAGCACGCCGGCGGCTCTGTCATGCCTTACCAGGACGTCGAGCTCACTGTCCTGCTCCTATCGCTTTCCAATGGGGAAGAGTTCGCGCGCGCCAGACTGGGGCCCCTACTCGATGGTTCCCCCGCGCAGCGTGAGCTACTCGAGACCTTGCGCGTGTACCTTGCCAGCGGGAAAAACGCGAAAGAAGCCGCCCGCCGCTTGGCAGTCCACCGCAACACACTGCTCTACCGCCTGCGCCGCGCTCAAGAGCTCTTGCACTTGGAATGGGAGGATGCTGATGCCGTCTTTGCGCTCGATCTCGCCCTACGATTGAATTCGTTACCCGGGACGGTTATGGGCGCAGGCGGTGATATCGGTTGAAGAAGTAAATCAGCGGATCGTCAACCGACCCTTTCCCGTTACCGGCGGCCACTGCATCTCCGACAAAGCAGACGTGGTCGCCGGTTTGCAGTGAGGAAACGACGCGACACTCCACCCAGGCCATCGATCCTTCCAGGATCGGCGCCCCGGTCGACCCCACAAAGTGAGGAATGCCGCGAAACGACCCGGATGCGACCGGGGTGAATCCCGCGAATTGATCGGCCAGAAACTGTTCGTTCCACGGCAGGAGGTTCACGGCAAACACGCCGCTCGACCGGATCCACTCCTCCATCTGAGAGTCCTCTTCGATCGACACCAGCATCTGAAATGGGTCGATCGAGGTGGTGATGCAAGCGCTCACCGTGGTGCCGCGAAACATCGTCCCGTGAACGGTGGTGATCACACTCACGCCACCTGCCATGTGGCGTCGAATCCAGCGGGCAGATCGAGCGTCGACGCCGTCGCGTTTTTCGTTTGAAGGGAGCGGATCTTTGACTGAATCTGGCTGGACGACTTCGATCACCTCCGCGCTCCATTGTAAGAACTGGTTCATGTGCTCGATCGTTGTGCACATTGCACAGTCCGATCGCGCCGTTTTTGTGGCATGCAGCCTAGGAAGCGCTCGTCCCATCCGGCTACTTTCAATAAACCCGAGAGACGAGCTTGAAAGGACGGAATAGTGGTTACAACACAGATCGATTCCTGGCGGATTTCCCGTCCAGATCCTGAGAACATTCTCGCGTGGGCGCACGATGCTGGCATTCGGCAGTTCGACGTCCGGTTTGTCGACCTCGTGGGGGGATGGCAGCACTTTTCGATTCCCATCGGCAAAGTCGATCACGACGCGATTGAGCAGGGTTTCGGCTTCGATGGATCGAGCATCCGCGGCTTCCAGAAGATCCATGAAAGCGACATGGTCTTGCTCCCCGATATGAACTCGGCCTTCGTCGATCCTTTCTGCACGGTGCCCACGCTTAACGTCGTCTGTACCGTGCACGAACCGGTGACCTTGAAGTCGTACTCGCGCGATCCCCGACAGGTGACCGGCCGCGCCGAAGCGTACTTGAAGACGACCGGGATCGCCACCACCAGCTACTGGGGACCCGAAGTCGAGTTCTACGTCTTCAATAGCCTCGCCTTCGACCAGACGAGCCACTCCGGTTACTACTACATCGACTCGGATGAGGGAATCTGGAACTCAGGTCGGAACGGTACGGCAAACCTCGCCTATCGACCCAGGACCAAAGAGGGCTACTTCCCCGTTCCGCCGACCGACAAGCTTCAGGACCTGCGTTCTCAGATGGTTGATACACTCGTCGCGGCCGGCGTGGATGTTGAGGCGCACCACCACGAGGTGGGCACCGCCGGCCAGTCCGAAATCGACCTGCGCTTCAATACCATGACCACCATGGCCGACGCCGTCCTGACGTACAAGTACATCATCAAAAACACCGCGGCCGTGAATGGCCTGGTAGCTACCTTCATGCCCAAGCCCATCTTTCAGGACAATGGATCGGGCATGCACGTCCATCAGAGCCTCTTCAATGGGGACACCAACGTCTTCTTCGATGCCTCGGGCTACGGCATGCTGAGCGAAACCGCTCGCCACTATATCGGTGGGCTACTGGCCCACGCTCCCGCGCTCCTCGGACTCTGCGCTCCAACCACCAACTCGTATCGTCGACTGGTGCCGGGCTACGAGGCTCCGATCAACCTCATGTATTCAGTGCGCAATCGCAGCGCCTGCGTGCGCATCCCGACCTACTCTGCCAGCCCCAACGCGCGGCGCATCGAATTCCGATCGCCCGATCCCTCGGCTAACCCGTACCTCGCCTTCCCAGCCATGTTGATGGCGGGACTCGACGGCATCGAGCGCGGACTCGAACCTCCTACGCCCATCGATGCCGATCTGTACGAGCTGGAAGGACCGGCTCGTGACGGCGTCAAGAGTGTCCCCGGAAGTCTGACGGAAGTGCTCGACGCGCTGGAATCCGATCATGAATTCCTGCTCAAGGGCGGGGTGTTCACCGAGGACCTGATTCAAACCTGGATCGATTACAAACGCGAACGGGAACTCGAAGCGGTACAACTTCGGCCGCACCCGTACGAGTTTTTCCTCTACCACGACGTATAGTCATCCGGGCCCGTGCTTCGGCACGGGCCCATTTGGTTTTTTCGCGTTCTGTCGGCACAATCCAGAGAGTAGGGATGGAGGCCGATGGACACGGATC
>JANWJD010000207.1 GCA_025449555.1 Chloroflexota bacterium | reverse complement strand
CTAATCGGCCTACCTCTGAGGCAGAACATAAAGAACGCCTGAGGGTTGGAGAACCTAGACCTGAGTGCCGATCAGTAAGGTTCCTTACCCCAGCTGACCGATAAGTCTCAACTCGACGGCCAGTTATCTCGCGAAGGGTGATGGCTGAACGCCAAGGTCTGTTCGTTAGTTCGAAATCTCTTAACGCAAGTAAAAGAGAACAACCAAACGATATCGAGGGCAGAATCTCGTAGAGAAGAGCTCTGGCGGATCCTCTGATGGATTTGGTGATAACAACGGAGCGAGAGGATCTCGAGCTGGGTGGGCTAACAGAGATCGGAAGGACTGGATAAGTTGTGCACCCTATGCAGATGAGCAAAGTGGCAGCTGTAGCTGAAGTCCCCTGGGAAGATTTGCTACTTGGTGAGCGTCGGGATAGCGGTGTTTATCCTGTAGCATTGCAGTTGGTTGATCTGCCGATTATCAGGGCTGTGCAAAAACTCGAGGCCTTAGATGAAGGCAGTCGACGGCTGCCAGTTTGTGCATATACAGCAGAGTTGAATGGCCGACGAGCCGACGGGTCGCAATACAGGGTTCTCGTTAAGGGAGACGATCATCATGGTCTGCCGTACGGTGCAGATGGTGACATCTTCTTTGCGCTATTCAAGATTGCTGATGAGATGCCAGATGGTGATCGTGTAGCACTCTTCTCGACAGGAGAATTCCGTGATCCCACTGTCGGGATGATTGCACGAGCGATGGGTCGGCCGATGAATGGTGATACCAGCCGTCGCATTCGTGAAGCGTTACATCGGCTTTCACATGTCAGGATTGAAATGCATGTGAATCAGCAAGCTGCCGATGTCGGGCTAGCGCTGTTGAGTAGCCAAGGCGCCAGGAACTGTACTGCCGACCGGGTTTCTGATAGTGTGAAGCCAGTTCTGCAGCCGAGCGAACCTGATGGCCCACCTGTACCGCGGCCGAGAAAGGGAGCTGATACCATCGGTGTAATTCATGTTCTCGAGTATGCGGTCAAGCGCACCTACGACAGACGAGAAGAAGGGGAGGACTGGATAGCCCATCTGCAGATCAATCCTGTATGGTTACGGGAACTCGCGGGAGGCTGGGCTGCGTGGATCAATGTCGAGCGATACGTAGCGCTCCGTAGCCCGATTGCCAAACGACTCTATCAGCTCTTTGCTGGTGAGTCAGCCCGTGGGGTCGCTGCTCCATGGATTGTGGATCTCAGCAACCTTCAATCCCGGTGTGGAATGGCGGGGATATCCCGCCGACCAGCGGCAATACGCGCGTCGGTCGAGGAAGCTGCTGCGGAACTGGTGAATTCCGAAGTCCTTTCGAGTATACAGTGCGAGAAAGTAAGCCGTGGCCGATACATGCTTACGTTCGTTCCAGGCGCGCAACTCCGAATGGCAGCATTACTTCGGGGTGTTGGTGCGCTCGATGTGCGCGAATTGCGGACCCAGCGCATGCTATTACGGCATTTCGGCGTGACGCGCGAGAATGCGGACAGGATGCTTGCTGAGCGGCCGAGCCGAGTCCACGAAGCTTTGCAGTACCTGCTCTACGTGCGCGATATCGATCATACGCGTGTAAAACGGAGCTGGTCTGCTTACCTACTCAAACTGGTCGATGGCGACGCCAATTTTCTGGGTGACGTCAGATACCAGCAATGGCTTGCTCGTCGGCGCCGGGGGGTAGTGAGCTGGCCGGGAAGCACGTCCTCAAGGCCAGTACCGGGCGACGATGAACATCACAGTGCTACGGGATCCATGTCAACCAAGCCTCGACTCCTGGGTGACATCGCGCTCGCTCCTCCACTTCCGCGAGTGCCGTTGCTCGATGCATCGCGGACGGCTGCAGTTTCAACAGATGCAGCGGAACTCTGGAGCGCAGTACGTTCCAGAGCAGCAGCACAGTATCCGTCTACTCATGCCGTGTATGTCGAGGATCTCGCGGCGTTCGACCTCGTCGATGACACGCTGACCTGTGTCACCGCGACAGCATTTACGCTTCAGATGCTGGAACGCGCCGGATTCATACCGATCGAGAAAGAACTGCAAGGCAAGACTGACAACCGCGTGTCCAGACTACGAGTGGAGATCTTCGATCCCGTCCGCCACACGATGCATTCCTGACCGAAAGACGTCTGTTCAGCAAACGACAACCCCCCTGGTGCCAGCTCGGTACCAGGGGGTTTTGATATCGTCGTACTCTGGCAGTTGCCTTATTGCTTCTTGAAGCCGAACCCCGAAATCGTATCGCCATTCTCAGTGAGAATGCCGGCGACGCTGTCCGCGGAAATGTATTGGCCGCTAAAAATGATGACTTCAGAATCATTGAAGTCCATCGTGAAGCCAACTGCTGGGGCGTTAGACGTCCCGGCGAGCGTACAGGTGAAATTATTCGAGCTCGACCCTGAGGTTGAAACAGCAGTGCATGTTCCGTTGATCGCACTTCCAGACTGGGATGTCGTGGTGGTGATGGAGATACTGTTGCTGTCCACCTGCACCAATCCCTTCCATGTGCCGCTGTAGATCTTCTTTGGGGCTGAGCTGCTGCTGCAGGCCGCGATGAAAATGGCCATGCCGAGTATGACGAACTTCTTCATGCACGCTCCCTGGTGTATTGCTCTCGGATTATCAGGAGTTGCCGACGCGGGATTGCGCCCGGCCCGGACCTGTCGTGAGCCCTCGTTGCGAGCACCTGCCTGCCGTACCCGAGCGACCACACTAGCTGGTGGCTGGACCTGCGGGACCGGCATCGCCGGGGGGTAGACGCCCCGGGCGTCAGAGGGTCACGGGAGCTGGGAATTCGGAGTGATGGGTGGGGCTGATGGCCGCCGGGACATGGCGGCTATGGCTATGCCAACCAGAAGCACGAACCCGCCCACAAACGTCGATATGGACGGCGTTTCGCGGATACCGGGAAGAACGGCGGCGAGCAGCGTTGCACCAATGGGCTCACCGAGCACGGTGAGAATCACCAGGTAGGCAGGGAGGTATTTGAGAGCCCAGTTGAGGCCCGTGTGTCCGAGGAGCATTGGGCCAATGGCGAGGCCCGCAAAAATTGCCAACTCGCGTGGGAGTTGCGGCAGGAGGGACGTCGCCGTCGCGAGTGCGATCGCAACGAGAGTGACAAAGCAGACACCGTAGACAAGGGCCACATAGGGCCAGAGATCGAGCGTCCCTCGGAGACGCCGTCCTGCCACATAGTAGATGGCGGCTGCGATCCCGCCGAACAGTGCGAGGCCGTCGCCGAGTAGCGCGTGATTTCCGGCGGTGGCAGGACCTGGCACGCGGCTGAAGTCACCCCATCCGACGATACATGCCCCGGCGACGGCGAGCGTGATCCCGGACCATTGCCGCGGCGTTGGTTTTTCGGCGAGCCATATGGCGGACAGCAACGCGACGATGATCGGCTGCGTGTTGACGAGGACCACCGACGCCGCGACGCTCGTATAGAAGATCGATGCATTCCAGGACCAGAAATGGAGTGCGAGCAGCACACCGGCTGCGGCCGCGATCAGGAGATCGTGATGGGTAAGCGCCGCCCACTGCCGCCACCCACGAGAACCAATGAGAAACGGCAGGATGAGGAGCAGGGAGAATCCGAGCCTCCAGACGGCAATCGCGAGTGGCGGATCGTGCGACAGGCGGATCATCGGCGCCGCGACGGAAATGCCGAGGAGCGCGACGGCGAGCACGAAAAGCGGCGAACGTGGCTTCGAACGCGAGTTCAACTGCATGGCCCTAATCTGTGTCGCTTCGGGCCGTGACGAAATCGGTAGGCTGAGGCGCCGGCCGATCGCCGATTGATCTCGGGGATGTTGCTGGCCACGGAAACAAGGGCCTGCGTGACGCCGAACCGCCTTCGATCTTTGTATGTTATTCGTATGGCTGAAATCACCCTCGATTTACGTACGCGCCCGAAGGGCGAAGCCTATCGGGAACTTGCCGAGCACGTGGACGTTGTCCTCGACGGCATCAATGACCCGATCGCAGGCATGGCGACGATCAGCGCGCTGGTTCATCACGCGTTCGGGTATTTGTGGACCGGTTTCTACCGGGTGGCCGAACCTGGGCGGCTGCTGCGAGTGGGCCCGTATCAGGGCATGCTCGGCTGTCTGGAGATTGCGTTCGGCAGCGGTGTGTGCGGAACCGCGGCGGCGGAGCGCCGCACCGTCATCGTCGCGGATGTGAACCTGTTTCCCGGGCACATCACCTGCGATGCACGCGCGCGCTCGGAAATCGTGGTACCGGTTACCGACTCGCGTGGCGCATTACTCGGCGTGCTGGACATCGATGCCGAGAGTCCGGGGGCGTTTGGGCCACGTGATGCCGAGGGGCTCGAGCAGATCGTGAAATGGTTCGCGAGGACGATCAATGCCTCCTGATACAATCCGGGCTCAATTCCCGGCGCTTGCGCGTGGCTACCTGGGCCGGCCGGTCGCGTACTTCGATGGACCGGGCGGCACACAGGTCCCGGCCTCCGTGGTGGAGGCGATGAGCGACTACCTCCTGAACCACAACGCCAATACCGACTGGGCGTATCCGACGAGCATCGAGACGGACGGGATCATTGCCGGAGCGCGATCGGCGTTCGCGGATCTGTTCGGGAGTGCATCGGCGGAGGAGATCGTCTTCGGGTTGAACATGACGACGCTGACCTTCCATGTCGCGCGGGCGCTCGGGCGAGGCTGGGGCCCCGGGGATGAAGTCGTGGTGACACAACTCGACCATCAAGCCAACGTGGCGCCGTGGCGGGCGCTCGCCCGGGAGCGCGGAATCACGATTCAGCTCGTGCATTTCGATCCCGGGACGGGCGAGCTCGATATGGAGGAACTGGCGCGGAGCATCACACCGCGCACCAGACTCGTGGCGATCGGCGCAGCGTCCAACGCATTGGGGACGATCAACGACATTCCGCAGATCACCGGGATGGCGCACGCTGCCGGGGCGCTGGCGTTCGTGGACGCCGTTCACTACGCGGCCCACGGTCTGATGGATGTGCGTGCATGGGGTTGTGATCTCGCCGTGTGCTCCGCGTACAAACTCTACGGGCCGCACATCGGTGTCCTGTACGGCCGGCGTGATCTGCTCGCTGCGCTGGACGTCCCGAAAGTCGACCCTGCACCCGACGAGCCACCGGAGCGGATCGAGACCGGGACGCAGAATCATGAAGGCATTGCGGGGGCCGGTGCGGCGGTGGACTTCCTGGCGTCGCTGGCGCCGGTGAAGCGTGGCAAGGGGACACGGAGAGCGCGTCTCGAGTCCACGTTCGGAATGCTGCACCGGGAGGGAGAGGCGCTGGTCACGCGGCTGTGGGACGGGCTCGCGGCGATTCCATCGGTCAAGCTGTACGGTCCGCAACCGGGGCGGCCGCGGACGCCGACCGTGGTGTTCACGGTGCGTGATCTCCCAGCGCGCGCGGTGGCCGAGCAGCTCGCTCGGGCGGCGGTATTCGTATCACATGGCGACTTTTACGCCTCGACTGTGATCGAGCGGCTTGGGGTCGCCGAGCGTGGCCTCGTGCGTGCCGGGTGTGCGTGTTATACGACGCCGGATGACGTGGACCGGTTGATTGACGCCGTGATGCAGATCGGGGACTGATTGGTGGGGATTGAGGATTGGGGATTGGGGATTGGGGATTGGGGATTGGGGCTGGGGGCCGACAAAGGTCGTGGTGCCTGCGTATAACAGAGAGCAGCCGCCGTCGGGATGGGGCTGTGCGCTTGCGGCGGGTTTGGTCGTCTCTGAGGTGGATTCAGAGCGCGTGTAACTGGCCCCGACAGCTTGTCCGGGGGCCTGACGCGGCGGTTAACCTACGAATGCACCCGCGTACGCGCGTACACACGTCTGACAACGGATACCTCAATGCGGATCGGCCGCCGGATCCTGATTCTCTGCGCGATGATCGGCCTCATGGGCTCAGCGAGCGAGCGCACCCGCGCGCAGGCCCCGCACATCACCG
>JANWJD010000206.1 GCA_025449555.1 Chloroflexota bacterium | reverse complement strand
CGCTGGTTTTCTTCGCCGGAGGATTGCCGTTGTAGTGGGTTGGACTGGGGATAGGTGTACGGTTTATGGGCGCTATAAACTGGGCCGTCTTTGCCCCCGGTCTGGCTGCCGTAGAGTCGTGATCAGAGATCAACAGGTTCGCATTTCCGTGTAGGCCAATTCGAGGCGACGAACCCGAACGCTCTGCGGGTGCTCACTTCGAATCGCGGGTCTCGAGGCCGGGAGGAGGCGTATCCCACGGCACCACAGCGGCCGCGACTTCCGACTCCGGGAGTGTCATTTGCTGGCCGGACGCAAGGTCGCGGAGCGTAACGGTGCCCGTGCTGACCTCGTCTTCACCGATGATGAGGGCATAGTAGGCTCCCGCGGAATTTGCCGCCTTCATCTGTGCTTTCAAGCTGCGACTGCCGAAGGACATGATGACAGCCACGCCGACGGCTCGCAGAGCGGTCGAGACGCGGCCGGCAGCGCTCGCCGCATCTTGACCGACATGAGCGACATAGACCCGCAGACGCGCAGGAGGGGGTGGCATCACTCCCTGCTCTTTCATAGTCAGAATCAGCCGCTCAATTCCACTGCCGAATCCTATGCCGGGAGTGGGTGGGGCTCCGAGTGTTTCAGCCAGACCGTCGTACCGCCCCCCACCTCCAACGGCGGACTGGGCGCCCTCATACGGTGCCTGAAATTCGAATACAGTGTGCGTGTAATAGTCGAGACCACGGACCAGCGCGGGATCGACCTCGTATGCGATGCTCAGCGCCTCCAGGCCGGCCCGCACCGCGTGCCAGTGTTCGCGACAGGGGATGCAGAGGTAGTCCAGAATCGATGGCGCCCCGGCCACCACAGCCTGAGATCTGGCCTCCTTCGTATCCAACACCCGAAGTGGGTTTCGGGAGAGTCGTTCCCGGTCGAGGGCAGCCAATTCGGCCTGGTGCACCTGAAGATACGCAGTGAGCGCCTGGAGATACGCAGGTCGACAGGCGCCGTCGCCCATGCTGTTCAAATGAAGCGTCAGCCCAGATAAGCCAAGGGCTCCATAGAACTGATGCAGCAACGCGAGCATTTCAACGTCGACCGCCGGATCGGCCGATCCGATCGCCTCGCAGCCGAATTGATGATGTTCACGCAAGCGGCCGCGCTGCGGAGCTTCCCGCCGGTACATGCGCTCGATGTAGTACAGCTTTACCGGCTGCGGCAGTCGATTCAACACGTGCTGGAAGTACGCCCGCACGACATGCGCAGTGCCCTCGGGGCGGAGCGTAAGATCGTCGCCACCCTGATCCCGGAAGGCGTACATCTCCTTCTGGACGATATCAGTGGCTTCTCCGGTCGCACGCACGTAAAGGGACACATCCCCCAGGGTGGGCGTTTCAATGCGGCGATAACCGTACAGCCCCGCAATTCGCCGCGCGGTGTCGACGACGAAGTCCCAATGCGCCCAGTCGTCGGGCAGAATGTCGACCGTCCCGCGAGGGGTAGCAAACTCCGTCAATATTCTCTCTCCATGTGTTTCAGTCTGGCGAGGAGTTCGTCGTCCGGTAGACCAGCCACCTCTACGACTTTATGTCGAGACGCCGCGCCGCGCGTAATTGAGACAGATGATTTGGGAACGTGGAAACGCTGAGCAAGAAGTATGAGGAGCGCACGGTTGGCCTTCCCCTCCGCGGCGGGCGCAGTCACATGGGCTCGAAGCACCCCGTCCGGCTGCCACTCCAGTTCATTTCGCCTGGCTCCGGGTGAAACGACGAGATGGAGGCGAGCCACAACCCGGCGCTAAGCCGACGATGCGAGCAATTGAGTAACGAGCTGGCTGACGAGTTGCACCAGAATCATCGCCAGAATGGGCGAGAAGTCGATGCCCGCCACCGGCGGGAGTACCCGCCGAATGGGCGCCAAAATTGGCTCTGTGATGTCCAAGAGCACACGGGTCAGGCCGCTTCCATCCTGCGGCATAATCCAGCTCATCAAGGCCCGAATAATGATCGCAATCAACAGCACAGTGGCGAGTATATGGATGAATGTGATGATCGTGCTGATCACGTTTATCTCACTTTTGGAGCGGTCGGCCTGTCACCAAACAGCGCTCGTCCAATGCGCACTATTGTAGCGCCTTCCTCGACAGCCACCCGGTAGTCGTTGGTCATCCCCATGGACAGGTGAACAAACCCCTCTACCGCGTGATCATCCCGGATTCCGTCCCTGAGTTCTCGCAAAGTACGGAAAACCCGGCGAACGTCCTCGGCGTCGGATGCGAGGGGAGCACTTGTCATCAAGCCCTGCACATGCAACGCACTCAGGTCGAAAATCGCCCCTACCTCGCGCCGCAGTGCATCGGGTTCGAAGCCAGATTTGGTTGCTTCTGCCGCAACATTGACCTCCAGGAGCACGGAAAGACGGACCCCCGCATCCTGAGATCGCCGATTCAGCTCACTCGCGAGTCGGAAACTATCGACCGATTGAACGCAGGCGAATCGCCCAACTACTGTCTTGACTTTGTTGGTCTGCACATGGCCGAGCAGGTGCCAGGCTACGATCGGAGCTCGTTCGGGGAGCGAATCCATTTTCGCTACCGCTTCCTGGACCCGGTTCTCTCCAAATATTCGCTGCCCGGCGTCGATGGCCGCGCATAGTCTTGCCACATCGACGGTCTTTGAAACAGCGACGAGCGTGACCTGGTCGTTTCGCCCAGCGTGGTCGGAGATCTCCTTCAAGCTTGTCCGAATCTCGTCGAGACGTGTTTTGACGTCTTCCAGATCCATTACAGTCCGATGGCGCCAGCCATGCGTCCGGTTCGGCCCTGCTCGGCTCGATGTGAGAAGAAATCCGACACGTGGCAGCCGGTGCAGAGCCCCATGGTTTCGATCGAGTCGGAAGGCACGCCGGCGGCTTGTAGTTGCACGCGATTCGATTCCCATAAGTCCAGGCGAACGGAATCACCATTTGCAACCAACGCGGGACGTGTACCGAAGGTCTCGAACGCGTCTACCACCTCGCGTCCCACCGTATAGCAGCAGGGCCCCATCGACGGGCCGATGCCTGCAACCAAGTCCGCGGGGTAGGTCCCAAAGGAGCGGGTCATGTGCCGGACGACATGGCCGGCGATCCCGCGGGCCGTGCCACGCCATCCCGCATGTGCCGCTCCGACCACTCCGCGCAACCGATCCAGGAAGAAAATCGGCGTGCAATCGGCAGCGGTAAGCAAGAAGGTGAGCCCGGTGACGTTGCTGATGACCGCGTCTGCTTCAAAAACCCAGGTGAAACGCCGGGAACCGGCACGCACCGGATGCCAGGCTCTCGGCCAGTCATCCGGGGTGGTGGCATCGAACACGGCAACATCGCTGCCGTGGGTCAGATGTGCCGTGGTCAGTTCCACGGAAGTAATCCCCAGAGCCCGCGCAAAGTTAGACCGGTTCTCGGCTACACACTCTTCGTCATCGAGAGTCGAGAAGCCGAGGTTCAGGGAGTCATAGGGTGGATCGCTTATGCCACCGTGGCGGGTGCTTATGCCGTGGCGAATGCCGGCGAACAGATCGTATCGCAGCAGGTCGAGCTCGGCCTGCACTTCTAGGTCCGACACGCCGACTTAGCTGACCTGCTCGTGTTCTACCGTCGGCGGAGTCAGAAGCTTCTCCATCTCGAGGCGCATATCATCCAGATCCGCGAACGATTTGTAGACACTGGCGAACCGGATGTAGGCAATCTCATCGATCTCCCGCAGCGCGTCCATGGCGTATTCCCCTACCACTGTACTGGGCACTTCGGGCGTGCCCAACCGGTGGATGCGGTGTTCGATATTGCGCGCGATTGCTTCGATCGCGTCCACTGGAAGATCGCGTTTTTCGCAGGCCTTCCACATATTCTTGACCAGCTTTTGCCGATCGAACTCCTCGCGCCTGCCGTCCCGTTTCACCACCTGCAAGCTCAGCGCCACGCGTTCGTAAGTGCTGAAGCGCTGTCCACATGCTGGACACTCGCGCCGCCGCCGGATGCTCTCTCCGGCTTCGATATCCCGTGAGTCCACCACCCGCGAGTCGTTGTGACCGCAAAACGGGCACTTCATTGCGCTCCCTCACCCTGAGCCTCGTTCCGACGACTTATGTAAATGCCTTAAATTGTACCTGAATACCCCCGTTGGACGACGACCATTTTTGAACCGAATCACGCCGACATTCACCGCTTCCGACTTAGCCAATGGAAGTGCAGGGCGGTGCGGCGACACGACCGAAAAGCCGACATCCCGAGAGTGTCCATGTCTTCCAGCTCCGCATCCATAGAGCCCCGATCCGATCAAGATCTCGCGTCCGAATTGGAACTTTCGCAGCGCATGACGTTCTTTTTCAGAGATCGTGGACTCGACCTGTACCTGGTGGGCGGCGCGGTGCGCGACCGGTTACTCGGTATCGCGAGCCTCGAACTCGATTTCGCCACGCCGGCGACCCCGCCGCAAACCGCCGAACTGCTGGAAGAGTTTGCGGGGCACCCACCCTACCGGCTCGGCGAGAAGTTCGGGACCATCGGCACGCGGGTGCACGGATACACGATTGAGGTAACGACTTTCCGGTCGCGCGAGGTGTATGAGCACGGTTCTCGGAAACCGGCCGTGGAGTTCGGCCGAACCATCCACCAGGACTTATCACGCCGCGACTTTTCGATCAATGCAATGGCGTTCGATCCGCTCTCGGAGCGATTGATCGATCCGTTTCATGGAGCGGACGACCTGGCAAACCGAGTCCTACGGGCGGTCGGAGATCCGGAGGCCCGATACCGCGAAGACCCGCTGCGACTGTTGCGGGGAGTCCGGTTCGCGGCGCGCCTTCAGTTGCGGATCGAGACGTCCACGGCAACCGCCATGCATGTCATCGGCCCGGAGCTCGCGTGCATCTCTCGGGAACGCGTTCGAGACGAATATACAAGGTTGCTGGAGAGCGAATATGCCGGGGCCGCGCTCACCATGCTGCGCGACTTCAATCTGTTCGAGCACTCGGTTCCCGAACTCCACGAGTTGACGCGGATGTCCGACCACGGTCCGAACCACCCACTTTCATTGTGGGATCACACCATGCGGGTTCTGGCGGCCGTCCAGCCAAAACTGGAAGTGCGTTGGGCAGCATTGCTCCACGACATTGCCAAACCCGCCACGCGCACCAACGAGCCGGACGGCAGAACACGGTTTTTCCACCATGAGACACGAGGCGCCGAGATTGCCCGCCAGACGTTAACAGGTCTGCGTTACCCGGGCACAGTGGTTGAGACTGTTGCGAAGTTAGTCGAGACGCACATGCAACTGCACGCTTTCTCACCCGACTGGTCCGACGGCGCGGTGCGCCGGCTTTGCCTGCGACTCGGGGGCGATATGGACATTGCCGTCGAGCTGGCGAGGGCGGACGCGGCAGGGCATTCGCACGATGGAACATCGGTTAACAGCCGAAGGTTCGACGAGCTGGAGCACCGTCTACGTGCGCTGGGCTCAGAGCAAATCCGGTCCATGAAGAGCCCGCTTTCCGGCGACGATTTGATGATGCACTACTCGCGACCACCCGGGCCATGGATCCAAATGGTTAAGGATCGATTGCTGGAGGCAGTGCTGGATGGAACTCTGGAGCACGATGATGCCGAATCCGCCTGGACCATCGCGGACCGAGTGCTGGAGGAAGCTTGATAGAATGCTGTCCAGGATTGAAGCGTTGACACACTCACTGCTGGGGTCTTCGGCCGCGGTGCAAGATCCGGCGGGATAGTGGGCATCGACAGCTGGGAGTGGGTTCCCGAGGAATCATTCATGTGCAATTGGGCTGGAGGGCGCGGCCACGGAGCAATGTCTCGCCGCCGTGGTGCGGGGCGATCGAGCAGCCGGCCACTGCTTCGCGGGCCGGCCATATCGAAACTCCGTCGAGGACGGCAAGGGAATATTCATGCGTGACGGGGTTCCAACTCAGCGCCACACGGGTGCGCAGGCTATCACGATTGAGTACGGTTCACAAGCGATCGAGGCCGCGCTCGGTCAACGCTTGCTCGATGCAATTCTGGACGCGGGGATCGACCACAGACACATTTGCGGCGGACGCGGGTTCTGCACGTCGTGCAGGGTGGAGGTTGTGTCGGGCGCGGATGGGTTGTCCCGGGTAACCATGCTCGAGCGAGAACGGCTTGGATCGGAAGTCGGGAAGTTGCGCCTGGCCTGTCAGACGACCATCTGCGGACCGGCCGGCGTGCGGGTGCCGAAGCCCGCTCCCTCACGATTTTCGCCTGATGGCGACTAAGCGCGAGCCGGATACGTGGACGCACCCGCACATCCCCCACAACGTGACACAGACGGTGACACAGAGGGTGACGAACGCGTCGGATGCCTCGATATAGCAGCGGCGACTGCCGGCATGGGATGCGCCATGGCGGTCCGCACGGTGATCATTGTGGGGGCATTCGCGATCCTGATCATCGCCTTCAAATTGGCCGGATTCGGCTCAGGTACGATTCATCACCACATCCCGCTCACGGCTACGCCGGTAGTCCGATACGGTGTCCATGGGTGGACGCTCATTTTCGCGTACCTCTTGCACCTCGAGGAAAAGCTCCGACGGCCCATAGTGAATCAACTTCATGGTGGAGTTGACATCCTCCAGTAGCTCGAGGCGTTTGGACTCACCCAATCGCTTGACCACCACCTGCACGATGGCGAATGCCATTTTGCTGAGCGACAGAAGCGTCTGATTGCGATGAACGCGAACCTCGAGATCCGTCTGAGCGATGCAACGGAGACCGAACCGCTCGAGGATGTCGATCAGCAAGCCGGTTTCGACACCGTACCCGGTGAAGTATGGGACGGCCTCGAGTACCTGGCGACGTCCGGCCATTTCGCCGGCCAGCGGCTGCACAAGGCCTGAAAGCTCCGGGTAGAACAGGTTGATCAAGGGCCGAGCTGTGAGCTCGGTGACCCGGCCGCCGCCGGTCGTCGAGATCTGTCCGCCGAGGTTCAAGGGCCTGCGATAAAAGCCTTTGACAAACCCGAGGTGAGGCTGCGTGAGCAAGGGACCCAAGAGTCCGTACACGAACTTAGGGTTGAAGCCGGTTATGTCCGAATCGACCCACACCAGGATGTCGCCGCTGGTGACATGGAGACTCTTCCAGAGCGCTTCTCCCTTGCCCCGATATGACCCTTCCAGCGGAAGAATATCCGCGTGGTTGACGACACGTATCCCCAGGTTCGTGACGATTTCCACGGTACGGTCTTCAGAGCCGCTGTCGACGACGATGAACTCATCTACCAGCGGAAAGCGCTCAACGAGCTGCTTTTTGATGGTGGAAACGATCTTCCCGACCGTCTTCTCTTCGTTCAGAGTGGGAAGTGCGAGGCTAATGGACGTCCCCTGTCGTCGTTTCAGGTCTACCAGGTAGGGGAGGTTGTTGAACTCGCTACTGTGAAACGTGTTTTCAGCAAACCACCGATCGACGACGTCGGAGATGCCGACCGCTACCGGACGGGCAACTCCGGCGGGGGCGCCAAAAAGCTGCCTTGTCACCGGCTCCTGCGTTTTAACCACGATCACCGAGCTGTCCACGCGCTGAGCGACAGTCGTCGGAATGCGGCCGAAGAGATAGGGCGAGGTGTCGTCGCGGCCGGCAGCTCCCATGACGACCAGGTCGTGTTGTGCCGCCTGCGCAAGGAGGACGCCTTCAACCGATTCGGCTTCGACCTGCATGGGCTGAACTTTTTCATACTGCACGCTGTCCACCACAGCACTGAAGAATCGGGCCTCCTGGGTGCGCCGATCCTGATCCCAGTGGACAAGGTTAATGTGAAGCAGGGTCAAGACGGCCCCGGTGGACGCAGCGATACCCTCTGCCACGCGCAGTGCAAGTCTGGCGTGCGGCCCTCCGCGCGCCGCCACCAGCACGGTGCGAATGTCGCGCTGGGCGGTGTGTTTAACGACTGCGAGATCACACGGGGGATTCTCCACGAGACCTTGTTGCGCGGACCACTTAAGTCTCCGCCGCGAGGATCGCCAGGGCAGGAGCATGAAATTGGTGTTGTCCTCCAGGACTGCACCTCGAACGGCCTCGCCGTACGAATGCGCCGTGCGTACCTCGACTCGAAATGCTGCTTCGCCTTGACGCTCGGCCAGTTTTATCAAGCGTCCGCGCCGCCGCCGCGCAGTGAGAGCGCCTTCACTGAGCGACCGATCTTCAGCCACCTCGACGACGCTCAGCAGTGTCGCCTGTCCCCCGAATGAATCAAGCAGACACCGGGCGTACGGGACGATGTTTTCCGACACGGAGGCCAGGTCGGGAAGGAGGATATTGAGCGGGAGAACGTTCATGCCGGGACGCCGGCCGGCTCGTGCGAACGCAACGGTTCGATCTGGAGCAGCGGCATGATCTGACGATCGGCGATCGCTTCCCAACGGTACTCGTGGCGCACTCGCCGGCGCAGACGACGTTCCGGCGTGTCGAGAGCACGAATCACGATGTCGGCGACATCTTCCGGAGTATCGTCGAGCTGAAAATACGAGGCGTCATCCCGCCCGACTTCGTGGAAGATTGGGATATCGGACACGATGGCGGGTACTCCTGCAATCCCAGCCTCTAAAATGGGCAGCCCGAAGCCCTCTGATTCGCTGGGGAAAATCAGACAATCGCTCAGCGCATAAAGCTGGGCGATATCGTGGTCGGTCGGCATGCTTCCAAGGTCGTCAGCCAGGAAGACGACTTCCGAGTCCACTCCGAGCGCCGTCCGCTTCGATTTCAGTTCCTCCAGATAGGCATGCGAGCGTTGAGGGTGATGAGGCGCGGTGGGGCCTGTCACCAAGAGCAGCACGGCGAGACCGCGATCCTTCAGGACGCGTACGACATCGATCGCCTTTTCAATGTTTTTTCGACGAGTAATTCGCACCGGGAGCAGAAGGAGGAAATCCAGGTCGAATAGCTTATACCGGTCGACTATCGCTCGCATCTCCGGCGAGAGGCGCAGGAGTTGCGCCACCTCGACCCCATTCGGAACTACCGTGACGGTATCCAACGATTCACCCCACAATGCGTGGAGTTCGGCTTTGCGTTCGTGCGAAACGGTTACGTAGTTGACGCCCGGCGCCGGGAGGCGCAAGAGATCCCATGGATACCCGTCGTGCAGGGACGGAATATAGAGCGGATTGATCCATGAAATATCATGGGTCCACGCGACGAACGGTCGTGTGGACCGTGCAGCACCGGCGAGCTGCCAGAGCACCGCGGTCAAGGGTTGGCAAAAATGAAAGGTGAACGCGTTGTGAACGATCACTGCGTCGGCAGTTTCGACCAAGGGCCCAAGGCGCTGCAAGATGTTCACGCGCGAGGCGTGAAACCGGGGGCCAACAACTCCCGCCGCAAGCTCCGCCTCGAGAGCCAGGCTTGCCGGAGTTGCCACATCCAACTCTGAAATGACATGCACGTCGAGATCGAGCTGAGAGGGACGGCCAGCGACGATTGCGACGTCGAGCCCTCGATCCTGGAACAGGGACTCATGGCGCTGCATGATCTGTTCGACCCCACCCACGACCCCGGGCGGGGTGTAATGAATCATGAGGACGCGTTTGCTCATCCCGCTCCCACGGGAGAGAGGTCTGTCGCGGGCACCCGGGTCACCTGAACGTGCACACCAGCACCTTCACTGTCGACGTGCAGATCGACCCGATGTCGACCAACCCGAATGTGTCGGAGCTCGACGCGCGTGAACAGACTCGGGAGCAGTGGGCTGGCGTGGATCGTTCCGCTCTGCGCATCGGGTCGAAGATCGAGCATACTCTGCAGCACCATGAAGACACAGCCTGCGGCCCACGCTTGAGGACTGCACGATACGATGTAGGCGGCAGGGCTGGAATTGAACCTGCGATCGCGCGGGAACCCACAGAAGAGTTCGGGCAGCCTGGCGTCATCGAATCGGAAGCCGGCTTCGATTAATCCCGCGACTAACTGGATGGCCTCTTCATTTCGACCGAGGCGGCGCAGACCCAGCGCGATGAGCGCGGTATCATGCGGCCACACGGAGCCGTTGTGATAGCTCATGGGATTGAAATTCGGTGACTGGCTGCTGAGCGTGCGGAGGCCCCAGCCCGAGAACATGTCCCGCTCCATCAGCCGCGTGGCCACCGAATGGGCCTTGTCGACATCACAGATCCCCGACCAGATGCAATGACCCGGGTTCGAAGTTATCGAGCGCACATGGCGCTTGTTGCTGTCGAGCGCCTGAGCATAGAAGCCCAGGTCCTCCATCCAGAAGTCCCGGTTAAATCGGTCGCGGAGGTCGACGGCCTCCCGCTCCAGTCGATCCGCGACATTCCGATCGCCGCGCCGCCGCAGTAACCGAGCCATGCCGATTTTTGCTTGATAGACGTAGCCCTGCACTTCCACCAGCGCGATCGGGGGCTCTGCGATCGAGTTATCGTCATGCTGAACCGAATTGAACGAGTCTTTCCAGCCCTGGTTCACCACGCCACCGGGCCGCTGGGCCCTGTACTCCAGATACCCATCGCCGTCGAGGTCTCCGTAGCGGTCGATCCACTCGAGGGCGAGCATAGCGGCCGGTAAGATATCGTCGTAGAGTTCGTCGCCGTCGAGCCATTCCATGGCTTCGACGAAGAGGACCAGAAAGAGCGGCGTTGCGTCAACCGTGCCGTAATACGGCGTGTGGGGCACTTCCTTCAAGCGCGCGAGCTCACCGCGACGCAGTTCGTGCATTATTTTGCCCGGCTGTTCCTCCCGGAACGGATCCTCGGTGGTGCCTTGATACGCGGCGAGGAAGCGAAGCGTCCCTTCGGCGATCGAGGGGTTGTACATCAGCGTCTGTAAAGCCGTGATGATGGCATCGCGTCCAAACGGCACCGCATACCAGGGAACTCCGGCATCCGGCACGATACCGTACGGGGACTGCTCGAGCAGTGTGCGGATGTCGTACCGGCTAGCGCGGAGCAATTCTCGATCAAAGAGTTCGTTGTTAGTCGAGATGTGGGTGGACGCTTCGTCCCACGATCGATACGATGCGGCGAGATCATCGAGCTGTCGGTCGAAGTCCGGTTCGAGGGGCGGCACGAGGTCGCCGATACACGGCTGCACCCGCACGACGATCGAATCCGACTGGTTGGGCTCCAAGTGAAGGGAAAATCGGACCTCCCGAGGAGAAATCGATTCGGGAGGGTGGTCGAAAGTGACGCGAGTCTGGCGCATCAATTCGTCCCGCCCACGATACGAGAAAGTCAGATCTTCGCCACCGAAAGACACCGATATTTCTCCGGCCACTCTCTGCGTCTTGAAGCCACGGACGGAAAACATGTCCCGAAAGTCAGCATCGAGCGCAAGATCCACATCCAGATCGACCGCGAACGGGTTGCAATTGAGGAACCCGAGGCGCTCGTACAGGCCCCTGTCGCTGACGAAACGGCTGCGCCGGATGCTGATCGTCTGCTGCTTCACTCGTACCCCGTCGTGCAAGCGAAATGGTGGATTCACACTCTGAAAGGTCGCGATATAGTGCTTGTTCATCGAGTGCGACAGGAAGACCGGTTTGAACCCGTTAACGGTGAGCTCAAAACGATTGAGAAAACGGGTGTCCTGATGGTAGAGACCCAGCCCGTTTGGATTGTCGGCCAGAACATCACCGGACTGGGTGCTGATGAACTGAAGATCGTCTTCTTTAAGAGCTACGGAACCTGTAAGCATGGAACCAAGGACTCGTTTGAATTCGAAACGGAATGGATGTCAGTACCGTCCATTATAGGCAAGGGTCGTCCAGCACGATTCGCAGGTACTCGCGCGCGACCGCGATATTGACGTTGTACTGACTGACGGCGCGCTCCGGACCGGAGGCCGGATCCACCTTCGCCAGAGAGTCACCGAGAAACAACACTCCGATCTCCACGAAGTCGTCGGGGTGCGCCGTTTTACTATGCAAACTGAGCGTACGAAACAGGGGCGAATGCGCAAAGGCTTCGTCGTACTCTCCCCGTTCTCGAGCTGCCTTCCGCACAATCCCGAGCACAAAATGGTCTTCCGCGGTGCGCGCAATGTACTCAGTCTGAGCCGTGGTGAACCCCATTTGGGGAAGGTCGAGCTCGGCGCGAATGATGGCGCCCGACTGCTCTTCATGCCGCGCAAAGTGATAGCGGTCGCGTCCCTGGCGCCGCGCGCTGAATTTGCCAATGTCGTGCAGGAGAATGGACACCCGGAGGAGATCATGCTTCGAAATGCCGTCGATTGGCTGGTTGAGTACGGCATCGACCTGGTCTTTGAGCTTCCAGGAGCGTAGATACCGAGGAATGTCCTCGTCGTAGTGACGCAGGAAACGACGAGTATGAGTGAGGATGCCCCACTGGTGCCACTGTGTTTGGTGCTGCTCGCGTGCGTCCGGCAGCTCCAAAAAGGAGGCATTTTCGGGCCGGGATAGGTCTTGATGGCGCCGAATCACATCGCGGGCTATGTCTTCAAGCCCATCGTCGATCGATGCCAGGCGCGTCTCAAAGTCGGGGGCGGGATGACCCAAGGCAATATGCCTACCCTTTCCCTCATGGTACCCGCTCCCTTGCGGGCGCGCTCGATACGACAAATTGACAGTAATACCCGTGGTACACTCCTACGGCCAATGCCCCGCGCGCACAAAATGCGCGGTGGGCGGGGAGCGGGTGGCTGCCCAATTGACCCGCGTATGCGTCAAGACTCGGAGTGATTGTTTTTGCGTAAGCTTCTGATCGTTCTGCTTTTCGTGCTGCTCGCCGGTTGCGGCACAGCTGCCTCCGGCAACAGTAGTCCGACCCCAACGCGACAAACCCATTGGTCGAAGGCCCCACCTATGACCATCAATCCCGCTCATCGCTACCTCGCGACCATGACGACCAGCGATGGGTTGATTGCGGTGCAGTTGCTCCCCAAGGCGGCGCCGATCGCGGTCAACAGCTTCGTTTTTCTGGCGCGGCACCGCTATTTCGATGGCATCATCTTTCATCGCGTTGTGAAGGGGTTCGTGATCCAGACCGGTGATCCGACAGGCACCGGCTTCGGTGGTCCGGGCTACCACTTTCGAGATGAGAAGGTCATTCTGAAGTACACCCCAGGAACGGTTGCCATGGCGAACAGCGGCGCCAACACCAACGGAAGCCAATTCTTCATCGTGACCGGGCCTGCGGCGGCGAGTCAGCTCAAGCCGCTGTATACGATCTTTGGTCGCGTGATCTCGGGTATGAACACGGTTCACAAGCTCGAAAATACTCCAGTGCAACCCAATCCCGGGAACGGAGAACTTTCCACGCCGGCGCACGACGTGTACTTGAAGCGAGTGACTATCACCGAGTCAAAGTAGCCCCGGCAAGCTACCCGGTCAACGTGTCCAGTTGTCGGGCCAGGGCGGAAGGATCGGTGGCCGGCATCCGGCAGACAAAGTGCTCACAGAGGTACGCCGCGGGTTGGCCATCGGGCGATTCTCGACGATCGAGCAATGGCATTGAGTTGGTGACGCCCACGGCCACGACGGCGTTGGGGAGATACCGCTGATAGACGGTACGGACGAAGTCAGCAGTTGCCGACGCTTCCGGCAATCCGGCGATGGCGATCTGAACCGGGGGTGTCAGTTGAAAGTCGAGGGCACTCAAGGCGTAGGACACGGTCAGAGGCGCCTGTGAGAGGAGCCGGCGCGATGCCTGCAGTACCTTCCGCGCATGATCTCCGTACTCGACCGTGCCGGTCAGGGCCTCGAGACGGACAAAGGCGAATGCGGCGGCTGAGTTCCCGGATGGAATCGGATTGTCGAAAAGGCTGCGGGGTCTCACGATGAGTGCGGTTGAGTCGCACGGGGTGTCGTAGAAGGCGCCGCCCTGTTCGTCGCGAAATAACTGGACCATCTCCTGCGCCAATTCTTCCGCCAGGCGGAGATACTCGCGGTCGAACGCGGTCATGTAGAGAGTGATCAAGGCTTCGACCACAAAGGCGTAGTCTTCCAGAAAGGCCGAGACCTCGCCCGGCCCGTCGAGGTAGCTGCGAACCAGCCTGCCGTCTGGGCGCATAGCGGTGAGGATGTGTTGCATCGCCGTTGTGGCCGCCTCGAGATAGTCGTCCCGTTGGAAGATGCGTCCGGCTTCGGCCAGAGCGCGAATGGCCAGGGCGTTCCAGCCGGCGAGGATCTTCGTATCGGTTTGGGGCGGTGTCCGACTTCCTCTCGCATCCAGGAGGATAACGCGGGCCCGGGCGAGCGCGGACGCTGCCTCGTCAACGGTCAGACCGGCACGCAATGCCACCTCCTCCACCGTCGCGGCGGTCGTTAAGATGGACTTTCCGTCGAAATTGCCATCTGGTGTCACGCCGAAATGGTGCGCCGACAGCACTGCTTCTTCGGGCCCCAACAGATGAAGCAGTTCGTCGAGCGTCCAGACGTAGTAGCGTCCCTCTACCCCTTCGCTGTCGGCATCCTGGGAAGAGAAGAACGCGCCTTCGGGCGATCGAAGATCGCGCAGCAGGTAGTCAAGTGTTTCCTCCGCCACTTTGCGATACCGGGCGTCTCCGGTCGCCTGGAAGGCAGCTATGTAGAGGCGCGCCAGCAAGGCATTGTCGTAGAGCATTTTCTCGAAGTGCGGAACCAGCCACACATCGTCGACCGAATACCGGTGGAAGCCTCCGCCAAGTTGATCGTAGATACCTCCGGCCGCCATCTTGTCGAGCGTCACACGCACAAATTCGAGCGCGCGCGCATCACGAGTTTGACTCAATCGACGGAGCACGAATTCGAGGCCCAGCGGCTGAGGAAACTTTGGCGCAGAGCCGAAGCCTCCATTCAACAGATCGAACTGGCGGGCCATCGCGGCATACGCCTGGGTGATGACGTCGGGACCCAGGGAGTCATCCGATTCGCCCTGTCGCTGCGCTTGCTCGATAAACGTCGTAAGAGCCTGAGCATTATGCAGGATGTCGTCCGGACGTTCGTCATAGGTTTCTGCTACACCGGCGAGAACTTGCTGCCAGCTCGGCAGTCCATGGCGAGGCTGCGGCGGGAAGTAGGTGCCACCAAAAAAAGGGCGCCCATCCGGAGTCAAAAAGACATTGAGCGGCCAGCCTCCCGATCCCGTGAGTGCTTGCACCGCCTCCATATAGATAGAGTCAACGTCCGGGCGTTCTTCCCTATCGACTTTGATGTTGATGAAGTGTTGGTTCATCAAGGCGGCAGTTTGTTCGTCCTCGAACGACTCATGTGCCATGACGTGACACCAGTGGCAGGCCGAATAGCCGATGCTGACCAGAATCGGCTTTCCGGCAGCTTGCGCCGCACCAAGCGCTTCGGGTCCCCAGGGATACCAGTCAACCGGATTCTGGGCGTGCTGCCGCAGATACGGACTGGTCTGGCCGGCAAGTCGATTGGTCATGATCGTAGTTCCTCGATTCATTGTAGAAGGGCACAAAAATCGTGGACGGCAAAAATGGGCCTTGATACAATGAGCGGATTTTGCGAGCAAGGGGGCGCTGATGGCCGAAGAGTCAAGTTGGGACCAAGAACCTTCAACGGCACAGAGAGCCGCAAACGGCTCAAACGTCGGGCTCGCGGTGGCCCTGGCAGCACTCGCCGCGATCGGAGCAGGCATAGCCATCCAACAGTTGTTCGAACGACGACTCTCCAAACCTGAGCTGGCACGCTTGAGGTTCTATCGGTACCTCCGTGAGCGGGGTCATCTCGAGTCGTAATGCGGGACCGAGTCGCCATTTGCGCCGCCTTCCTGGCGGCGCTTCTCATTCCGGCGAGGGCGCAGGTATTGGCTGCATCGCCTCGATCCACGCCTCCCGTCGCACTCATTCGACATGACAATGTCCTGGTACATCAAGGTGCCGACGACAAGTCGCCCGTGCTGGCGGCGCTGGTCGAGCAGTCTCAGGTTGAAGTTCTGGGAACGCATGGCGCATGGGCCAGAGTCAAGATCTGGGATAGCGTCGACGGCTGGGTGGACAAATCTCAACTGTTCTACGGCGGCCCGTGGAACAGTGTGTCGACGTACCATGCCCCGGAAGTCCACTATCGCGTGCAAGCGCACGCCGCCCGTCCGCTGCGGGCGTCAGCGATTCCGACCTCCCCGGTACAGTTGTTCACCGGACCGAATGGCCGGAGCACGGGGTCGGTTGCGGCCGGACAACCGGTCCTGGTTTCCGCCTGGCAACAGGACGCAACCGGAAAGGTGTGGTATCGCATCGGATCGTCGTGGGCGCTCGGAGACGACATCCAATTCCGGATGCCCGATCCGGGAACAACGCGTCTGCATGGTCGCCCACTCTGGACTCAGGTCGCGGGCAAAGGCATGTGGCTGACGCTCGGATTGATCGCCACCGGTGACGCCGGTACCGTGGCACGCACAGCACAGCGAAACGGAATCACGCATATATATCTTGAATCTGCCATTTCGCCGTTGGGATTTCACGGAGAGAAAGCAGTGGGCAAGCTCATCGACGCCGCGCACAAGCTGCACATTGCGGTGATCGCCTGGGTCTATCCGTACCTTTATGATCTTGCCTCAGATATTGCGCTCACGCGCCAGGTTGCCGCATTTCACACGCCCTCCGGGCAACGCTTCGACGGGATCGCGGCGGACCTGGAACAGAACGTTCAACTCTGGGACGTGCGCGCGTATTCACAACTGGTGCGGACCGATCTTGGCCCGCAGTACCTGCTGGTGGGTGTACCCTATCCACCGCAATCATTCGCGGACTATCCGTTTGCTGAGTTGGCTCGGTCGTACAATGTAATCGCGCCTATGGACTACTGGCATCAAACACAGTCGGCCTACGGTTTGAATTACGGGCAAATGCGTTATGGCTTTGATTACGCCCGTCGATACGCGGCCGAATCGGTCGATACCATTCGCAGGGTTTCGGGCCATGTCCCGGTGGAACCCATCGGTCAGGCGTTCGACGATTTCGGTCGACTCGAAATGGGTCCTCACGCTCCCAGCTCCGACGAGGTTCGCGGATTTTTGGCGGGTAGCAAGGCGAGTGGCGCGATCGGCGCTTCATTTTTCCATTGGATGACTGTGACGGACGCGGAATGGCACGCGATCCGCGATTTTCGGTTCTGAAACGGGGGAAGCATGACGACGGAAGCAGAGACCGACGTCCAGGACGGACGCGACGAGGCATTTAGCAAGTGGTATATCGATACGGTACTCAAAGCGGAGCTTGCCGACTACACCGCGGTACGGGGGTCCATGGTCATCCGCCCGTACGGCTACGCCATTTGGGAATTGATGCAACAGTACGTCGACCGGGAGCTCAAGGCGACCGGGCACCAAAACGCTTACTTTCCACTGTTGATTCCCCTCAGCTTCATTCAAAAGGAAGCCGAACACGTAGAAGGTTTTGCGCCTCAGTTAGCGGTCGTGACCCACGGTGGCGGCGAGGAGTTGACCGAGCCGCTCGTCGTTCGGCCGACATCGGAAACGATCATCTACGACATGCTCTCCAAATGGATTGAGTCGTATCGCGATTTGCCGGTGTTGCTGAACCAGTGGGCAAATGTGTTGCGCTGGGAGATTCGCACGCGTCCATTCCTGCGTACCGCTGAATTCTTATGGCAAGAGGGCCACACCGCACACGCCACGTTTGAAGAGGCCGATGAAGAGGCGCTGCTCATCCTCAAGCTGTACGTGCGATTCATCCAGGATGAACTGGCGATTCCGGTGTATCAGGGCCGCAAAACGGAGAGCGAGAAATTCGCGGGAGCGCTGAGTACATTCACTATGGAGTCGCTCATGGGCGACGCCAAGGCGCTCCAGATGGGCACCTCGCACAACCTGGGACAGAACTTCTCGAAGGCGTTCGACGTCACATTTCTGGACCGGGAAGGCAAGCGCGATTATCCCTGGTCGACGAGTTGGGCGGTCACCACCCGATTGATCGGCGCACTGATCATGGTGCACGGCGACGCGAAGGGGCTGCGCTTGCCGCCGCGTGTGGCGCCGTATCAGGTCGTGATCGTTCCAATCTGGCGCAAAGATGAGGATCGTGACAAGGTCGAACCACTGGTGGAGGACGTCCGGCACGCACTCGGGGACGCGGGCGTGCGAGTCAAGACCGACTGGCGCGACCAGGTCACGCCGGGCTTCAAGTTCAATGACTGGGAATTGCGCGGCGTGCCGTTGAGAATCGAGATCGGGCCGCGAGACGTTGACAGCGAGAGTGTGGTGATTGCCCGTCGAGACACGCGTGAGAAAACGCACGCGCCGGTGTCCGGCATCGTGGACGAGGTGCACACCTTATTGGAGGCGGTTCAGGCCAACTTATTCGCGGAGGCCGCACGATACGTGGCGGCGCACACCTCCAGTGCAGACACGTGGGACGAGCTGCGAGAACGGCTAATCGACCCCGGTGGTTTCGTGACTGTGAACTGGTGCGATTCCAAGGAATGTGAGATCGCGCTGGCCGCTGAGAAGGCGACAGTGCGAGCAATCCCTCTCGATGACAGGGAGGCGGCGTCTTCCGGGCCCTGCGTGTGCTGTGGAAGGCCGGCTTCGTTTCGCTGTGTTGTGGCGCGATCGTATTGACCCGCCGAATTTGGACGCAGACCGGCGAGCATTACAATGTCCGAAAACCTCATGACAAACACGTGTTGAAGTGGGCAATTGCTAGCGTGGCCGTGCTATTCTGTCCCCAATATGCGGAGCATGCCCAACGTGGTTAGCGACTCCGCCACGCGACATGGACAGACCCAGGGGGATTCGTTGCAAGACGCGATCGTCACCGAAGTCGACGCCGAGCCAACCGCCGAGGAAGTCGAGCTGTCGATCGATCAGGAAGACGTCGAGCTGTCAATCGATCAGGAAGCAGTCCGACAAAAGGCCATCCAGGACGGTCATTTGCCGGTAGCCGAAGTCGACGAGATTCTCGACGTCGCGGGAGACGACCCGGAAAAGATCGATGCGGTCATCACGGATCTCGTGACGCACGCGGTTAAGGTCGAGGATGATCCCGAAGGAGGGATCGAAGAAGACGAAGAGGTCTCGACCGAGGAATTGGAAAGGGTGCTTGATGCCGAAGGGGCAGCCCTCGACGATCCGGTTCGAATGTACCTGCGCGAAATTGGACGGGTTCGCTTGTTGAAGGGCCGGGAAGAGGTTGAGCTGGCTCAGGCCATGCGAGACGGCGATGCCGAGATGGAACGGCGCACCAATGGCGAAGAATTCGACCAGCGCATTATCGATCATGGCATGGAAGCCAGACGCAAACTGACCGAGGCGAATTTGCGGCTGGTCGTGAGCGTCGCGAAAAAGTACATTGGGCGTGGCATGAACCTGCTGGATCTGGTGCAAGAGGGCAACATCGGCCTGATTCGTGCCGTGACCAAATTCGACCACACCAAGGGATACAAATTTTCGACGTATGCCACCTGGTGGATTCGACAGGCGATTACTCGCGCCATAGCCGACCAGGCGCGCACGATTCGGATCCCGGTGCACATGGTCGAAACCATCAACAAGCTGGTGCGTATCTCCCGGCGCCTGTTGCAAGAGAAGGGGCGAGAGCCGACGCCGGAAGAGATCGGCCTGGAGATGGACCTGCCCGCGGAAAAAGTTCGAGAGATTATGAAGGTATCGCAGACGCCCGTTTCGCTGCAGACGCCGATCGGCGACGAAGAAGACAGCAATCTCGGTGACTTCATTCCGGACGAGGGAGGTGAAGCGCCGTCAGACGCAGCGTCCTTCCAGTTATTGCGCGAGTCCATGGAAGAGGTGCTCGGCACTTTGACGGAGCGCGAACGCGAGGTGCTGCGATTGCGCTTCGGTCTGGCGGACGGTCGCAGCCGCACGCTGGAAGAAGTCGGCAAAGAGTTCAATGTGACGCGCGAGCGCATCCGGCAAATCGAGGCGAAGGCACTCCGCAAGCTGCGTCATCCTTCTCGCAGCCGAAAATTGCGCGACTATTTAGAGGTATAGCCAGCCTCGAGCGTGCGGTCTTGAACGGCTTCGTGGACGCGGCCTATACTGGCATAGCGTTGCGAGTGCAGACTCACGGCGCTTCTTTATTCCGGCGTAGCTCAGTTGGTAGAGCGGGCGGCTGTTAACCGCTTGGTCGTAGGTTCGAGTCCTGCCGCCGGAGCCAGGATGATCGCGGGGAAGGGCCCGAGCCAGGGTCCTTCCCTTTTCTTATTCGTCCTGCTCGCAGGGCGTCGAGACGAATTGCCGGTCCCAAAATTGTGGTGACCTTGTGCACTTGCAAGTCTGCCGGGGCACCGCTAGAATGAAACCCAAAGTTCGGCAAGCGACTGGGCCGCGCACGATCGAAGCGGCCTTCATTTCTACCTCCAGATCGAGTCCCCGGATTCCCTCGCCCGTGGATTTCTCATAAGGTGAGTGGGTGGCTGCTGTAGACGATCACTACGAGTTTCTGGGGCTTGAACCATCAGCGCCGCAGGCTGAAATCGAAGCCGCGATAGAAAAAGTCTCTGAACAGGCCATTGCCCTGGTCTATTCGTCGCCGCAACGTTCCGCCGACCTGTGGGAACGAATCCGACGCATGCGGCGAGACTTGCTTGCCACGCCCGAGGGACGGCAAGTGTATGACGAGGCGTTGCGCCGAAGCGAGAGTATGACGGGCGGGGAGCGAGCAGCTCCCACCGCATTCAGTCCTGTGTTTCACCAACCAGAGCCGGCTGCGCCGCTCGTCGCGCCATCAGCGAGCGGGATGCCGCGGCTCGTGGTGGTCCCTGCAGCGGAAGACGAGGAAGAATCCAGAGGAATCGCATGGCCGTACGCACTGGTCGCGGCAGCGGCGGTTCTGGTCGTGGTGGCGGGCGCTCTGTTCGCTCGCGAGCCTGGTGTGACGCCCACTCGGCGGCCAGTTGTCATGACTCTGTCGCAGTTGGGGGCAAATCACGGCTCGAAATTCGTCTCCGGCGGTTCGGTCACCCTGGCCTGGACGAGGGTTCCGCATGCATCGATGTATCATCTGCAGATTGCAACTGCTCCCGGAGATCCATCGGACGCTGCGGTGTTCGCGCGCGGCAGCCGAACAATCAGCGTCGCGACATCCAGCTATAGACTGAGCGTTACCGGGCCGCAACTCTACTACTGGCGAGTGCAGGCGCACATCGGAAAGACATGGCAACTGTACACGCCTTCACAGCACTTTGCAGTTGCGAAGCCTTCCGTGAGCCGGCCGGTGGCTCTGGCGCCGGTGAGCGGAATCGCAATGGGTGGAAAGCATGCCCGGTTGTGCTGGTCTGCTGTGGCACATGCTGTTGGGTACCGATTGCGCATACAGGGGCAGCCAACCCGGAAGGTGTCCGGTACGTGTGTGACCCTTTCGATGCAACCACGAACCTATCGCTGGAGTGTGGCCGCCCTGGTCAAGGGAGTGGGAGTGTATACCGGCGCCTACTCGGTAGCCGCGGTACTCCACGTTCAGCCGAACCGACACTCCACGCATGCGTCACACCCGGTACGACACTCTGTGCACCACGTCACGAAGCCTCAGACCACTTCCAAGCGAACTGCAAAAGCGGGCCGGCATACGAGCAGCAGCGCACCCGGTCCGGTCGAAGTTGCTGCAGCGATACCGACCCCTCGTTCTATCGCGACGATCACCCAGAGCAGGGCATTGCGTCCCGCGATCGCGTCCATTCGGCGACGGGCGACGACGCTGAGCCGGCCGAGTCAGACAGCTAGCCGTAACACGCTCGGCGTTCAACCGGTCCATGCGGGACCGAGGCATACACCGGCCAGGGTTTCCAATACAGGAACGTCGGGGAATGTGCCTCGACCACCGGGCACGCCGGGCAAAAACCACACGCCGGTGGTTTCATCCACGCCGGGCTCGAGGCGCAGCACACCGTCCCCGCCTGCTCCGCCTTCGATTGCTACTGGTTCGGCCTCCACGGCACCCGTTTTGCCTCCTACGCAGACCCAGGTGGTTGCCATTGCAAAGAGTCCGACGCCGTCGGCCGGAATCATTGTTCGACCGATCGTGGCGGCTCAGATTCCCACGAAATCCTCGGCCGGTCCGACGTCGACCAGGCCAACTTCAAATTCCGGCAGTTCCGCACCGGTGTCGTATCCGATTCACCAGGCAACTCCTACCTCGCCGGCGCCGGTCGTTCGCCCGACGAGCCCGATGCCGACCAGTACGAAGGCCACCGTCCCGACGTCGACTCCAGTACAAAGTACGTCGCATGGAGAATCCGACGATTCGAAGCACCCGGAACATCCGGATCACCCCGTTCATCCGGCACACCCGGATCACCCGACGCACCCGTAGTCCGGAGCTCAGGATTGGGGCCGGTGCGCCGACTCTATCCGGCCAGGACCTCGACTTCGTCTTCGTCACCGTCGGACCGTGGTCGGATGCGGCGCCACAGATAGAGCAGCAAGCCGCTTGCCGGTAACATGGCCGCCACCCGGAGCGAGGTGTAGTCCATAACACAGTATCCGGCGGAGATGACCGACGGTGGGTTGCCGGTGGGGATATGCGTCACGGGAGCGAATATCTGCCATCGCCAGGTGCCAAAGCTCGTTCCGACGAGTTCGAGGACGGAAGTGACGAAGAACGCGGAGGCGTAAATCGGCGCAGACGGCTTGCGCATGAACCAGACAAAGAGGGGCCAGAACATCGCGCCCGTGAGATCGAGACGACCAAACAGCATCGGCTCGAGTGTCAGACCAAAGATCGCCCAGGCCGTCGCGCCCACCAGGCCGAACCATTTCGCCTGGCGCGGATACTTGACGAGGAGCGGGGTGCGCGCGGCGCGCAGGGCCCACAAATACACCAGGCCATGGCCTGGAGGAACGAACATAGGCACGTTGCCGAAGCGGTACCGGTAGATGCCCCACACGATCGAGGCCCAGACCTCAACCGCCGACGCCACTCCGACCATGACCCATACCTGGCGGCGCTCCGCCGGCGGAGAGAAGCGCATTGACAGGAGTAGCAAGATCCAGGCACATGCACCCAGCACGTTCTGTTGTCCGATCGAGGTGGTGCGAGCATCCAGCCAAAACGCGACAGGTATGACTGCCAGCAATAGGAGCTGGTACCAATAGGGCCGGATGAGCTCGATCGACGAGCCCAACGGCCAGTGTTGCCGCCTGGCTACGAAGGCGCGCGCCCGGAGGGAGACGAATGCGTGCGGTTGTGTTCTCATGGAGTGCGGCACTTCTGCTCAAAGATGCGAGCGTGGGCGAATCATTGCACTCATGGTGGAGGTCGACCGGCGCACAACTCGGCCCATTATACGTGGGCACGTTTGCGCCCCGAGAATCTTGACACGGTTGACTTCTGATACAAATCTCCATATGATATTTCTATCCTGACGCGAGACAGTCAGCCGTTGCGGCAGCAAGTATGAGGAGAGTGCGCCCAATGTCGGCCGGGCGGTCTCGGAATGGCATCCGGACCTATCAGGTGGGCACCGAGACGGTGTTCGACGCGACGGTGTGGCACGAAAGTGCGCACCTTTTTTTGATTTCGGGCCGAATTTGAGGCAAGGCTGCTCTCCGAGTGATCCGAACGAAGTGAGTCAACGTAATAGCGGACGAAAGGAGTTCCACATGTCAAAGCTGACGCGCAAAGGGTTTCTTGGAAAGACGTCCCTGGGGGCAGCGGCCATAGGCGCCATGGTGTCCGTTCCTGGACTGGCACATGTCACTGAGGCCGACGCGGCGCCAGAATTCAAGCTCAGGCCGGAAGAGCTCAAAGGACCGCTGGTCGCGCATGTTCGCGACCTCAAGACAGGCGAGATCGCTGTGATGGTGGGCACGCGAGAGATCGTGTACCGCGACCCGCAGTTCGCCAAGCGACTGCTCAGAGCGGCACGCTAGTACCCGTATTCGATCGTGTTTCCCCATCCACGTAAAGAGAGGTAAGCCCATGTCGTCTCATCGAGAGGCTCCCGAAATCTCAAAGGATCCGGTGGCTGATAGCACGGATTTCTACGCCTTTGTCAGTCCCGACCGCTCGGATACGGTCACGTTGATCGCGAATTACGTTCCTTTGCAGGTGCCGGCGGGTGGTCCGAACTTCTTCGAGTTTGGCACCGATGTTTTGTACGAGATCAAAGTCGACAACGACGGCGACGGTAAGCCGGAAATTACGTACCAGTTCAATTTCACGACAACATATCAAAATCCCAATACGTTCCTGTACAACACCGGGCCGATCAGCTCGAACACCGATAAGAATTGGAACAGTCAGCAGACGTACTCGGTAACGAAGTTGAACTCGGCGGGGAATCCGACCGTGCTGGCAACCGGGCTCACATGTCCGCCGTGTAATATCGGTCCGCACTCCACACCCAAATATGCCGACCTCGCGCAGGCCGCAGTCCACCAGCTTCCATCGGGGGAGACGGTCTTTGCCGGCCAGCGCCGCGAAGGCTTCTACGTCGACCTCGGCTCGGTGTTCGACCTGGCCGACCTGCGGCCGTTCGAAAATCTGCACCTACTTTCGCTGGGGGGCGCAGGAAAAGGCGTGGATGCCACGAAGTTTGTCAACGTGCACTCCATTGCTATTCAGGTGCCGAAGTCTATGTTGACCTCTGACGGCAGCGGCGCCACCGACGCCACCAGCAGCAAGTCCGTAATCGGGGCGTACACATCTGCCAGCCGGCAGGTTATTACGCTGCGTCAGGACAAGGTGCCGGGAGCGCGACACGTGGGCCCGTTTACCCAGGTGTCTCGCCTTGGGCATCCGCTCATTAACGAGGTGATCATTCCCATCGGCATGAAGGATCAGTGGAACACGACCGACCCGGCGAACGACGGTAGCCTGGTGGCGTTGTACCAGCATCCGGAGCTTGCCAAGCTGCTACCAATCCTCTATCCGAACGTGTTTCCGAACCTCGCAGCTTTGACCGATGCGCGTGCAGATCTGGTTGCCATTCTCCTGACGGGTATCCCATCGGGCATCATCCCCGGCTTCCAGAACTACACCGGTCCGGTCCAAGCAGATCTCCTCAGACTCAACATGGCCATCGCTCCGAGCGCAACTCCCAGCACGCTGGGCATTCTCGGCGGCGATCTGGCCGGGTATCCGAACGGCCGGCGGGTGATGGATAACGTGGCGACCATCGAGTTGCGCGCTAGTGCCGGGGCGACCGACCCGCTGGTGGCTCCGTCCTACAAAGCGGATGGCGCAGCTGCGCTGGTCACGGACGGCGTGGCCCCAACCAGTGACCGCTACCAGGCGACGTTCCCCTATCTGGGGCTGCCGCTCGACGGATTCAACTTCCCGGCGAACGTGGCATAATCGAGCCGCGATCAGGCCGGATCGTACGGGAGCCCGGAGGTCGACGACCTCCGGGCTCCTGCGATGTAGGACGGTCAGGATTGAAGGAGTTCAAAATGGCAGAAGTTCACAACATGAGCACTCGGACTGAACAGGTTGTGCTGGACATCGGCGGAGATATCGGGGCGCTGATTCTGTATACGAAGCCGGAAGCGAACGGGGACGAGATCGAGATCAGCCCGCGAGGGCATAGCGCGACTGACGAACTGCACGAACATCACAGCCATGACGGAGATCATGCTCACCATAGCCACCGTACGCACAACCAGGTCCACGAACGGAACTTCAATGGGAGAGTGTGCTTTGCGGCGGTATATCCAGCACTTCAGGCCGGGGAGTACGATTTGTGGGGCGAGGGGCCAAACCCCGTCGACCAAGTCACAATCGTGGGGGGCGAGGTAACGGAAGTCGACTGGAGTTGAGCCGGCGCCACGTCGCTTGACGGGCGTCACGACCTTCGGGGTGGAAATCGAGCATCGGGTATGGTGGTTTCATGACGTCTACCCCCTCAAGCGCACTCCTGCCCCGCGACTGCCGGATCGAACCAACCAAGACCCTCATCGGCCGATGGGATCTCTCTGTCCTGGCCGCCGCATTCGGCACACCTCTCTACGTCTACGATGCGGTCACTCTGCGTGAGAACGCGCAGGACGTAAAGGCAGCGTTCGAATCGCTGGGGGCGAGAATGAGCTTCGCGGCCAAGGCCTGTTCGACCATTGGGGTGCTTCGGACGCTGCAACAGAGTGGACTCGACATCGACGCAGTTTCTGAAGGGGAAATGGTAGCCGCGATCCAAGCAGGATTCCACCCCGAGCAGATTCACCTCCATGGCAATTGCAAATCAGATCGGGAACTTCAGTACGCCATACGAGTCGGAATCCGCGCGATCGTCGTCGACGGTGCAGATGAACTGGCCAGGTTGGTGTCTCTAGCTCGAAGTCCCCAGCACCCAGTCAATGTGATGGTACGAATGTCACTTCCGCTCGAAGCCGAGACTCATCCCTGGCTGCAGACCAGCGGCACCGGATCGAAATTTGGTGTGATGGTCGAGTCGGACGACGAGACCCAGGTTCTCGGGTTGCTCGCGGAGAACTCCGGTCTCCGCTTCATTGGTCTCCATACTCACCTTGGTTCGCAAATCACCGGTGCCGACATCTATCGGCGGGCAGCCTGCGACATGGCCCAAGTGGCCGTCCGTTTCGCGCAACACGGCCTGCGGAGCGAGGAAGTCAGCCTCGGCGGTGGCTGGGCCATCGCCTACTCGGATGGGGACGCAACTCTGTCGCCGCGCGAGGTGGCTAACGCCGTGGCAGAGGGCAGCGCCGGGTTCAACCGCGTCCGACTGGCTGTTGAGCCGGGCCGGGCGCTGGTGGCCAACGCGGCGGTAGCGCTGTACCGCGTCGGCGCCGTCAAGGTTCGGGAGTCGGGTCGGATCGTGGCGGTGGACGGCGGCATGGGAGATAACCTGCGACCGGCCCTGTACGGCGCCCGGTACACCGCGTTCTTGCCGAATCGTGGGATGGAAGTCCCGGTGGGCAAGGCGGATATCGTGGGTCGATATTGTGAAGCTGGAGATGTATTGGCGCGCGATGTTCCGCTTCCGGAGGTGAGCGTCGGAGACCTCATCTGCGTTCCGGTGTCAGGCGCGTACCAGTTGTCAATGGCGAACAGCTACAACCTGGTCCCACCGCCGGCATCCGTACTGGTCGACGGTCGCGATGCCCGCTTGATGACTCGACGCGCCACGATTAGCGACATTCTGGCACGGGAAGTGAGCTACAGCGACCAGAAGCTCAACTGAGCGAGAGCTGCGCCACATGCTCCAAAAAATGTGTGAGGCCGGTCGGAGAGAGGCGTTGTGCGTCTGTCGATGAGGAGGAGTCCTGAAGGTCCCCGACCGGCCTCACAGGGAGGAAGGAAGCTTCTTTATCGTACCGGTCCGACATTGGACCACGATGAGAAGCCCATTGGTCGAAGCTTAGAGATCAAGGTCTTCGTCGTCGCGTTCGTCGACCGAATACTCGGCGAAGCGTTCTTGCACCGCATTGGTGAGAGTCTGCACTTGAATTTCCGCGGATGCCAGCAAATCTTCGCTCTTCTGGGCCAACTCGGTACCGCGCCGATATAGGGCAACCGCCTGATCGAGCGGGAGTTCCGGGCGCTGCAGTTGTTTGACCACTGACTCGAGCTCGGCGAGTGCCTGTTCAAAATTGAGAGCTTCCGTCACGTCCCCTCCGTTCGCACCGTAAATTCGCCGTCGGCGACCTGCGCCCGTAGCAGATGTCCGGGCTGAACGGAGGTGACCGAACGCACAACTCTTCCTGTTTCAGGATCTGAGAGCACCGCATAGCCACGCTCGAGAATCGCGAGCGGATCGAGGGCGTGAAGTTGTGCGGTGAGGGCGTCGAGACGAGACCGCTTGCTCCGCAGGTGCAGCTTGATAGAGCGATCGGCATGTTGACCGAGTTCGTCTGCTCGCTGGCGCTGCACGCGCAGCCGGTTCCCGGGACTGGCATGGAGCAGGCCTCGATTGGCGTCTCGCCAGCGGAGTCGGGCAGCGCGCAAGCGCTCGTCGACGGCAATAGTTGTCTCCTGGTGGAGGGCGGTGGCACGCTGCACGAGCGAGCCGATGTCCGGCACCGCAGCGGCCGCCGCGAGGGAGGGGGTGGCGGCACGTAGATCGGCGACGAAGTCCACGATGGTGTAGTCCGTTTCGTGCCCTATACCCGTGATGACCGGAATGCGAGAGGCGTAGATCGCACGGGCCAGTCGCTCGTCGTTGAAGGCCGCGAGATCCTCAGGCGATCCACCTCCCCGCACGAGGAGGATAAGGTCGGCGCGGGTCGATCGGTTCAGAATATCGATCGCCATGACGATTTCGTCAGGTGCGCTGCTACCCTGCACGGAGACACCCGCTTCGATCACGCGTACGAACGGATATTGGGCGCGCAGCCGGTGTAAGACGTCGTGGTAGGCCTGACCCCGAAGGGAGGTTACGAGCGCCAGAACCCGAGGAAATGGCGGGATGGCCCGTTTTCGCTCCGGCGCAAATAGTCCCTCCGACTCCAGTTTGGCTTTGAGACGTTCGAAGCGCAGGAAGAAGGCACCCTCGCCCTCGATCACCACTCGCTCTACAAAGAGCTGACAGGTTCCCCGGGGTTCATAGAGCGTCAAGTAACCGTGGAGGACGACGGCGACGCCTTTTCGGAGCTCTCGCACCTCGTCAGGCTGGCGCATCGACTCCTTTCGAAACAGCACGCAGGCGATCTGGCTGGTGCTGTCCTTGATCGACAGGTAGATGTGACCGTTGGCGGAACGGGAGAGTTCGCAGACCTCGCCGCGGACAGACAGCGCCCCAAGCAGTTGATCCCCCTCGACCAGATATTTGAGATAGCGCGTCACCTGGCTGACGCTGAGGATCTCAGCAGGAAGATGCGGGGAGATGTCAGCCATCGAGTTGAATTTCGAGTAGCGGCTGGTTGTACTCAACGGGCTGGCCATCGGTAGCGAGCACTGCTGTGACGATGCCGGCACATCCGGCCTCCACGTCGGTCAATACCTGAAGCGCTTCAATGATGCCGATGACGGTCGCGGCCTGAACATGCGCTCCCTCAGAGACGAGTGGGGCCATGCCGGGCCTCCCGGCGCGATAAAAGGTGCCGACGATCGAGGCGCGCACGAGCGCGGAGGTGGGAACGGCAGGCGCCGAAAGTTCGATCGAATGACCGATCCCTCCTGACGTGTCGACCAGCACCTCAGAACCACGATGGATTCTCACCCGAATGTCACCTTCCTCCAGTTGGAGTTCTCGCACATCACTGTCCTGGAGAATGCGCAGGAGCTTGGGAAGGGACTCCGTGAGGTAGACCTCTTTTGTCATCAACGATCAGGCGCGTTCGATGTATTGACCGGTCCGAGTGTCGACCCGTATGCGTTCGCCTTCATTTACGAAGAGGGGCACCTGAACTACTATGCCGGTCTCGAGGGTGGCCGGTTTGCTTCCGCCGCTGGCGGTGTCGCCACGAAAGCCTGGATCAGTTTGGGTGACGGCCAGTTCAACGTTCGGCGGGAGCTCAGCGTCGATCGGTATATCTTCATACGTCATAATGTCGAGCAAGCCGTTGTCTTTGAGATAGCCGGTAATATCACCCAGCTGTCCGGCGGTCATCGTGGTCTGTTCGAAGGACTCGGTGTCCATGAAGTAGTACGTATCGTCCTCATGATAGAGGTACTGTACCGGCTTGCGATCGACGATCGCTCGTCGAAACTTTTCGCCCGCCTGAAATGTGCGCTCGACCGTCGTGCCGGTCTTCAGATTTCGCATTTTGATGCGAACCTGCGCGCTACCCCGGCCAATCTTGATGTGGTTGTATTCGAGGATCGACCACAGGTCCCCGTCGAGTTCGACCGTCATGCCACGTTTCAGGTCGCCGGTGGAAATCATAGAGCCCTCATGAAAAATTAGTGCTGGTACTTCGCAATGTTGGCCGTTTGTTCCGCCAGCGTGGTGGCAAATGCATGGTGACCGTTACCCTTCGCGACAAAGTACAGGTATGTCGTTCGGGCGGGCGCCACGGCAGCCTGAATGCTACTCAATCCCGGATTCGCGATGGGCGAGGGTGGAAGACCGGTGTGCGTGTAGGTGTTGTAGGGACTATTGGGCTGGATGGTCCGAGCCTCTACCTGGAGGACCGGCCACCATTTGCGGGGTGAGCCGAGAATGAATTGCACGGTGGGGTCGGCTCCGAGCTGCATCTTGTATTTCAAACGGTTGTAATAGACCCCCGCAATGAGGGGACGCTCGCTTGCTACCTGGGCTTCCCGTTCCACGATCGAGGCCAGGGTCAGCGCCTGGAAGATCGAGAGCCCGTGCGCCCGAGCGGAGGCACGCATGGCGGGTGTGAACTCAATGGAGAGCTGTTGGACCATTAACCGGGCAAAATCTCTGCCACTATAACCGCGTGGAACTTTATAGGTATTGGGAAAGAGGTAGCCCTCGAGACCGTACCCGGCCGGCTTGTCGGAGAGAACTCCGGCATTGAGGAACCTAAGGTTGGGTCTACGAGCTTCCTGGAGGAACGATGCCGCGTCGATGCCGTCATGTTGCAGACGTGCTGCGATCTGTTCCATGCGGAATCCCTCCGGGATGACGACATTGACGTAGCTCGTGTGCGGGATCTGCAATGCGGCCACCATGTCGTCGATGCTCATGTTTTTGCGGAGAACGTAATCTCCCACTTTGAGGTTTCCCGCGAGGCTCTGGATTTTGGCGTCGACTCGAAACAGCAACGCGCTGTTGATGACCCCTTTCCGCTCCAAACGGTTTGCCACCGTCGTCACTGTATCGCCGGCGCCGACATGAAAGTTCAGGTCGCGGCCGTCGTTTCCCTGAGACTTGTGCAGTCCGTAGTAGAGCCCGCCGGAGACGCCGATCACAGCGCAGAGCGCTACAAGAAAAACCAGAAAGACCAGTCTTCCCCAAATGCGCGACTGATAGCTCGGGGCCTTGTACGTGGGGTGTTCAATGACAGGCCGTGGCCGCCTTCGCACCTGGGGTCCGGAACTGCTCACTGTGCCCCTCGAATTCGGACAAAGTCGAGGTAAGTTTGCAAGATCAGGGCAGCAGCTTCTGAATCGATACGTTGCTGGATGCCACGCCGCCGGTGTCGTTGTTCGACCATGCGGCGAGTCGCCTCCACCGTGCTCAGCCGTTCGTCCCACAGGTGAACGTCGAGGCCACGCGCGGTGAGGGTGTCCGCGAAGTCGCGCGTCTTCTCAGCTTGAGGTCCTTCGGTGCCGTTCATGTTTTTCGGCAAGCCGACCACGACTCCACTTGCCTCCAATTCGTCGGCCAGGTCCATGACGTGCTGCGTGTCAGTAACCTGATCGCGCCGGTGATAGACCTCGACCGGGCTGGCCAGCGATCCGGTGGGATCACTGATGGCCACGCCAATTCGGCGGTCACCGACATCGAGACCGAGTAAGCGAAGGGTGTCACGCGGCCAACGAGAGCCGGCAGTATCGCTCACGTTAGCCTTCTGCCTTTCGTCGTATTACTTCCACTGCGGTGCGCAAGAATTCATCCACTTTCGATGCATCCTCTCCACCGCCGCGGGCGAACCAGGGTCGCCCGCCTCCCTTTCCGGCATGAGACTCCTCGAGCGCTTCTTGCAGTAGGGTACCGGCGCTAAACCCTTCGTCGTTGAGATTCTTGGTGACTCCCAGGCTGTACGCCGTCTTGTTGCCCACCACAGTGCCAAACACCACGATACCGCGGTTGAGACGGGCTTTTACGTGATCGGTGGCAACTTCGAGGTAGTCCGGATCGTCGGTATTGATGCGATCCGCGACCACGCTCATGCCATCTACCGAAATAGCCTGCTCGACCAGGCGATCGGCCTGGAGCACTGCCAGTTGCTGCGTCAGGTGTTGCAATCGCTTTTCATCTTTCCTGGCCTGCTCCATCACCTGTTCGGCACGCTTGACCAGGTTGTGAGGTGGCGCACCCAACGCTTCGGCAGAGGCAGCAATTTGTTCTCGCAGGCCATTGACGTAGGTATAGGCGGCGGCGCCGGCCAGTGCTTCGACGCGGCGCACGCCGCTGCCGATGCCGGTTTCACTAATGATCACGAGCAGGCCGATGTCGCCGGTGGCATCCACATGCGTCCCACCACAGAGCTCTTTGCTCCACTCCCCGATCTTGACCACCCGCACCACGTCGCCGTATTTTTCGCCAAACAGAGCCATCGCACCTTCTGCGATCGCCTCGTCATACGATTTCAGTTCCAGCGTGACCGGGAGGTTCGCCCAGATGGCCGCATTGACTCGGTCTTGCACTTCGCGCAGATCTTCCGCCGATACCGGCTCGGGCCAGGTAAAGTCAAATCTCAAGCGATCGGGCGCGACCAATGAGCCGGCCTGTTTTGCCTCCGGCCCGAGTACTTCCTGCAGCGCCTTATGGATGAGGTGGGTCCCTGAGTGGTGCGGCAGGATGTGCAAGCGCCGTTCGGCATCTACTTCGGCGACGACGATATCGCCGACCGCGATACTCCCGCTTTCCACGGAGACCGCATGCACAATCAACGACTGAATCGGTCGCTGCGTATCCGTTACCCGAAGCAAGGCGCCGTCGCTTTCGATCAAGCCCGTGTCACCGACCTGACCGCCGGACTCAGCATAGAACGGCGTGGATGACAGCACGACTTCGATTTCGTCGCCTGTTTCGGCCCGCGTCACCGGCCGACCTTCAGCCAGCAGGGCCAACACTTCGGCCGTCGTACGGAGTTCGTTATAGCCCGTAAAGATGGTCGGCCCTATCGTTTCTGCCAGGCGGAGGAAGGTGTTGGGTGATGTGCCGATGGATCGGCTGAAGCGACGGGCGCTGGCACGTTGCTGCTGGGCTCTCAGCTCTTCGCCGAATCCAGCTTCGTCTACCGTCAAGCCCCGCTCGCGGGCCAGTTCCACCGTCATTTCCAGGGGGAAACCGTGCGTGTCCGACAGCACGAAGACATCGTGTCCGCCAATGACGCCATCGCCGGTCGCCGCACGTTCCGCTATTTCTTCAAAGATGTGGAGGCCACGGGCGAGGGTCTGGACGAAGCGACGTTCCTCGTGCTCCACGACCTTCACAATCCGGTCACGGTTCTGTTGCAGATTGGTGTGAAACCCGCCCATGCCATCGACCACCGCGTCGATCGTGTGCGCGAGGAACGGCTTAGTGATTCCTAGCGAACGCCCGTGAAAGGCAGCCCGACGAAGCAAGCGGCGCACAACGTATCCTCTGCCCTCGGAGGACGGCATGACACCTTCCGCCACGATGAACGCGACGGCGCGAGAGTGGTCGGCAATGATGCGCAGCGACCGGTCGGCCGCAGGGTCTCGGCCGTATTCAATGTGCGCCATTCCAGCCACAGAGCCGATGATCGGCTGAAAAAGATCGGTGTCGTAGACTGACCGGACGTTCTGTAGCACGGCCACCAGGCGTTCCAATCCCATGCCGGTGTCTACATTGTTCCAGGGAAGCGGACGACGCTCGCCCGCTTCTTCCTGATAGAACGACATGAAGACGTCGTTCCAGATTTCCCAAAACCGATCGCAACAGCCGGTTTCGGGCCGGCAATCGGCCCGGCCACATCCGACTTCCTCCCCACGGTCGAAATGAATCTCACTGTTTGGCCCGCAGGGACCGACCGGGCCGGGAGCCCACCAGTTACTCGGATCTTCACCTATTCGTTCGGGCGGCAGCCCGACACCTAGCCAGGCGCGCCGTGACTCGTCGTCACCTGGATAGACCGTGGCCCACCACCGGTCTGCCGGCACGCCCATGGTGTCGGTCAAGAATTCCCAGGTGTAGCGAATAGCCTGTTCTTTGAAGTAGGCGCCGACGGAGAAATTGCCGAGCATTTCAAAGAAGGTGAGATGATAATCGTCGCCTACCTCATCGATATCATTGGTGCGAATCGTCTTCTGGACGGAAACCATGTTCCGGCTCGGCGGTTGTTCGCGTCCCAGGAAGTAGGGAATCATTTGCTGCATTCCGGCAATGGTGAACAACGTGGTGATGCCCGGGTCGTTGGGGACGAGGGGCAGGCCGGGCACGTTCAGATGGCCGCGTTCGACAAAGAAATCGACAAAGCGCTGCCGAATGGTTTCGCTATTCACAGGGACAGCTCCGATGGTGGGCCGAATTAACTCGGGGAGATTCTACCAGACTGAGCCCCGGCGAGCGTTCGACTTTGATAGCGGGCACGCCTCGGTCAGGACGAGGCGCCAGGACGATCGGGGTGACTCCGGTAGGTCTCGAACTCGTGCCGAACACGATTCTCGGTTTCCTCGCCGGCTTTCGCGCCGTCAGCCAGGGCGGCATTGAGACGCCGTTTGACCTCTTCCAGCCGTTCCGGCAGAGGAGTTCCTGTAAGTCCGGATGAGCCGGGCTCGGAAAGTAGCCAGGCCGTTGTACCGGCGGCACCGACGGCGACACCCATAGTCAATAGTACCAATTTCAGCATTGTACTCCCCTCTTACACCCTACCATGATTGCTCAACACTGCCCCGAGTAATGAAAACTGTTGCGCGCCAAATGCTCTTGGTACTAGACCGTTCCGAGGCGCACCGCGCATCCTACGTCATTTGCGCAAAAGGAGAGAAATCACGAGCGAGCCGGCGACGGAGCGACCGGCCTACGACCTCCTCTGTATCTCAGTAAACAACTCCAGCCGAGGGGCGGCACGCCGGCAGTTCAGGCGGAGCCGACGGGCAGCGCACCTTCGGCGAGTGTGCGCAGTTCGCGCACCGCATGTTCCACTCCTTCCCGTGACCGATACACCGAGGTCCCGGCGACGGTCACGCGCGCGCCCGCCGTCACGACCTGACCGATGGTACTGAGGTCCACCCCGCCGTCCACCTCGAGCTCCGTTCCCAATCCCCGACGATCCAGTTCAGCACGCACCGCACGAATCTTGGGAAGCATATCCGAGAGGAAACGTTGCCCGCCAAACCCAGGATTCACGGTCATCACGAGCACCAGGTCGGTCACCGGCAACACGTCGCGCACGGACTCCCAGGGAGTTCCAGGGTTGATTGCGACCCCTGACCGAGCGCCCGAATCGCGGATGAGTTGCAGTGTGCGATAGAGGTGTGGTGAGACTTCCTGGTGCACGATGATTAGATTCGCTCCAGCACGCTGAAAATCTTCGATGTAGCGCTCCGGTTCGACGATCATGAGATGGGTTTCGAGCATGAGATGAGTGGCCGAGCGAATGGCCTGGACAATCGGCTGTCCGATCGTGATGTTCGGCACGAATCGTCCATCCATGACGTCCAGGTGGAGTCGGTCGGCGCCCGCATTTTCCGCAGCCTTTACCGCATCACCCAGATGAAGGAAATCGCTCGCCAGAATCGATGGAGCGATCTGGATGCGCGCCGAGGAGACTCTCAATCGCTGCTCACTCATGCGGCAGAGGGTCAGAGATGGCGATCTGGATTCCGCGCTGGTCGGCATCGAATTCAGCAGACGCGGCGGCATCGAGCAGCCACACCAGCCGACCATCCGACGGTTGCACACCCGCCGCCGGTAGGGGCGACGCACCACCCAAAACTTCGCGCACCCGCTCCTTTTTGTCGTCGCCCTGGACGAGAAACATCACAATGCGACCGGCGTTGATCATGGGATAAGTAAAGGTGAGGCGCCAGGCGTCCAACTTCGGGACGTGATTAGCCGCGACGAAACGATCCTGGACCCGGAGTGCCTCGGTGTCAGGAAACAGAGATGCCGTGTGTCCATCCGGGCCCATGCCAAGCAGGATGAGATCGAAATTCGGCACGCCCTCAACTTCGGCTTTGAGAACCCGTTGAATCCTTTGCTCATACTGTAACGCCGCCTCTTCGGGCGAGACATCGACGGTCTTGTACGCATGGATGTGTTCTTCAGGTATCGGCACGTGGTCGAACAGGTTCACTTTCGCCGTGTGGAAGTTGCTCTCCGGCGAGTCGGGCGGGACAAATCGCTCATCCGAAAAGAACACCTGCACCCGGGACCAATCGAGACGGTCGCGGAGCGGACGCGCCGCGAGACGTGTATACATAGCGCGCGGCGTGCTGCCACCAGAGAGGGCGACCGAGAATGCCCCATGCGCCGCGATCGCAGCCTGTGCGGTTTCCACGAAGCGGAGCGATGCCTCACGAGCCAGGTCGTCAGGAGTTCCGAGCTCGACCAATTCGACTTGCAACGTCATTCGGGCAACCATACTTCCCGGCCAGCGATCCGCGCGGCCATTTCAACGACCCGCTCGTACAAATGGTCGTGTCCGGCGGCTGCCAGCTCGTCGGCGAGCAACACCGGGTCCTCTTTTATGTCAAGAGCGACGACCCGCTTGATCTCACTGTCCGTACCCACTCGCATACTCACATGCGCATGCAGGAGATCGGAGGATCGTCTCACGTAGAAGAGGGCTTCCGGTCCATCTCGGGTCTGCGCGTTCAATTCGATGCTCATGAGCCTGCCTCCCAATTTCACCCCCACATCACGGAAGTTGACGTCGATGTCGATCAGAGAATTGCCCTGCAAGAGTGAGAGGCTGACGTCGCGGGTCGCGACGGTGTCGAGTGTGGTCTCCGGCTCCATGCCCAACTCCGAGGCGACCCAGCCCAGCATCAATAACAATCCAGCGGTGCTCTTGCCGTAGTCACCTCCGCCCTGGCCAAAGACGATGGAGATGGATTTGATGGCGTAGGCGTATGGTGCGAGTTGAGGCGCATCGAAGAACTGGGCGATGATTTCTCGCCACGGTTTGAGCCTCCCCCAGTTAATGTCATGCACGCCGTAGCGACCGGTACAAAGGCGAGCCAGGTCGTTCAAGCCGTCGCCCGGAGATCGGAACTGACCGGAGTCGATGACGAGTTGATCGGCCGAGGCGAGGAGTCGGTGGAAGAGGCGATGTCCAAACAGCGGTTGACCGGGCCACCAAAGATAGGTGGGCACTTCGGGCATCAGTAACGGCACGACGACGCTGGCGAGGTGATCGGCCGCTCGCCCTTGCACTTTGACGAACACTTGCTCGAAACAGAGCGGAGGACCTCCACCTGTTCCGGCGGCACACATCAAACGTACCTCCGCATCGATCGGAGATTCTGGGTGCCAGCGATCTGCGATCAAGATAATGGCACGTGATGGATGCCGGCGCGACACCGAGGCGAGGTCAGCGGCCACTTGTTCGGCCAGATCGACGGAATCGGTGTAGACCACCAGATTGAACACGTGCGTGACGACCGGAGAAACGTCGTCCAGCCGGCGCGAGAGATCCTTGCGCAATTCGTTGATCTGGTGATCCACGGTCGTGAGATCGACATCATCTCCTGACCATTGAAGCGTGTGCGAGACTGAGGCCGGCATTTTCGACACGGTCACACCTGCCGCCAGTAGCATTTATCCCGTTGAACCAGATCAATCGCGGCGCGCGGCCCCCACGCTCCGGCTTCGTAGTTAGGGAAGTCCGGGGGCGGATCCTGTTCCCAAGCGCGGAGAATCGGGTCCACGATCGTCCACTGGGCCTCAACTTCATCCCGACGCGTGAATAGAGTCGAGTCACCCAGCATGATGTCGAGGAGGAGGCGTTCGTACGCATCTGGGGACTGCTGGCTGAAGGCCGCACCGTACAAAAAGTCCATGTGAACCGGCTGAATTTGAATGCCCTGACCTGGAATCTTTGCCATGATTCGAAGCGACATTCCTTCGTCGGGCTGGATCCTCATGGCCAGGACGTTGGGACCCATGGCATCTGAGTCAGCGTCCTGAAACAACGCGAGCGGGGCGCGCTTAAACGTAATCGCGATTTCCGTCTCTCGTTTTGGAAGTCGTTTCCCGTGGCGTAAGAAGAAGGGGACTCCGGCCCACCTCCAACTGTCGACATAGAGTTTCATGGCGGCGTACGTCTCGGTCGTGGACTCCGGATCCATGCCCTCTTCCTGGCGATAGCCACGGACCTCTCTGCCACCGACCCAACCCGGCGCATACTGCCCTCGCACTGCATTTCGGTCCACATCGTGCGGGCTGTACTTTTCAATCGCGCGCAGGACTTTGACTTTTTCATCGCGCACGGCGTCGGCGTCTAGCGCCACGGGGGGATCCATGGCGGTCAAGGACAGGAGTTGCAGCATGTGGCTCTGGACCATGTCTCGCAAGGCACCGGCGGTTTCGTAGTAGCCTCCGCGATGCGCAATTCCGATTTCTTCCGCTACCGTGATCTGCACGTTATCCACATAGCGGCGGTTCCAGATGGGCTCGAAGAGCCCGTTGGCGAAACGGAAGACCAGGATGTTCTGGACCGTTTCTTTGCCGAGGTAGTGATCGATCCGGTAGATCTGTTCCTCGTGGAACACTTTCAACAACTGGGAATTGAGTGCCCTGGCCCCCTGCAGATCACGACCGAACGGCTTCTCTATCACGATGCGAGTCCATCGCTCACCATTAGCGTGCTTGGTCACCAGACCGACTGCGCCAAGCATTTTTGAAATGGTGGCTACTGCAGTTGGCGGGACGGCCAGGTAGAACACGTGATTCCCCTGCGTACCGCGTTCAACATCGACCCTTCGCAGCGTCTCAGCCAATTTGCGATAGGACTCGATGTCGTCGAATTCTGCCGGCTGGAAGAAGAGCCCTTCGGCGAAGCTGTCCCAGACTTCCCCTGCCACGGGAGCGTAGCGAGAGTATTGGTCGACCGCGGCGCACATGTCTTCACGAAAAGCGACATCTCCACCGTCGTTGGCACGGGCGAATCCGACCACGGCAAACCCGTGCGGAAGGAGGTGGTCGACTTCCAGGTTGTAGAGCGACGGGATGAGCTTGCGGTGTGCCAGGTCACCGGTAGCGCCCATGATAATCATGGCACACGGCTCCGGCGTGCGGTGGAGCTGCATGCCCTTGCGCAGTGGGTTTTCCTGAACGGTCGCTACCATGTCAAGCCAACCGCCCGTCTCCGAACCGCGTCACCGCGCCGACTAAGGGAGGGACGACGCAATGACGCGGGCATGCTGAGAGTTGAAGTCACTCGCCTCCCTGTCCGCTCCCGGCGGTTGTGGGTTGGCGATCTTCCTGCTTCAGTGCCGCGAGCTTCTGATCGATGGTGTCGGAGAGCCCATGCAACGAGTCGGCGAACTTCTGAACGCCCTCACGCGTGAGCTGGTCGGTTACCTCTCTCATGGAAATGCCGACCGTACCGAGCGCCTCAATGTCGGCATGCGCCTGATCCACTCCTTGCACAACCGTATCGCATTCGATCCGGCCGTGGTCGCGCACCGCGGCGATCGTCTCCGGCGGCATGGTGTTGACCGTGTCGCGCCCGACCAGATTCGTGACGTAGTAGGTGTCCGGGTAGTTTGGATTCTTGGTGCTGGTACTGGCCCAGAGTGGACGCTGCACCCGTGCGCCCCTGGCGGCCAGTGCCTTGAAGCGATCGGATCCAAAGACCTGCTCGAATAATTCGTATGCGATCCTGGCGTTCGCGATCGCGGCCTTGCCGTCCAATCGTTTGAGCTGCTCCTGCGTCACTTCGTCGGCATTTTTGGCTTTGTCCGCCAGCAACTGATCGACCAGCGTATCGACCCGGCTAACGAAGAAGGATGCCACGGACGCGATTCGATCGATCGAGCCGCCGGCCTCGACGCGCCGTTCAAGGCCCCGGATGTAGGCCTCCATCACTTCCTGATACACCTCCACGGCAAAGATCAGGGTGATATTGACGTTGATGCCCTCGGAAATGAGTTGCTCGATGGCCGGAAGTCCTTCTGGAGTGGCGGGGACTTTGATCATGATGTTCGGCCGCCGGATGGTTTCCCAATAGAAGTGCGCGTCCTCGAGCGTCGTCTGCGTGTCGTGGGCGGCATCAGGCGACACCTCGATGCTGATATATCCATCCTGTCCGCTGGTGCGATCATACGTGGGCCGCAGAATGTCGGCACCCATGCCGATATCGTTCGACGCCAGTTTCTTAAAGATTCCTTCGGCGTCATCACCCTGCGAGGCATAGGTCCGTAGTTCCTCATCGTAGTCGGAGCTGCTACCGATCGCCTTCTGGAAGATCGTGGGGTTCGAGGTCACTCCGGAGATCCCGTCCTCCTCCACCAGTTTGCTCAGTCCACCACCTTTCACAAATGAGCGCTGAATGAAGTCGTTCCAGACACTCTGCCCGCAGGCGTTCAGTTGCTTCAAGGGATTTTCAGCCATCGTCTTCTCCTCTACTTCACTGAAGTCGGTCCGGCTCGTTCGACGCGATCGCGCATCACTGAACGAGCTTTCTGTACAAATCTCTCTGGCGCTTCATGGCGTCTCGGTAGATCGAAGTGTGCCCTTCAACGGGCGAATATTTTGTGCCAAGTGGAGCTTCAACCGAGGCGACATTCACAATAGCCCCCTTCGCTTCGAACGCCAGTAGGGCAGCGCCACGGCTCGATGCCTCCGGAACGGCAGACGTTACGATCGGTTGAGCCAGGACGTCGGACATAATTTGCATCCACGCCGGCGAATCGAGCAGCCCCGATCCACTTCCAATGATACCGCGCGGTGGCGTTGCATCGCTCCGCAGGAGCTGCTCGATCAAGGCGAAGCGATAGGCGATGGCTTCGAGTGAGGCGCGTACGATGTCCACCGGCCGGGAGGCGAGGGTGAGTCCGAGAATGGCGCCGCGAGCATCAGAATCCCAATCGGGGCTTCGCTCGCCCGCGAGAAACGGCAAGACGGTTAGACCGTGACCGTCCGGCTCCATGCGAGTGAGCTCCAGCTCCAATGCAGCGACCGGAGGCACGTGCAACGACTGCGAGAGCCAGGCGAAAATATTGCCGCCGGATGAAAGAGCTCCACCCTGAATGATTCGCCGGCGATCGACCCGATAGGACCAGAGGCCGGCGGGTACCTCGATAGAGGTCGATTCAGTGACCACCCGCATGGCGCCCGAGGTGCCGACCATGATGACCCACCAATCCGGAGTCGATCCGCCGCTGCCGACGTTGTTCGCGGCCCCATCGCCCACCGCCAGGTACCATGGAATCCCGTTCAACTGGGGCCAACGCCGGGCAAACGGCGGCTGCAAATCCTTCATGGCGTCCGAATACTCGGTTATGGGCGACAACGTACTCTGCTCTACCTGAATGGCTTGCAGGACTGGTTGATACCAGTCACAGGTTCGTTGATCGAACATGCCGGTCGCCGACGCCATTGAAATGCTCACGCGGCGCTCACCGAAGAGCCGCACATACAGATACTCGCCGAATGACATCCAGTAGCAAACCGATTTGAAAAGTGTAGCCTGAGTTGTTCCGAGCCACTTCAGTTTGGCCGGCAGGTAGCTGGAGTGGAGCACGGCTCCAGTGCGTTGGTGCACTTCCGACGCGTCCAATTGACGTTTCAGCTCGTCAGCGGCAGTGGCACTTCGTGTATCGGCCCAGGTATATACGGGCGTGAGAGCGGTGTGGTCGTCGCGAAGGCCCATCAAGCTGTGCCAAAAGGTGTCGCAGCCGACCGCTACGATGCGCTTGGCGCCCTCGCCAGCCGACGAAAGCGCGTCGGTGATGCACTCGAACACCAGGGCAGCGAGTGGCTCCGCTGCGATCTCGACTCCGCCGTCTCGGGTAGTCTGGACCGCGTATTTGCGCCGAGCGCCCCACCCATCGACCAGGTTGCCGTCGATATCGTAGACGAACGCACGCACGGACGACGTACCAACGTCAATCGCCAGCACGAGCGGATCGCGCGCGGCCTCACTGGGGACCGTTCCGCTCTCCCTCAATGCGCTTTCCCTTTTTCCTATACTGTACGCATTGAGGACCATGTGAATGAGTCTGGATGCACAGAAGCGCCTGGCGGCTGAGTATGCAGCCGGCCTGATAACTGATGGCATGACCGTCGGTTTGGGGAGCGGCACCACGGCCGAAATGGCCGTGGAAACGCTCGGACTTCGCTTTCGCGATGGGATCAGGTTCGTCGGCGTGCCTACCTCCGGCCGCACCGCCGAGATCGCGCAATCGTTCGGCATCCCGCTCCGGCGCCTCGACGAACGAAGCTTTCTGGACATCTACGTTGATGGCGCCGATGAAGTTGATCCTCAACTCAATCTGGTGAAAGGACGGGGCGGCGCCCTGATGCGAGAGAAGTTAGTGGCGAGTGCCGCACGCAGGTTTGTCGTGATCGTCGACGAGACCAAACGGGTGGAGCGCCTGGGCGAGTTGGCGCCGATACCGGTTGAAGTCGTGACGTTTGGCTGGCCCACCACTCGACACCGGTTGGAGTTGCTCGGCCTGACCTGTGAATTACGGGGAGGGAGTGAAACGTACACGACCTCGAACGGGAATTACATTCTGGACTGTCATGCTTCCGGTCCGATCGATCTAGCCGACGAGATTGTCGCTCAGACCATCAAGCTCCAGACCGGAGTGGTTGACCACGGGCTTTTCCTGAGGATGGCCGACCTGGTGGTGGTGGGAACCTCCGCAGGAACAGTGGAGGTTTTAGAGGCTCAGCGGGAACGGTCCACTACTTTGTCCTAGTGCAGCATCGGATGGGAGAGTGTGCATCG
>JANWJD010000205.1 GCA_025449555.1 Chloroflexota bacterium | reverse complement strand
GTTGAAACAACCTTCGCGGCACCGGCAATCGCGGAGAGACCGTAAATATCTCGAAGTCGCTTCCCTGCCAGGTGCCCGTGGTTCCTGCGCCATAGTCATCGAGTGTGTCGTAGGGCGGCGACTGCTCCCAGACGAATGTATCGGTTCCGGGTTGCGCAGCTGCCCGGCCCAGATCCGCTAAGTGCAAAATGTCGTTGATCGTCAGCGGTCGTTCGTTAACGCCGCCGCCATTCGCCGGCTTCGTTAGCAGTAGCATCGCAAACAACAGCACCGCCATTCTTAAGAAAATGGCCGCTACTACCGTAGCGTTCGCGCCCGCTGCCATTGATTTCATCGTGCCCTGCCCCTTACCAGCGTTTTTGCAATTGGTGAAATTCAGAAATATGCCTGCAGACAGCGGTCCCCACCCAACGATGGTTCGTCCGCGGAGCCGCCCACCCCGAGCATGGTTTCGTCATGGGCATGGATCCGCGCCACGCGACGCCAGAGGCGTCGCGTTTGTAGCGATCAGGGGTGCATCCAGGATCGACTGGCGCGCTCACTTCACCGGGATCGGACTGCGGCGCCGCGTCCTTACCTGGCACGCCAATGAGCAACCCAAAGACAATTCGAGTTTCGCCTGCGGCCCGATGACATCGGTCGCTAATACCGGCCACGAAATCGTTCCCAGAGCCACAATCCACAGCAGCCTGCAGATCATCGGGTTCATCTATTCACCACGCCTTTTGGATTTCGGCCGCCACAAAGCGTCCGAGCGGGTTTGCATTGGTGGGATCGTATCCCAGCGAGTTGAGCGGATTCGCGGTGCTGACCTGCGGGGGCTGACGATTGAAAGCGTTCTGGACGCTCAGCGACAATGTAATATCCCGCAGCGGCGACAGGCGCCAACTGTCATCGAACCTCCAGGCAAGCCGAGCATCGATCGTCGTCCAGGAAGGAATGGCGACCTGCGGTGTATCAACGTTATCCTGGTAAGAGCTGGTAAAATTCACCGCGGCGGCTAGGTCGAATCCACCACGTGCCCAGGCTACGGTGCCACGAAGCTTAAGGTCGGTCGGATAGTAAATGGTGTTCAGAAGGTGGACCACCGTACGAGTTGTCCCGACTCTGTTGGTGAGCGTGAGCAAGCGCTGCCCGTTGACTCCCATCGTGAGCTGTCCGCCGAAGGCCGGGTGATCGTAAGAGGCGGAAAGGTCCAGTCCCGATTCCTCCATGGCGGCGAGATTGGTTGTCCCCAACTCAAATATCGCGAACACGGGTGGGGGATTGAATGGCATACCTGTAAAGTTGAAAAAATTACCCGGCAAGTACGAGGAAACAATTGATTGGATCCGCGCCGCGCTGGGGTTGAAAATCGTGTAGTCCGCGTAAGCGGCCGGGTCTTGGAAGATAGACAACGGCGTCGTCGTTGGGTACGAGATCCGATCCGTATAGTCGTAGTTGAAGTACGAAACACTGGCCGTGAAGTGCGGTATGGCGGCCGGGGAGAATTCAAGTCCCGCCGTCCAGTTCTTCGACCTCTCTGGGCCGAGCTTCGGGTTGACGGTTAGGTCGGTCAGGATAATGGCTGAGGGGTCGCCAAAGGGCGGCTGGAATGGCCCGCCGTATTCTGCAACAGTCGCTACGTCACCAAAATTGTTGTACGGACTTATCTGTTCCAGACGCGGTGCGTTGAAAGATCGACCCCAGCTGGCTCTGACCTTGAGATCGGCGATGGGCTGCCACAACAGTGCGAGCTTCGGGTTGGTGGAGATTCCGACATCGCTATAATTCTCGTAGCGCACGGCCGCGCTGACTTCGAAGCTGCGAACTGCAGGAAGTTTGTTCGCCTCTCCCACCAAGGGCACCAGCACTTCAGCGAACCCGGCTTGTACATGCCGGCTTTTATCGACGTTACCCACGCCTGATTGCGCCGAACCGACAAAGCTTTCCTTGCGGAAAGCCGCACCGACCGCCGCACGCGCATTGCCTGCGGGCAAAGTGAGGATCGGACCGTCGGCGCGAGCCTCCAGTGACCCCAGATCGTCCCGCGTCGTAAATGTGGGTGCACCACCCGTGGGCGTGCCCAGCGCCCCCTGTTTCTCGTCCTCTTTGGACCTCGCCCAGGCGCCATCGAGTTGCAAAGCCCAGTCCCGCGCGGTGGTTAATCGCAGGCCCCCGCTCGCGGTATACGTGTCCGCGCGGGAATCCTGAAAGAAGGGCTGCCCCCCAAAGAACGTGCTGTAGTGCGCATTGCTTCGCTGACTCAGAACGCTGTCCCCGAAAGCTTCGAGATTATCGGTGACCTGCTCCTTTGCCGACAGGACGATGCTGTTTCTCCGCGCAGCCGGAATGATCTCGCCGGGCAGCTCGGCTGCTCCGGAAAAGGAGCGGCCCGCGGCATTCAAAGCACTGTTGTCCTGGTATTCGTACGCTAGCAGCGCGTTGCCGCGATCCCAGCTCGTGCCGAACGTCTGGCTGGCGCGAACATCATGCTGCGAGCCCTCCGTGACCGACCCATAGCGGATTCTGCTTTCGGCGCCGTTATAATCGTCACGCAGAATGATATTGACCACTCCGGCAACGGCATCGGACCCGTAAATGGCCGATGCGCCGTCCGGCAGTATCTCGATGCGCTTAATGGCAGTCACCGGAATGTTTGACACGTCGACGAAGCTGCCGAAACCCGATGGCGCGACACGCATGCCGTTGACCAGCGTCAGGGTTGCTCCAGGACCCAATCCGCGCAGATCGATTCCACTACCGCTTGTGAGATTGAGCTCCGTACCCGGCGTGGGCGCCAGAAAGTTCGTACGGCTTGGGCCGCCACCAAAATTCTGCGGCAGCAGCGCCAGGACGTCAGCCGTGGATCCGACGCCCGAACGCTCGATGTCCACTCGATCGAGCGTAATCACTTGCGACACCCCGGGACCAGCGCCGTGAATGTTGGTACCGGTTACGACAACTTCTTCAAGCTTGGATTCATGTGTCGAATCTCCATCTAAACCGGATTCTCCAGCACTCGCCTGTACCGGTCCGTTAGTCACGATCGCCTGAATGGCAATCGTGCCATCGGCGGTGCGCGCGAAGGAGAGGCCCGAACCTTTTAGAAGTCGCCCGAGCGCATCGGCCGGTGTGAGGTCGCCGCGGACAGCTGCGCCCTTCTTTCCAGTGGTGAGCGTCTTCGGGGCAACAACGGTCAGGCCGGATTGCACGCCGAACTCAATGAGCGCATCGGCCAGGGGTTTGGTCTTTATTTCGAAGTGCTTAGTTTGCTCCTGATCCACCTCAGCCACGAGAAAGGTGTCGGAAGCGCTTTTCTTCCCCGCTTGCTCGGCGGAGCTCGTGCCTCCAGAACCCTTGACCTGCGACTGGGTGGAGGCCGCGGGGACAATTGTGATGGTCTTCTCATCGAGGTACCGATAAGTGAGTCCTGTGCCGGTGAGCAGCTTCTTTAGCGCCTCCTCGGACGTGAACTCCCCGACGGCACCGGCAGTGCGTACCTTCCCGATGTCTTCGGAAACGTAGACAAACTGGAAGTTACGGTCCTTCGCGAGCTGCTCCAACGCGGACACAAGCGCCTGGGCGGGTATATCGGTTGTTTTCCTGATGGCGGCACGCACATCGTCGGCCATTGAAAGGCCAATGAGACACAAGGAGACGGCGGCGATCGCGACACCTAGACGCATGAGAACCCCCCCAGTTCGAATGAACCATTGCATGGCCGTCGTTATGAATGCGACGAACTCATGCGGGGGAAGAGCGATTTGTGAGCGATTGGTTACCTCACTTTTTGGAATATTTTTTTAACGCGGATTTCGGTATCGGTCTCGGTGATCTGAACGCCGGGTCGGCCGCGCAGGAAGCGAATCAGGGACTTGGGATCCGTGGAGGAAAACACGCCGCTGATGTGGAAGCCGTAGAGAGCGGGGTCCTCGATGACGAGGCGCCGCTCGTTGTAGCGGTTGAATTCGTCGGCGACGTCGGAGAGCGTTGCATCTTCGAAGACGAGCTGGCGCTGAGTCCAGGCGGTAGCACTGGAGACGTTGGGATGGTCGGCTCGTCTCGCCACCTGTGCCGTGACCGTCGCCTGTTCGCCGGCGGAGAGGAATGTCGGTTCGGGACCTGCACTTCCCGCGCCTGCGGGCGTCCCAGAGTCGCGGCCGTGTTGGCTTGAGGACGTGCCAACATCGTGTAGCACGGCTACCCTCCCTTCGATCACCGTGACTACGGTAGCGCCAGCTTTCCGATTCACATCAAACTGTGTGCCGACCGCCCGCACCTTCGTGTCGCCGGCGCTCACAATGAACGGCCGCGAGGAATCTTTCGCGACATGGAAGAGCGCTTCACCGTCCAGGAGAGCTACGTGGCGCTCGCCCTTCTCAAAGCTTACGCGAATTCTCGAGCGCGTGTTGAGCTCGACGCTCGAGCCGTCGGCGAGGACGACAGAGCGCTGTTCGCCGGTTGCGGTGCTATAAACATTGCGCTCCGTGGTCCACCAGAGCGTGCCACCCACCGCAATTGCAGCGACGGCCGTGGCGGCCGCGAGCCGCCGAGCCGTTCGCCGTCTCCCTGAAGCGGCGGTCCTGATAGCGGGCGGAAAACCGTGCGGGATAGTGTCAGGGTGATGAGGGCTGTCTGGGTAAGGAGGACTGACCGGCGGTCCTTGGCTTTCCAACGCGATGACGTTATCAGGATCCGACCGCGCTGCGGCGAGCAACTGTTCACGGTCGTACTTCGGGGCCGACCCCAGCGTCGAGCCTTCGTTCCAGATGGCCGCGATTTCCAGATACGCGCACAAATGCTCCGGGGACTTGCGCAGCCAGGCGTCGAACTCCCGCCGACCAGCTTCATCCAGATCTTCCGCGCGGGATTCCACGAACCAGGCGGAGGCTTCTTCGTAGATCTGGCTGTTGAGTTTCGTTCGCGGGCGTTGCATGGAGACTCTTACTCGGCCTCTTCCAGGCCAATGCGGAGCTTGGTCAGCCCTTTCATCAGATACTTTTTCGCCATATGTCGCGTAGTGCCTAGTTGCACCGCGATCTCATCAAAGGTGAGTCCATCACGGCGCGACAGAAGGAACGTTGCGCGTACCTTGGGCGAGAGCCGGTCCAGCGCCGACTGCAACTGCTCCAAGCACTCATGCGCGCCGACTTCGAGCGCAGGATCGCCGTGGGTTTCGCCGCCCCGGTCGTTCAGCATCCGGGCGAGCTCAGACGATGGCGGCGTCGCGGATTGGGCGAGGGTGTGCTGCTGCACGACGTGCCGGGCGACCGTGAAGAGATAGGCTTCTGGGGAACGCACGGAATCGACGTTCTGGATCCGGAGCATTCGCAAGTACACTTCCTGGATCATGTCGGGTACATCGGCGACGTTGCGTACCCGTCTCAAAAGAAAGCGACGCAGTTGCGTCCCGTGGCTTGCGACGAGATCGTTTACGAACGTTTGGGGATCTTCAGCCGGCAAGGGCCCACTCTGGCTTCTGGCGCTATTCCTTACAAAGAGCATTTAAGGACTGAATGGTGACCCCCGGGCAAGAGGAATATTTGACCATCGGTCCGCTTTGGGCCTGATTTTGGATGTATGCAGGATAGCCTCGCGGCTGCTCTTGTCACACAACACGGGCGTAAGCGGGGCCGTTGAGCGAGTCGGCGGCGCGGCGGGGGCATGCACCTTTGCGAAGAGCACGCCGGTGCGCGACCGGGACCGGATCGAGCGGTCCGCCTCGGCTTGACTATCGGTGAGGATCTGAAATGAAAACGCTTCGAGTGCTTGAACGCCGGCCCGCCATTGAGGCCGAGGCACTGCACTCGAAGTACCGTGAACTCAACCGTGAGCACCTGTCCCTGCTTGCCGGCCGGGTAGTCGCCGGGTGCGTGGTGGACCGCCGTCACGGCACTGTCCGGAAAGGTGCGTGCGTAGAAGCTGGCGGCCTCCTCTGCGGTTATGCCAGCGTCTGTCCGATCCCATCGCACCGGGGCTTGCGTTGAAGTCGAGGAAGAAACGCTACGCGGCGCGCCGTCCCGCAACGCCTTCTAACCTGACGGTACTGGTCACCTTTTGGTAACACCTACGGCGGGCCAAGCGTGATCAGCAGTCTTACCTTTGATCGTCAGCCGTCGGGGTTATCTTCGGGGCACGACGCAGGTACTTCAGCATGTCCTTCGGCTTTGCCGACCCGGCGCGCGCGCGCAGGAACTCACGAGCCGTACGCAGGCTGCCCACCTTCTCGGCCACAGCGGCCGCGATAAACTGGTTCAGAGAAACTCCATCGCTTGCTGCAAGCTCGGCGGCCGCCTTCTTGATGGAGGTCGGCAGCTTCAGCGGATAAGTGCTCTTACTCATGTCTCGATCCTCTTCAATAAGGTTCCCGGGGTCACGATCGCGATTTTGAGCTCGCGAAACGCCGGCATGAAATCCCGCACATTGTGGGTCACGATCGCCTCAGCGCCGCCATTGACGGCGCACTCCAGGACGAGCTCATCGTCCGGATCGGTCAGCAGGGGCCGCCAGAGAAAGTGCACATCGACCGGTTCCGCGGCACTCGCGAACGCTGCCAGGAATCCGGCGACGTCCTCGTCGCTCATGCCAGTGGCCAATCGCTGCTCGGGCCGCCTCAATACTTCCTCATACTCGAGAAAGAGCGCGGTCGTCACCAACGCCACGAGGCGGCCCTCTGCAGCCAGCTCAAGCAGGCGATTACTCGCGCCGAGGCGGCTACGCAGCCCAGCCACGATCACCGAGGTGTCCAGGACGACACGCGGAGCCTTCATATGTGACATCCTATAGGATGTCACATCGTATGAGAAGCTAACCGACGATCAATCCGCTTGTCTGGTAGTGTCTATCTGAACAGCAACCATGCGCTAAGTGACTGAAAATCTGGGCGATGTGGCCAGGGGTGGAATTGAACCACCGACACGCGGATTTTCAATCCGCTGCTCTACCAACTGAGCTACCTGGCCGCCTGAGAACGGGGGTCGCGTATTAGACCGGCCTGCGTGC
>JANWJD010000204.1 GCA_025449555.1 Chloroflexota bacterium | reverse complement strand
TTGCACGGGCCCGACATGCTCGGAGGCGCCTCGACGATGTAGTAAAGCCTGCCAGTGCTTGAGTAGATCTACTGAGCGGCGTACACCGGAGCCCGGAAGTACGAGACGTAGCGGAAGAGCTCGAGATACGCTCGCGCCACATTCGGCCAGGTCATGGGCCGGCTGAACTTGTAGGCACGATCCTCCATCTGCAACAGCTTTTTGCGATCCGTCAACAGCGAGTTTACGGCCGTGCCGATCGCTGCCGAGTCCTTGAACGGCACGATGATTCCCCGTCCGTCCGCCAGCATTTCCTGCGCGTATGTAAACGGCGTGGCGACCACCGCCTTCCCGCAACCCACGGCGTACGCCAGCGTGCCACTGACGATCTGGTCCTTATTGAGGTACGCCATGATGTAGACATCGGTCGCTGCCAGATATCGGATGAGCTCTGAGTTGCTCAGGAAGCGATTGTTGAACCGCACATGTCGCTGCACGCCCAGTTCCTTGGCAAGCTGCACCAGGCTGTTCCGGTACGCTTCGCCCTCATTCCGTCGGATATTCGGGTGCGTCTCGCCGATCACCAAATACTGCACATCCGGCGACTTTTCCACAATGGCAGGTAGAGCCTGGATCACATACTCGATCGCCTTGCTCGGCCCGATCAACCCAAATGTCGAGAGTAGGGGTCGCTCGCCCAACCCCAGGAGCTTCTTAGTCCGGCGACGTATCGCTTCCTTACGCGTGAACACTGGGATACCATGCGGAATCACGTGCACCCGTTCTATCGGTAGGTCGAAATTATTGACGATGAGCGGTACTGCGGACTGAGCTAGCACGATTACGGCTGCCGAGATTCTCAGCATTTCCTGCGTCACTTCCTTGAAGTGACCGGATGGATCCGGCAGCACCGTATGCATTGTCAATACAACCGGCTTGCGCAGACGTCGCATGAATTCGACGATGTACTCGCCGTCCTGACCTCCAAACAACCCGTATTCGTGCTGGATGTTCACGACGTGTATACGCGAGCGGTTCAACTCGTCTGCGACCTGCAAATAGCTGTCGAGATCGTCCGCGTCAATCTGGTAGGCCACGCGCCCCTGGTAGTCGTGCAGATCGTAATCGTACATCTGACCTTCGTCGTTCATGGCGACGACGGCCGAAAGCCGGCTGGGGTCGATCGAGTCATACGAGCTGACCACGTCGTACGTGAAAGTACCGATGCCGCACTCTCGGGGAGGATAGCTTCCGACGAATGCTACCCGCGGAACTCCGCCGGCCCGCCCATCGGGAATCGAGACATACGTGTCTTGCATGTCCTCTCCTGCTTCTAGCTTGATGCGCGTAGCCCACTCTAACAGCGGCTCGCCAGAGTGGGCAAAGTGGACTGGAACAACCGTTCGCGCCTGGTGTGCTGGACGCGTGATCGCAACCCGCGACGGTACCGTACGGAGCGAGCGGAACAGAGGTTCTAACGGCGTTCAGCGGTGTGATAGTGGGGCACGAAGCGTCCAATTTTCAACCGGTGACAATGCCCGCTGAGCGGCGTACTGTTTGACAGTCTGAGAGAATCCTGTTAAGTTGTCTTTGCGTTTTGCGTGCTGAGCCCATGCCGTACCCATGGTGTGGCTGTCCCCGGGCCTCAGTGCGACCAAAAAACCTGGAGGTCGCGGATGAGGAAGCCGCTCCTAGCCCTCAGCCTGGTCGTTAGTGCTGGATTGGGGGCAGTCCCGGTGGCAGATGCGTTAGCCGCCACACCGAGCCACGGAACGACTACTTCGAGTTCATATAGCTCGAATTCAGAAAACGGCACATCCCGTGTCGTTAACTCCACCCCCACCTACACCCCCCAGACCACAACCGTCACTCGCAGTTCCAACTCCGTTTCCGGAGCGGCGATCGTAGCGACGGCTTTGAAATATCTGGGGTATCCGTACACCGCAACAGGCAACAGCCCGAGCACTGGATTCAGTTGCATCGGGTTTGTTTCTTACGTGTACCGATCGAATGGCATTCCCCTGCCGGGTGATCTTGGAAGCGCCCTGGCGTACGCCCCGCAAGTTCCGTTCTCGGATCTGCAGGCGGGGGACATTCTGTACTTCCAGAACACCGTTTGGGCCGGCCTCTCCCATGCCGCCATCTATCTCGGTGGTGGCAGGTTCGTGCATGCGGAGTACTACGGATACGGCGTCCGAATCTCGTCGTTTAACAGCGATTCGAAGGACGGGAATTACTGGATCGGCAAGTACCTGGGCGCGAATCGACCCTGGAACGGCGCCGCGGTCGGTGCTATACCGTCCGTACCGACTCCTCCCACCCTAAACGCGGGCAGCAGTACCAGTCCGACCACAGCAGTTACGAGGTCGTTGGTAAACGGTCCGACTGCTCTGGTGTCTGTCCCCTTGTTGAACGTGCGCACCACGCCCTCAAAGAACAGCGCAGTGCAGAGCGTGGTTCAGCAAGGCAGCAGCGTCACGGTGCTCGGCCACAAGCATGGATGGTATAAAGTCCAGCTTCCAAGCGGCGCGATCGGTTGGGTTGTCTCGGCCGGTCTGGGCATGGCAAGCACCGCCAGTACCAGCGTCACGGCCTCGACCGTGCAACCGACAATTGGGAATCCGGTGGCCCCGAAAAGTGCGACCGTGCCGACAGTTGTCCACCGAACCGCAACGGTGACGTCCAGAGTAAGCGGACTTCGCGTGCATTCGGGCCCCTCTACCTCTGCTCCGGTCGTCAACGCGGTCCAGAAGGGCCAGCATATGACGGTCGTGGCCAAGAGCAGCGGGTGGGTCAAGGTCCAGCTCAGTGACGGAAGCGTTGGTTGGGTGAGTGCTGCGTATGCACCGATGAAGAAGTCGGCGCTCAAAGTAGTCGCGGCACCCGTAGCTACCGCCCCCAAAAGCTTTTCCGGCGGCTCAACTGCCGCGGTGGCCATGAACGTCCGAACCGGTCCGGGTCTGCGGAATTCAGTCGCCTCGACCCTCATGCCCGGTGCCTCCTATCGAGTCATTGGACGGTCGAATGGCTGGCTGCACGTGCAGTTGGCGAACGGCAATACCGGCTGGGTCAGCGGAGCGGTGGCACGAGGGCCGAAGACCACCTATTCGACGGCTCCCACGTACAAACAGGTATCGTACACCCGCAAGACATACAAGCCCGCCGCGGCGAGAGCACGTGGCGCAGTTGTCACGGTAGGGGCTCGTGTCCACTCATCTCCGGGCATCAAAGCACCGGTCGTCGGTACCGCTGCCGCCGGTACGCACGTCAAGGTGCTTGGGCATCGGGGAGGCTGGACCCTGGTTCGGCTCCCATCGGGCCAGACGGGCTACGTCCTTGGAAGCTTCGTCGGCTAGAACGATCAATGAAAGAAAGCCATGAGGCGCGGGTTTCGAAACCCGCGCCTCATGGCTATTATCCGAACTCCATGAATGTACAGGGGCTGGATTGACCGACTGTGACGCCTCGCCTCGCTACTGCCGGACGAACTGAAATACCAGACTGACGTTGTGGCCGCCGAAGCCGTACCCGTTGTTCATGACTGCGTCCAGCCGCGCAGTGCGACCCTCGTTTGGCACGTAGTCCAAATCACACTCGGGGTCTGGGTGCTCGAGGTTGATAGTAGGCGGCAAAAAGCCCTCACAGAGGGATTTGACACAGAAGATCGACTCGAGACCTCCGGCCGCCCCCACCAGATGCCCGGTCATGGATTTGGTCGAACTCACGGCCAGCTTATAGGCGTGTTTGCCGAAGACGCTTTTGATGGCTTCCGTCTCCCGGCTGTCACCAACCTGTGTCGAGGTGGCATGAGCGTTGATGTACTGGATTTCGTCCGGGCGTAACCCCGCGTTTGCCAGTGCCATGGCCATGGCGCGCGCCGCACCCTCGCCCCCGGGCGCCGGCTCTGTCATGTGGTGCGCGTCGGCCGTTTGACCGTAGCCGACAAGCTCGGCCAGGATCGGTGCACTGCGCCGGCGCGCGTGCTCTAGTTCCTCCAGCACGAGAATGCCTGCGCCTTCAGCGAGGACAAAGCCATCTCGTTCCGCATCGAACGGCCGGCTGGCCTGCTGAGGAGCGTCGTTGCGTCGGGACAGCGCTCGCATGTTGCAGAAACTTGCCATTCCGACCTCGACCACGCCCGCTTCTGTGCCGCCGGCGATCATGACGTCCGCCTGGCCCCGACGAATGATAGAAGACGCTTCTCCAATCGCATGCGCTCCGGTGGCGCACGCCGAAACGGTCGCAAAGTTTGGCCCCTTCGCACCTAGCTCGATCGAGACGAACCCCGGCGCCAGATCGATCACCATCATAGTGATCAGAAATGGGCTGACGCGACTTGGTCCCTTGTCACGCAAGACGTCGATTTCCTCTGTGAGCGATTCGATCCCACCAATACCGGACCCGATCACCACGCCGACCCGCTCCGCGTTGCCGGCAGTAATCTCCAGACCGGATCTCCTGAGAGCTTCGATCGACGCGGCCAGCGCGTAGTGCTGAAAACGATCCGTCCGCTTCGCCGTCTTTCGATCGATCACGCTCGTTGGGTCAAAATCCTTCACTTCTCCGGCGAAGTGCGTCGGCAGTCGCGATGCATCGAAATGAGTGACCGGACCAATGCCGGATCGACCCTCGCGGATTCCCTCCCAGGTGCTGTCCAGATCGTTTCCTAACGGACTGACACAGCCCATCCCGGTGACAACGACGCGTCTCCGGGTCTCCGAATCGTTCACGCCGGCCTGCACTTCAGCTTCGGCTGACATATCCTCCTCCTTCGTTGAGCGACAGCCACAAGGCGTCGCAATGGTTGGTCCTGGATGGTCCCAATTTTGTCGGGCGAGGGCGCATGGCGAGCCGAATAGGTCTGCATAGTTTGGGTCAGCGTGCCCGCACGCCGGCACATGCTGGGTGCAAGCGTCGAGTCGTGGCGATGTTACCCGGCGCCTGCAAGGAGCCGCAAAAGATTCGCCATCTCGATCGCTCCTACCACGGCATCGTAGCCTTTATTTCCAGCCTTGGTCCCTGAACGCTCGATCGCCTGTTCGATCGTCTCGGTCGTCAAAACGCCGAAAATCACCGGCAGTCCGCTTTCGAAACTCACGCGCGCGATTCCTGCCGCAGTTTGACCAGCAACATAGTCGAAGTGCGGAGTTGAGCCGCGGATTACTGCGCCCAGACACACGACGGCGTCATACCGGCTCGAACCAGCCATGCGCTTGGCCACCATTGGAAGCTCGAACGCGCCCGGAACCCAGGCTACGTCGACGGCATCGTCGGCCACATCATGACGTCTCAATCCATCCAGCGCTCCGGTCAGGAGCCGCTCGCTGATCGTTTCGTTAAACCGGCTGACGACGATGCCGATGCGCAGGCCCGCGCCTGTCACCTTTCCCTCGTATGTCGTCACGGAGTCGAGCGCTCCCGAAACTCCAATACGTGCCCCATCTTCGCACGCTTCGTCTCCAGATATCGCTCGTTGTGCTCATTGGGCGACACCCTCAACGGCACGGTTTCCGTCAGCTCGAGCCCGTGTTCCGCGCCACGACTCTGTCCGAAGATACCGCGTGCCTTATCAGGGTTGTTGGTCAGGAACCGGATCTTTCGCAGCCCCAGGTCATACAAGATCTCGGCGCCGACTCCAAAATCCCGCAAATCGGGCGGGAAACCGAGCCGGGTGTTGGCCTCTATCGTATCCAGTCCTTCATCCTGCAGCTTGTATGCTCTGAGCTTGTTATGCAGGCCGATCCCCCGACCCTCATGTTGGCGCATGTAGACGACCGCGCCACCCTCTCGCTCGATCATGCGTAAGGCACGAGCCAACTGTTCACCGCAATCGCAACGCTGCGAACCGAACACATCGCCGGTCAGACACTCGGAGTGGACCCGTACCAGCGTGGGTACTTCTGGATCGAACGTGCCTTTGACAATGGCCATGTGCTGCTCGCCGGAGGTGGTGTCTTCATATCCGATGACATCAAACGTACCGTACGCGGTGGGCAATTGCACTGCCTCCGTCACCCGTCTGACGAGTCGCTCGTGCTGGCGGAGGTGCGTAATCAGTTGCGCCACGCTGAGGATCTTGAGATTGTGCCGGGCGGCGAAGACCTCGAGTTCCGGCATGCGCGCCATCGTACCGTCTTCCGACATAATTTCACAGATAACGCCTGCCGGCTGGAAACCGGCAAGGCGGGCGAGGTCGACGGCAGCTTCAGTCTGTCCCGCGCGCCGGAGCACACCGCCTTCACGCGCTCGCAGAGGAAACGTATGTCCTGGTCGAAGGAGGTCTTCCGGACCGGTGGTCGGATTCACCAGCGCACGGATCGTGGCCGCCCGGTCGAAAGCCGAGATTCCGGTCGTGACTCGGCCGCGAGCTTCGACCGAAATCGTGAAGGCCGTCCCGTGTGGAGTCGTGTTCTCCACCACCATCTGCGGAAGACCGAGGTCGTCCAACCGTTTCCCGGTCAATGGAACGCAGATGAGACCGCGCCCTTCTCGAGCCATAAAGTTGACGGCCTCCGGGGTCACCAATTCGGCGGCCATGACAAGATCGCCTTCATTCTCGCGATCCTCATCGTCGACCACGATGACAAACGCCCCGCGTCGAATCTCTTCGACTGCTTCACTAACCGTACAAAGTGGCATATATAGTCCTCACCGTCAGTGTATCACCAGCTTTTCGACGTATTTGGCCAGAACGTCAACTTCCAGATTCACTTCATGCCCGACTGTTTTCAGGCCGTCTGCAACATTTTCCTGGGTATAGAAAATGAGCCCGATGCCGAACCCGGATTCGTCGACCTCCGTCACTGTCAAGCTCACGCCATCAATGGCGATAAATCCCTTTTCCACCACGTACTTGAGAATGTGGGGTGGCGCGGTTATTCGGATGGCCAGGGCGGTCCCATCCTCCGTGACCGCTGAGACCAGTCCAGTCCCGTCGATGTGACCTTGCACGAAGTGCCCACCCAGCCGGGACTCGGGTTGCAGCGGCCGCTCCAGATTCAACGTGTCTCCCGGTCGAAGGCCACCCAGGTTCGTACGCCGCAACGTCTCGGGCATCACGCCCACCGTAAAGGCGTCACCGTCCAGTCGCGTGACCGTCAGACAGGTGCCGTTCACCGCAATGCTATCTCCCAGCCGGGTGTCCGATAAGACCAGCCGTGCCCGCACGGTCAGCCCATCCTGGGGAGACTCCACGTCAATCGAGTGTACCGTCCCGACCTCTTCCACGATGCCTGTAAACATGGCCGCCTCTTTCCTACTGTCAAGACTGCGATACGGTGCCCGACCGTCTGCGATGCGCAGGGTCTAACACCAAATCACCGGGTCCCATCCTCCCGTTGGGCCACGAAATACTCATCCGTTCTAGACCCAAGAAGCGGAGCGAACCCGCGCGGGACATTGGCCTGGCTGGCTGCCACGACCCGATCTACCAGGCCTCCCTGGAGCATGAACAGCGCCAATTCGCCGGGTCCCGGAATCAACACTGAAGTCGTCTCTCGCCGCGCGAGTTCCATCACTAACTCCGGCCAGTCCCACACCGTTGCGGGCAGCGCACGACGCTCCGGCGAGGCGCCCGCCGGCTCGGAACGAAGTTCGGATACCACTGCTGCGCGCTGACCGACTTTCACTACCCTGCGGCGTGGCATCCGACCAGTGGTCCGTGCGGCGCGTACCACGCTCGCTTCTAGAGGTCCAGGGTCGCTGAGCACAACATCGGTCGCGCCGATCAGCCGCGACAGAACTTCAAGCGGGCCGGACTGGAAAAGCGTCACCAGCGGCGTGCCGAAGACGCTGTAGTGCGAGTGTGCCGCGATGAGCTCCGCCGCTTCGGTCGAATTCTCCCCGACGATCACTTCAATCCCATGCGCTCTGAGACGCTCCACTCCCTGGCCACTCACCCGAGGATTGGGATCCAGTAGGGCCGCATGGACCGAAGAAACCCCGGCCTGGATCAACGCATCGGCGCACGGAGGGGTCCTACCCCAATGCGAACACGGTTCGAGTGTCACATACAGCGTCGACCCTCTCGCCAATTCTCCCGCCGCGTGCATCGCCATGATCTCCGCGTGTGGCCCGCCCGGCGGTTGTGTGCTCCCCTCTCCTACCACAACATCATTCCGGACCAGGACCGCACCCACCGGGGGGTTCGGACTGGTGCGTCCCTCGACTGCTCGCGCGAGCTCGACGGCGTGAGCCATGTAGCTGCCGTTCACCTCAATGCACGCCCACGAGGCAGGCAGTGCAATGACCCTGCTACGCATTGCCGGCTCCGGTATGGTCGGCCCGCAAAGCAGTGGCCGGCGCGGTCGCGCGACACCAGGGAGGCGAGGCACTGCCGGCGGGGCCTCGCCCTACCATCCACTCGATGCACACCATCCCGCCTGATCGTGCAGTACGGACATTGACTCCAGGCCGAGAGAGTGACAGGCGACACGACGTCGACTGTCAGGGGACTGGAGCGTAGTCGCGCATGGCGACTGCCCTCCGCCGGACTATACCATGCAGTATGAAGCCCACATGGGCGCTCCCAGACCGGACGATCGAGCGGTCGGGCGTGACACCGCCGTGCTGGTGCTCCGGCAGTCCAGCCGGGCGCGATCGCTCTATGCCGACATGGTGATTCGTCAGGCGCTCTTCCGCCTGTCGCAACAGCAACAACTTCGATCGATCGCGACCACGAACCCGGTGGCCAGGTCGGTGTCCCGGCGCTTCGTGGCCGGAGAGACATTGCATGAGGCACTGGAAGCAGTGCGCGATATCAACGCCCAGGGCATGACGGCGACGCTGGATCACCTGGGCGAAAATGTCGCCGCCCGGCCTGAGGCCGTCGCTGCTACGGACGATGGAGTCCATAGCTTTCGCGCGATTCAAGCAGCCGGAGTGCGGAGCAATGTATCCATCAAACTCACGCAACTCGGGCTCGATGTCGATCCGGACTTCGCGTTCGCAAACCTGTCTCGCATCGTGGAAGCAGCCGAACTATACGAAAATTTCGTACGCATCGACATGGAGAGTTCCGAGTACGTCGATCGCACGCTCGAGTTTTTCGCCAGGCTCTTTTCTGCTCACCACAACGTGGGCGTCGTAATCCAGGCGAGCCTCTACCGAAGTCTCTCCGACCTAGAACAGGTGGTCAAAGCGGGAGCTCGCGTGCGACTTGTAAAGGGTGCCTATCTCGAGCCTCCCGCCGTCGCCTTTCAGCGGAAAGAAGACGTGGACGCCAACTTCGTGCGCCTCAGCGAGCTCTTGCTCGTCCAGGGGAGGTACCCCGCGATCGCCACTCATGACCCGCGCATGATCGACGCGGCGAAAGACTTTGCGCGCGCGCATGATATCGCCCCCTCGGGTTTCGAGTTCCAGATGCTGTATGGAATCCGGAGAGACCTTCAATCCCAACTCGTCGGCGAGGGGTATAACGTTCGAATCTACGTTCCATACGGCCCTCACTGGTATCCGTACTTGATGCGTCGTATGGCCGAGCGTCCTGCCAACGTGATGTTCGTACTCAACAATCTGGCCCGCGAGGTCCGAGGACATCGCCGCTAGTCACCGCGCACGTGTTCTCACGAACAACCATGCCATCTGTGCGAGACCGTGCGTGGGCTGGGCTTTCCATGGCGTCCGGGTGCGGGAACGTTCGCCCACTATTGCCTTCATGGAGGGCCGACCCGCTCTGCCTCAAACCACCGCCCGCAGCGCGACATAGAACACATATCCCCAGAATGCCGCCAGGAACATCGCCAGGGCCGCCGTCTCCACCCCCGCCCGTTCGTGCACCACGCGCACGGCCGCCGCCGCCGCTGTACGGTATCGGGTACATGAATCGAAGTCGGCGTTTCGGACGCATTCCATGGGGCACTCCTCATAAGTAGTACGCACGTTCTATAGGTCGTGTGTTCTACTATAATCGACGCAACGCCTGCGGTCAAGAGATAATCACATTCGAATTTCAGAAGAGCATTGACCGTCTTTCAGCGGCCTTGATAGACTGTTGATGCAACCTGGGCTCGTGGTGTAGTCGGCCTAACACGCCACCCTGTCAAGGTGGAGACCGCCGGTTCGAATCCGGTCGGGCCCGCCAGATTGCCAATGCCCTCAGGGATTCCCTGGGGGCTCTTTATTGCAGAACGGCCGGCGACGTTCTGGTACCTCTGAGGTAGAGGGCAGGAGCGCGGATTTCGCAGCTCCTTCCTCTTGACCATGCGCTTGCCCCGGCCTACACTCGCCCCATGAAGCCCGTCAACCGTCTGCTGACGGTTCTCTCGCTCACCACCGTCGTGATCACACTGGAACGTGTGTCGCCCACGACGAAGATCCTGTTACAGCCGTACAACTATCTGCACCTCCATGAAGTGGTGCAGATGGGCCTCATCAGCGCATTCAGCGTGATCGTTTCGTTCTTGCTCCTCCGCGCCATCTCCGAGAATTTTCGGCTCATGCAGGATGCACGGGACACTGTCCTCGCAGTGGTCTTCATGCTTGGCACCTACTTCTACGCAACCGGAAATGGGGTACATGAGGTGGCGAGCTTTCTCTTCAATCAGTACTGCGACACCAAGCATTTCACGTCGGCTGAGTGCGGAAGCATGTTCTTCAATGACTACTTTTTCGGCAACACTACCTACTTCCTGGGTCTGGGTCTCTCCAACCTTGCCCTGGTGCTCCTCGAGCTTCGCCGACCGGATGGGTCGTACAGTGGCAAAGATCTGTGGGTAACGATTGCCAATGGCGGTGTTCTCGCCCTGACCTTCTTCGCCTACGACGCGTTCGACCGGGTGTCGGTTGGCCTCGTTTCGACCATTGTCTATGCCGTCGTGTTCGATCTGGTACTAGTCAAAAGCAAAGCACGATTCCGCACCGTCCCGTTCACGCTGTATTCCGCATTCGGATTCAGCGCGGCGGCATTGCTGGCGACTCCGGTGCGTTTGATCGCCGGTGCCTGAAGCCGGATGCTTCCACTCACAGCCCGGTCATGGGGCTCGCCGCGAGCGCTATCAGGTGCCAGACCAAGACACCAATGATGACCACGACTGCAATCGCCACCACCACGATCAGATAGCCCCACCACGGAATCTCGGACTCCGAAGGCACCCGCCGATCGCGTGCCATGTACCAGTTCTCCTTTTTTCCACCGAGGTTGGGACCGCGTCATCCGTGCTTGCGCGCGATCCAGACCTCTTCCGATGGCCATCGTCTGGCCCAGTCGAGTGTGACGAATGGATACGTCGTCGACGCATCTGGGCCCGGCCTCAATTCGACCAGGTCCTCGACCTCGAATGCGTTGCCTCGCAGCAGTCGGATCCAGTCACCGTATCCCAGATGGAACTCCACTGCGTCATCATCCGGCCACTCGAAGCGATGCATGCCAAAGTAGTCCCGCAAGAGTTTCGTCTCGGCCGGCAGATTCTCATCGTCCGGAACGCACAGCATCAGCAGCGAACCATTCACGAGAAAGATCAACTGTCCGCCGATCCGCAGGAGTCGTGCAGCTTCGGGAATCCAGCGGTAAGGATCACACCAGATGCTGGCCCCGTATTCACTGATCGCGAGATCGAATGAGGCGCTGGGCAGCGGCACGTGTTCCGCGTCACCGTGAATCAACAGAAAGTGGAGATGATGCTCCTCCTGTAATCGCCGGGCTGTCGCCAATTGCCGCGTGGAGTTGTCGATGCCGGTCACGCGCGCCCCGCGGCGCGCCAACCACGAGGAAATATAGGCAGTGCCGCATCCCAGCTCAATCACGTCGAGACCCGCGACCTCGGGCAAGATGTGAACCTCCGCGTCGGGAATTCCCCAGATTCCCCAATCAGGCTCGCTCCGCCAGTTGCGTTCTCCTGCCGGCGCATACTCGGCTGCTCTCCGATCCCAGACCGCTCGGTTTCTCAAGACGTGCTGCTCGGGAATGTGCGGTTGTTCCATCGGCTCCTCGGCGCGCAGCGTACCTGCCGCACTCATTATCGCCGGTCGGCATCTCGTCGTGTCGGCTGCAATACGGCAGAGTCTAGCTGCAAAAGGGCGGCTTCGGCCGCGCGCTCCCCCGAAGCGATGCAGTCTGGAAGGCCGACACCCTGTAAATAGTTTCCCGCCACGAACAGTCCCGGGTGATGTCTGGCGCGTTCGACCAACCGGTCCACTCGTTCCAGATGCCCCATCGTGTACTGGGGCATCCCACGCACCCACCGAAACACACGCTGAAAGAGCGGGGCCTCGCGACAGTTCAGTACGTCGGCTACCTCTGCCCGCGCCAGTTCGACCAGGTGTGCATCAGTACTTTCGAGTGCGTGGTCCATCCCAGACCGCCCAATGAACACCCGCACCAATGTCCAGCCCTCCGGTGCCCGGTGGTGGAACTTGGAGGATGACCAGGTGCTGGCCAGCACGGCTCTCCCTTCCTGGCAAGGCACGACGTAGCCGTACCCTTCCAGCGCCCGAGGAACCTTCGTCGACGGGAAGGCCAGAGATACGGTGGCGCTCGACACGTGTGGAATAGCTCCAAGCGCTTCCGCCATAGCACTGTCGAGCTCTGCCATCAGTTCTCCAGCCACGTGAGCCGGCGTTGCCACGATAACGGCAGCGGCGCTCACTTGCGAATCGTCCTCCAGGCGGAGCACGAATTCGTCCCCCCGCTCGCCAAGGGAGCGTACGCCCGAGCCGGCGAGGATTTCGACATCCGGAATCGTTCGCAGCAGTGCTTCCACGATTTCAGCGGTGCCACCGATGGGTGTGAGGAAACCGGGCCGGGTCTGCGTCGGAACGGGCAAAGCATTTGTTCGTATGCCGGCTGTCAGGCTACCGTACTCCAGCTCCAGTCGCCTGAGCTGAGGAAACGTGGCGGCCAGACTCAGTTGCCGGCCGTCACCCGCATAAATCCCGGCCATGAGCGGCTCGATCATGCGATCGTACACCTCACTCCCGAAACGCCGGCTGATAAACGAGGCCACCGACTCGTCTTCCTCCCCCGTTCGTACCGGGACTCGAGGCTCTTCCAGTAAGCGTTCTTTGCCGGCGGTTGAAAAGAGGTCCGATTCCAGGAGGGGCTCGAGGCGCGAAGGCACCAGCCCGCTCAGTCCTTCCGGCAGCGGGTGCAACCTCCCGTTCGACATGACCCAGGTTCGTCTCCTCGACTCATCAGTCCCCTGCAGGCGATCTTCGATTCCAAGCTCCCTGGCGAGACCCACGCCGCGGGGTTTCGAGGACAGAAAGGAGTCAGGTCCTCCCTCTACCACGAAGCCATCGGTTCGCTCCGTGACAATCTTGCCGCCGAGCCGGCGAGCTCGTTCGATCAGGATGACTCGTAGGTCGGGTCGGCGGCGTGCCAGATGGTGCGCCGCGGAGAGACCGGAAATGCCGCCCCCGACGATGGCGATGCATGGTGGCGCTCCCACTCGCTGCATCCCCTTCCAGAATTCGATGTACTCTTGTCGGCCTGCCAGGCATCAGCCGCGAGCGGCTCATGAACCGCCGGACCGCATCAACCAAGTGTAAGGAATGGCGGCGCCTGTCTGACCATCCATCCGGGGGCGGGGCGGAGTGTGCGGTAGAATGGCGCACCAATTCAGAAGGCTACCGGGATGGCGAGCACCGTGGACACCAAGCGCTATTGGATCTGGACCGTCGGCTGTCAGATGAACAAGGTCGACAGCGATCGGGTCGCCGAGACCATGCGCGCCCGCGGCTATATTCCGGCCGAGCGCGAGGAAGATGCGGACATCGTGGTCCTCAACTCTTGCGCCGTGCGCGAGAGCGCAGAACGGCGGGTCAGCGGCAAGCTCGGCAATCTCCAGCAGCTCAAGCAAGATCGCCCGGAAACCCTGCTGGTCCTCACTGGCTGCTCGGTCTCGCCAGATTTCGAGGCGACGCGCAAGCGCTTCAAGGGCGCCGACATCTACTTTCAACCCACGCGTCTCGATCAATTCACTGAAGCGCTGGACAAAGTGTGGCCGCTTCCGTCCGATCCCGGCATCATGGCGTGCTGGCAGGAACAGAGCGGTGACACTGAGGAGCAGGGACCCTGCGCGTACGTCCCTATCAGTAACGGCTGCGATAAGTTGTGTACCTACTGCATCGTTCCCTATCGTCGGGGTCGCGAAAAGAGTCGACCGGTCTTCGATATCGTCGAAGAGTGCGGCAGCCTGGTGAAGCGTGGGGTCAAAGAGATCACCCTCGTGGGCCAACGCGTCAACGCGTACGGTCGCGACTTTAAGGATGGCACCGATCTGGCCGATCTCCTCACCCTGGTGCACGACATCCCCGATCTCGTTCGGCTACGTTTCCTCACCTCGTATCCGAAAGACATGAGTGACAAGCTCATCGAGACGGTGGCTGGGCTGGACAAAGTCTGCGAGCACATTCATCTTCCGGTTCAGTCCGGCAGCAACGCCGTACTCGAGAACATGCGCCGGGGCTATAGCCGTGAAGACTACCTCGCGCTGGCACAGCGCATCCGCCGGGCTGCTCCCAACCTCGCCCTCTCGACCGACATCATTGTGGGTTTCCCCGGCGAAACCGAGGAGCAGTATGCCGAGACCCTCTCCCTTCTGGAGGAGGTGCGTTTCTCCACGGTTTATGTGGCTGCATACTCGCCACGGCCCGGAACGCTGGCCCACCGCTGGGAAGACGATGTTCCCAAAGAGGTAAAGAAAGAACGGCTGCAACGACTCGACGCTCTTCAGCAGCGGATTTCGATGGAACAACACCAGATGCTGAAGCACCAGGTGACCGAAGTGCTCATCGACAGCGCTCAGTCGGAGCGCAAAGACCTGCCACAGTGGCGTGGGCGCACCCGCCAGAATCGCCTGGTATTCGTGCCGCGGGGTGACCAGGATTTGCTTGGACAAACTGTGACGGTGCGCATCGAGAAGGTGAGTCCGTTCGCCATGCAGGGCGCGGTTGCGTAACACGGTTCCCGAAAACGTCACTACCGAAGACCTGACCGCCGCGCTCCACCGTTATTTCGGGTTTGACCACTTCCGGTCGGGTCAGGAAGAGATCGTGCGCAAGGCCGTTGCCGGCCGCGACACGCTCGCATTTATGCCCACGGGAGCCGGAAAGTCGCTCTGCTATCAGCTCGCGGCCATGCTTCGCCCCGCTCCAACCCTGGTGCTGTCTCCGTTGATTGCTCTGATGAAGGATCAAGTCGACAATCTTCCGCCGGAGATCGCCCGGCAAACCTGTGTCATTAATTCGTCACTCGAACCGGCTGAAGCATCGCGCCGGCTGAGTGCGATGGCGACCGGTAAGTACCGGCTCATCTATGCGGCGCCGGAACGCCTTCGTCAACGAAACTTCGTGAGCGCCTTGCAAACGGTCGGTATCGGTCTGGTCGTGATCGACGAAGTGCACTGCGTCAGCATGTGGGGTCACGACTTTAGGCCCGACTATATGTTCATTCGCAAAGCGCTGGAAGCACTGAGTCATCCCGTGATCCTCGGTATGACCGCAACCGCAACGCCGGTCACCGAGTCCGATATTGCCGTGTCCCTGGGGCGCGATTGTGACGTGGTACGGACCGGCGTGGTTCGTCCGAACCTCCGCTACGAAGTCGTGCACGTCGATACGACGGACGAACGGCTGCGAACCGCGCTGGCGACCGTACAGCAGACCGCAGGCGCCGGCATCGTTTACGCCCGTTCACGCCAGAAATGCGAACAGATTGCTGGCTTGTTGCGCCGGAGTCGAATCGACGCGTTGCATTACCATGCAGGTCTCACACCGGACGAGCGGAAGCGGGTGCAGGAGAGCTTTCTGCAGGGCCGCACGCGCGTGATCGTGGCCACCACGGCTTTTGGAATGGGTATCGACAAGGCGGACATCCGTTGGGTCCTGTTGTACGACTACCCCAGTTCTATCGAGGATTACGTCCAGCGCATTGGTCGCGCCGGTCGCGATGGAGTACCGAGTACCTGCACCTTGCTGGCCGGTGTGGCCGATGGCAGCAGTCTCCTGCGATTCGCTCGATCCGATCTCCCCACGATTGATGATCTCCGCTCCGTCTATCGAGAATTGCGCTCGCGCTCGGATGACGGGTACCTGGAAATCGGCGCGGATGAACTTGGGCGCGCGGCAACCCTGCCGGAGAGCACCGACTCCCGCGTGCTGGTGGGGATGCTGGACCGGGCCGAGTTGGTGCGGCGCGACTACGATGCCGGCCGAGCGATGCGGATCGAGGTACTGCGGGCGCCTCCGGACGCACCGCAACGAATCGACCGTCTCCTACAGGCGTACGCCACGGGCGCTGAGTCGCGCGCACGACGAATGATCGCCTTCTCCGAAGTCAGACGGTGCAGACATCTTCAGGTGGCCGAGCACTTCGGGGAAACCGTAGCAGTCCCGTGCGGAATGTGTGACGTGTGTGCTCCACGCGAGAGATCCGCCGTCGTCGCTGCAGGGTCCGGGCAGCTTCCCGAAAACATCGCCGAGTCGATTCTCGATGTGGTGTCGTCTCTAAAGTGGCCCCTGACCAAGACCGGTCTCCTCAGGATGCTCAAAGGATCGGTAGACGCAGCCCCTTCGGCGCAGTCGCATCGGGGTTTCGGAGTTCTATCCACAGTCCAGCAGGCAACTATCGCGCGCTGGATCGACGCGCTTATCTCGGGCGGCCACCTCGTTTCGTATCCGGCCCCGGATGGCGCCCAGTTCACCGTGCTCCGCGTCGCCGACTCCGATGACCTTCCAGATTTCGACGTGCCACCTGCGCGCGCACGTAGTGCCAGGCGTCGGTCCGAGCGACGCACTTCTTCGACTCAGCGTG
>JANWJD010000203.1 GCA_025449555.1 Chloroflexota bacterium | reverse complement strand
TAGGAGGCGAGATGAGCGACCATCCGTCTCAGACCAGCTTCGGCGGCAGAGTCCACGGTTCTCCCGCCATAGATGACGTACGCCACGTGCCGAAAAGGGCGGATGGTAGTAGAGTCGCGCCGGCCCTCGGAGATGATAGACATCGCCTGCTTTAGGTAGCCGTGGTCGCATCCCATGGAGAAGATAACGCCGTCCGCAATTCGGCCGGCAAGATCGAGGAACCTGGGTCCAACGGCACCGATGAGAATCGGTATGTCCTGGGCAGGGAGCGCCAGCCGGACAGCGGCTGTGCCGGTCTCACCGATCTGCAACTCGTCGCCGGCGCACAGTGCCCGAACGGTCTCCACAGCTGTTCGCATCACCTGCAAAGCGCTACGCTTGGGCAGACCGAGAGTCGCTCGCTGCTTGTCGAGGCCAACGCCCAGGCCCAGGGCAAAGCTGTCCGGACAGAACCCGGCAACTGTCGATGCCTCCTCGGCGAGCATGACAGGATGGTGGGCAAGCACGTTCACCGTACCTGCGCCGAGCGCCAAGCCTCCAACCAATCGTGACGCCGCAGCCACTGTAATGAGTGCGGGCCGCTCGTATGGGTTGCCCGCGAACCAGCAGCAGGCAAGTCCGGCGCCTTCCGCCTCGCGGACGCAGCCAAAGAGGACTTCCGGTGCAAGATTGCTGCTCATTCGGATCGACAGAGCAAGATCGTCGTTCCGATTCGCCCCGATAGCTTCCATAGCTCAGATTCCACCTGGTCGGGGCATATCACTTTCGGGAGAGAAGTGGGCATGCACCGCCCGCCACTCACCGCCGCGGCGCACAAAGATCATGGTAGACCGGTTCCGCACCTCGCCCAAAGTTAACGGCTGAGCCTCTTCCCCGTGCCACCGCAGAATGGCCGAGCGGGAGCAGGTTACCCAGCCGACGTCGCCTCGGATCACCGCATCCACATCAGATGCCAGCCAGGGGCTGACCGTCTGGATGCGATCTCGGTAGTGGTTCCACAATGCGATCCAATGCCCCAGGCCCTGGTAATTGTGCCCGCTCAGGTTGAACCAGGTGTTAGAGGGATCCGCGTCCCAGACCTCTCTCAGCAACTGCGGGTCGATCAGGGAGTTGGCGTGGAGATACGCCTCGTGAGCGCGCAACAACGTGTCCCGGTCACTGTCTTTTGCCACAGCTTAGATGCCGCCCGGTCGAGGATCTGTGCTTGCCCGAGAGAAGTGCACGTGCACGCACCGCCATCCCTCCGGCTCGCGAACGAAGATCTCCGTCGTGCGGGACGGCGTAAAGCCTTCTGGGAATGGGCTCTCCTCTTGACCTTTCCACACGGTGACACCGAACCGAGACGTCGTTATCCACGCCACGTCGCCCTCGACTGTGATCTGCTGGTCGAATGAAGTGTACGGCACACCACCGTAGTCCAGTCTGGATCGGTAGTAGTTCCAGAGCTTCGACCAGTGATCAAGCCCTCGGTAGGTGTGTCCACTGAGATTGAAGTAGACATTGGAGGGGTTTCTGCTCCAAACGCCTTCCAATTCTTCGGGATCGAGCACAGAATTCGCCTTCAGATAAGCCTTATGCAACCGATAGACTTCGGCGCGATCCTCTTCGGCTGTCGCCATTCGCTGATACCTCCTGTAGTTAGATTCGGTCGTATAGAAGTTTGTTTCCCGCTTCGATTTACTACTATTCGGTTCCGAAATAGCGGCGGGAAGTGCGCGCTTCGTACCTCCCGCTGACTCGTGACTCCATCGGCTCTCACCACGCGGCTCAGATAGCGCGAGAAAGCGTCACATGTCATTACTTTCCCTCCTGATTGCTGGTAGCTCTGCACGACGGCCCAGAAACACCTGGGCGAACTCCCTGTCCTGGAGGAGATCCGCAGGTCTTCCCTCCCGACGCACCTCACCCGTAACCAGCACGTAGGCCCAGTCGGAGATCTCGAGGCTTGCGGACACGCGCTGCTCAACGAGTAAAGTGCTGACTCCCTGGCTGATGAGCCGCCGCACATGCTCATGGAGAAACCGCTTCGAGACCTCAGGCGCAAGACCCGCAGTGGGCTCGTCGAGGATGAGCAGTTTTGGCCGCAGCATGAGCACTCGCGCGATCGCCAGCATCTTGCGCTCCCCGCCGCTCAGGGTACCTGCCCGACGATCAGCGGCCCGCTGCAGGCTCGGAAACAGCGCGAGGACCTCGGCGGCCCGATCTTTGATTTGCCTCGAATCGAGAAGATAACCACCAATGTCAAGGTTCTCACGTACGGTAAGAGGCTCAAACACATCCCGAACCTGAGGTACATAACCCGTTCCCATCCTCACCAGGTCCTCAGGAGACATGTTGGTGATCTGCACTCCGTCCAGTTCGATGGAGCCGGCCATGACGGGGAGCAGCCCCACCAAAGCCTTGAGAAGCGTGCTCTTCCCCGCACCATTCGGGCCTAGCACGGAGACGACCTCTCGCTCTCCCACGCTCAAGGTCACCCCGTTGACGATTGGGATTCCCCGGTAGCCGGCAACAAGGTCCCGAATGAGCAGCTGTGCCGGACGCCGCTCACTCTCAGCCAACGAGGTATGCATCGAGCACGGCTTCATCGCGCCAAATATCCTCCATGGCACCAATCGAAACGATTCGTCCCTGGGCCATGACGATGACCGAGTCACACAATCGTTCAACCGTCTCCAACTCGTGCTCCACCATCAGCATGGTGAGTCCCTCCGCCGCGAGCTCCTCGAGTTGGTCTGCTATGCGTGACCGGATGTCCGGGTGAACGCCTGCCATCGGCTCGTCGAGCAGAAGCATGGTCGGTTCGGTCATAAGCGCGCGAAGAATCTCCAGGATGCGTCGTTGGCCGCCGCTGAGATTCCCGGCATAGTCGTCCCGGCGTTCCCACAGGCCAACGCGCTCAAGCAGTTGCCGCGCCCTCGCCACTAGCTCGCGTTCCTGGCGTCCCCAGTACCATCTACCGAGCAGTGCTCCCGTGAGCGACTCGCCCCGTTGATTTTGTCCAGCCGTCACGAGGTTTTCCAGAACAGTCATCCGCCGAAACTCAGCCGACAGCTGAAACGTTCGGATGAGGCCGTCGCGGGCCACCCGAAACGGGGGGTGATCGGTAATATCATGTCCGTCAAAGACGACGTGACCCGAGCTCGACTTAATGGTCCCGGCGATAATGTTGCAGACGGTCGATTTGCCGGCTCCGTTCGGGCCAATCAGTCCAACCGTCGTACCATGCGCAATCTCAAACGACACGCCATCAACCGCGTTAACTCCATCGAAGGAGCATCGAAGCTCGCTGACGCTCAGTATCGCTCCCGTGCCGCTGCTCGCGGTGACACCGGTCACCGATCCGCCTCAGACGCGGCCTGACGGCCGTTGCGCAGATCACTAACCGGGAAATATCGTCGGCGCTCCGGTAGCAGACCGGTGGGACGGAACCATATAAAGAGCAGCAATAGCAGGCCAATCACCACCCACTGCAGGGCGTCGATCATGCCCGGCGGTCCGAAGCTGGGCAGGTACTGGACAGCCTCCACGGAACCGACCGGCACCACCAATGCACCGATCGCAACTCCGAGATTGTTACCGGAACCCCCAATGATAACGGCTGCGAAAAGCACAAACGTTTCAATATACAGCCAGCTCCCAGGAGCCCACGAGCCAATGAACAGGACGAGGAGCGCCCCGCTTACGGCGGCGATCGCACCTCCCACGATAAAGGCGCGCATCCGCAACGCAAATACGTTCTTGCCGATGGCTGCCGCGCTCCTCTCGGACTCCCGAACAGTGCGCAGGGCACGGCCAAGTGGCGAGCTAGTAATCCGGTTCATCACGAAGTAAACAATGGCGCAGATCACCGCGACCATGCCGACGAAGAACCACTGATACTGCAGGGATGAAAGCCCCAACACAGTGGAAAGCGGCGCCGGAACGAGGGAGAGCCCGGTAGCTCCATTGAGTAGGCTCTGGTCGCTCGAGATAACATCGGTGGCGATGAGGGACATGACAAGCATCGTAATCGCCTGGAGGTCCGACCGCAGCCGGCGCAAAACAATTGGCCCCAGGACGGCCGCGAGGAGAGCCCCGCCCGCAGCGGCGACCAATATCGGCAAGGGGAAGGGAAGGTTTGCTCCGAACGCGTACGTTTCAACATCGGCACGACTGGCGGGGGGGCCCAGCGAAAATACGGCGGCCAGGTACGCGCCGATGGACTGAAACAAGATATAAGCAAAGCTCAGGATGCCGGTTAATCCGAACTGCAGGTTCAGGCCCCACGCCGCGATGATGTACACGCCGGCGTAAACGAGCAGTGTAGACACGTAAAACTGCATCGCCGAGCTCACGCGATCGTCTCCTCTCCCCCAGCCTGAACCAGATCCACTGACGCCATCAACCCGCGTGGGCGGACGAGCAGGACACCGATAAGGATGACCAAGGCCACCACGTCCTTATAGTCGGGGCTGATAACTGTGGCAGAAACCTCGCTGGCGACACCCACGATCAGAGCCCCGATCATTGCCCCGTACGGCTGGCCAGCTCCGCCCAGCACAGCTGCCGCCACCACCAAAATCAGGTAGTCGGTCCCGGTGGCGGCCTGGAAGCTGACCGTGTTTATGACGAACGCCACCCCTCCTAATCCGCACAGTGCGCCGCTCAGCGCCCACACCGTGTCATTCACGCGGCTGGTCCTGATGCCACTGGTCCGGGCGAGGTCCGCGTTTGCGGCCGTGGCTCGCATTGCCTTCCCCAACTTGGTTTTTGTCAAGAGTAGGTGAAGAACCACCATAATGGCAGCGGAGCAGGCCGCCAAGGCGATCTGAGACGTCGTCAGGATCATGCCGGCCCAGCGAACTGTGGAGCTGTTATCCACCTGGTAGGTGAAGTAGACGGGTCCCCAGATGGCAAGGATGAGGTTCTGGATGACGATCGCTAGGCCGAGCGTCACGATTACCATGCCGAACAGCCCCGCGCCCCTGTGCATGAAGGGAGTCAAGATAGCCCGGTTCAGACAGACAGACAGTGCCGCCCCGAACGCCGCGCCTACCGGAAGGCAAAGCCACACGTTCAACCCGGCCGCGTTTGCCTCGTAGCCGGCCAGGGCGGATGCGGTCATCACTGCGCCAAAGCTGAAGTTAAAGATATCGGCTACACCTAGCTGCAGCGTGAAGCCAACCGCAGCCAGCGCCATGATTGATGCGGCAATCAATCCGAACCCCAGACCAGCCATGAACAGATCCACGAAGGTGTACTCCTCCCTCGCTTGGTGGTCCGCCGTAGCGGCTACTTGATGATCGCGGCGATCTCGGCAGCGGTAACGTGGCCTATGGTGACGAGATTCCCCTTTTTGTCGAAGTGATCGATCTCAAAGCGCACTGGAGCGTTGTGGTACCGGTTGAAGAGGAACGGTCCCGTGACACCCAAGTATTGGATTCGTTTGTGGTGGGCCAGTGCTGCCTTTCCTGCCTTAAACGTACGAACCACGACGGCGCCGCGTGAAGGAGCAGTTACTCTGGTGATGTAGGCGTTGTACACCGACGGTTTTGTGCTTTTGGCCGCAAGCATGGCGAGCCCCATGATGTTGACGCTGTCGTACTCGACCTCGGGCGTGTAATTACTGGAATACTGCGCAGGATTCCGGATGTCCGCCGAAGACGCCCGAAGCGCGCCGTTGTACGTGTGCCACGCGACGCCAGTCGATGCGGGAGTCGCCGGTTGCTCCGCGGTATGGTACTTGATCAGATTTGACGTGCCGATTGCCTTCGCGACCGGCCCGAACCACGTCGGCAGAAGTGTCGGATCGGCTCCTATGATCGGGAGCAGGGAACCATTGAGCTGCTGTAGCTCCGAGAAGAAGGTCGCGGCGGTCTGCGGATCGATCTCGGTGAAGATCACCTGTGGTTTCGCCTGCAGCATCCGTTCAATCTCGCTGCGGTACGAAGGATGGTCCAGCGCGACAGACTGGTTACTTACAATCTTGCCGCCCAGCTTCGTGAATGCCTTCAGAAAGGTCGGCACTGTACCCTGTTCGCTCGGGTCGTTGCCAAAGACGGCCGCAGCCCGTTTGTACCCTTTTTGATGGCCCCACACTGCCATCGCGTACCCTGCTGAGTCGTCGGGTGGATAGATGCGATAGAAGTACGGACTGCTGTCCTGACGGAAGATCGCCTGCCCGGCATTGGTGAAGAAGGGCACATGCGCCTGTTGAAACACTGGAATCGTTGCCGTTGACTCGTCGGAACTCGGACCGATGATACCAACGAGGTTCGAGGTGGTAGCAATCATCCTTCGCGCGGCCGGGACGGCGTCCGCAGGATCGCCTTTGGTGTCCGTGGAATTGCACGCCACCTGATGCCCCCCGATTCCGCCGGCCTGGTTCATTAAGCGGGCAGCAGGGAAACACCCGGCCTGGATCAGCGGCCCAAAGGCCGCGTCGGGACCGGAGTACGGTTCGAACGTTTCAAAGACCAAGCGGGAGGACGACGCAACCCTCGATGACGGACTCCTGGCGTAGCCGCTACTCAGTCCCGGCCCAGTTGTGACTAGGATCGCAAGACTTACTACTGGAACGAGAAACCGCATGTGGTGGGTAGCATTCACGATATGACCTCCTCGAACTGAACCGGCTTCTTATGCCTCGACCAAACATTGCTGAGCGTTCTTGCGTGAGCCTAGATCCGTGCGGGCGTTGTGCCTGGGTTCGCCGCCTGACCCGCCGTTTGGGCCGCGACTGCGTTGAGGTAATCCGCCAACAGACTATTTAGATGGTCGCGGGTTGCCGCGACGGCCGCTACATCGTCCCGCTCCTCGACAGCATTCAGAATGTGCTCATGTTCCCGCAGTGATGTCTCAAGTCGGCCGGGGATATGCCCCGCGAGGATCCGCATCCGTTGCATTTGGCTATCGATATCGCTGAATGTTCCCATGAGTCTTCCACTGCGTGCCGCCTGCATGAGTAGGACGTGGAAGCGCTGGATGTATGGCGCAGCGGCATCGGGATCATTTCCTTGAATGACTTCACGAGTCTGATCGAGAACACGGCGGACTTCCTGAAGGTCACTCAACTCGGCACGTGCCACCGCGAATTGGACGCCGGCCTGCTCTAGAGCCAGGCGAAGTTCAAAGAGTTCTCGCATATCATCTTCGGTGACACCGTGAACATAGGTGCCCTTGAACGGCACGGTGTGGACGAAGTGTTCCTTCTCGAGTCGAATCAGAGCATGCCGAACGGGCGTCTTGCTTACGCCGAGTTGCTGGGCGAGGCGAGCTTCAACCAAGAACTCGCCGGGCGGCAACTGCAGAGAGACGATGGCCTCCTTCAACCGGTGATAAGCCTCGTCTTTCAGGTGACGAATCTGAATAGGCTGTAAGCTGTCATTTCCCGTGCCGCTTTCAGCGTCCGAAATGCCGGATCCGAAATTTCGCATCTCGTCTCCTCCGGCACCAGTGTAATAGAGTGGTTCGATAACTACAAGGGTGAGTTACAGAACTAGATCCAGCCGGCCGATGCTTTTATCCTGATGGCGCGGCGAGAATGCAGACCATGTCTGGGGAAAAGGAGATTTGAATGGCAACGCATGAGTTCCAGCCGGTCCGCTACTTCAATACCATCGGCTCACACGATCCGGCTCTACGGATTGCCGATGGTGACACGGTCGTCACCTCCACGGTTGATTCCTCCGGATACGATGCGGCGGGAATCCACGTAACGGAGCCCGGAAATCCACAGACCGGTCCGTTCCATGTAGAAGGCGCCGAGCCAGGCGACACGCTGGCTGTGCATCTCGACTTGCTGTGCCCGAATCGGACGACCGGCTACAGCCGTACAATCCTGGCTCCAAACGTGATCGATCCAGCCGGTGTGCGAGAGCTACCAGAGGACATGATGGCTAAATGGTTGATAGATCTGAC
>JANWJD010000202.1 GCA_025449555.1 Chloroflexota bacterium | reverse complement strand
TGGGACGGGAGGCACTGACCAGGGGAGCCGGGATGCCATCCGCGCCGGTCGAGCCGTTCCTGGTCTCGACACTCTCGGTGGTGGTGTGGGTCTCGTCGTTGGGGCTCACCTACTCCTCGCTTTCATCTAGACGCTGGATCCGGCACGACTGGAAGGGTCGACTGGCGACGAGCGCGTTCATGTACCGTCGTCAGATGTCTCCCCGCTGCCACGAAGTACGGTCAATACATGCCGAAGCACGGCTTTGCATTCGTATGCACTCATCCACAATCATAGGGACAGTCGAATGCACTGTCAATGTGGTGGTGATACCGACTGATGTTCTGCTTGGGGTACCACGGAGGGAGGCAGACAGGACCGGTTCCATGCTCCACATGAGCGGATGAGTACGACTTGGCAAGAAGGTAGCGAGCGCAAGCAGGCACAGAGGAGGTGGCACATGGCTCTGGATCCAGGACATGACCTCACACATCGGGTTGCATTGGTTACCGGCGCGGGTTCCGGCATCGGTCGGGGAATAGCGCAGCGGCTGGCCGCCTTCGGTGCACAGGTCGTGGTGGCCGACATCAGTGAGGTGGGCGGGGATGAGACCGTTCGAAGGGTGGAGTCGGATGGTGGGGCGGCACGCTTCAAACGGACCGACGTTACCGTCAAGGCCGACGCAGAGGCCATGGTTGCGGCGGCCCTGGAGCACTTTGGACGGGTGGACTATCTGGTAAATAACGCAGGGCTTGTCACCATGACGCCGTTCCTCGATCTGCCGGAAGAGGAATGGGATCTCGTCATGAACGTGAATCTCAAAGGACAGTTCCTGTGCGCTCAGGCCTTTGGCCGTGCATTGGTGCAGGCCGGCCATGGAGGAGCCATCGTCAATCTGGGCAGCGTTGAAGGCGAGGTAGTGGCCGCCAGCGGAGACCACTGTCAACCGCATTACAACGCCTCCAAGGGTGGTGTGAAGATGTTGACGAAGGCATTGGCGTTTGAGTTGGCGCCGCACGGCATCCGCGTGAACGGAGTGAATCCCGGTACCATTGACACCCGCTTCGCCGGCGATCTTCATGCCTCTCCTCGGGCCATCGAGTACACCATGGGCCGCAGTCTCCTCAAGCGATTTGGCGAACCGATCGACGTAGCGCGTGCCGTGCACTTTTTGCTCAGCGACAATGCATCCTTTGTGACCGGAACGATGCTTGCAGTGGATGCCGGATGGTTGGTGCAATGACCGACCATGATACTCCCGAGATATTCCGGTCCGGCCGTACCAGGTGGGTACTCTGGGAAGGTATTGGTCCACACGATCGAGCTGGACTCTAGGTGTCGGGGAGCGGAGGCGAGCGCAGCGGCACCGGCGACGACAGGATGATCGAGGTCGTGGTGGTGCCCTACCACCCGAGCCTCGCTCGGCTTACGCGCTGCCGGCCAGCCTTCCGCCATCGACGGAGATCACCGCCCCGGTGACGAACGAGGCCAGGTCGGAACAGAGCCAGGCCGCGACTGCGCCAATCTCCTCTGGCTGACCCAGGCGGTGCATCGGCACGGCGGCGGATATGCGTTGTCTGGTCTCGTCCGGCACACGCTCGAGCCGGTAGGTGTCGATCGGACCGGGGGCAACTGCGTTGACCCGAATGTTTCGATCGGCGTAATCGAGCGCCGCACTCTTGGTCAGGCCGATGATGCCATGCTTGCCGGCCACGTACGAAGCGATACCGCGCACACCCGATAATCCGGCGGTGGAGGACATGTTGACGATTGCCCCTCCGCCACCGGTGAGCATGGCCGGAATTTCGTACTTCATAGCCAGAAACACGCCGCGCAGATTGGTCCGGATGACCCGGTCGAAGTCCTCAACCGCGATCTCGGCCAATGGGGTCGGCAGATGGCCATCGCCCGCATTGTTGAAGGCAACATCCAACCGTCCGTACGCCTCGATGGTTTGCTGGACCAGATGTTCGACCGAGGCGGGGTCGCCGGCGTCGGTCCGTACGACCAGCGCCTGCCCTCCGGCAGAGCGGATATCCTGTGCGACCAATGTCAGCGCCTGCTCGTCGCGCGCGGCGAGGGCCACGCTCGCTCCGGCCGCAGCGAAGGTGCGAGCCGCCGCAGCGCCGATCCCTCGACTGGCGCCCGTGATGATGGCGACCTTGTTCTGCAGCAATCCGGTGACCTCCGGCAGCGCGTGAAGAAAGCTGTCCATACGAACATTTTAGCCCGAGTTGAAATGTCGGCCGCAATGCCATACAATGTAGCTCAGACTTAAATATAAGGAGTGGACATCATGCCCGACATCGTTATGCAGGTCGACAGCGCGGCAAATCGTGCGACGGTCCGTGAGGCGCTCACCACGCATCCTGGGATTACCGGCTGGTGGACGGAGCAGGCAGAAGTCCCGGCCGGTATAGGTGGACTGCTGAAACCATCGTTTGTTGAAGCTCCCGTCCCGTTCGATCTCCTGGTGAAAGAGGCCGATGACACGCGTGTGATCTGGCAGCCTCAAAGTTTTCCACCCCATTGGGTCGGCACTGAAATTCGATTTGAGTTGTCCGACAATCCCGATGCGCCGGGAACCCGCGTGCTCTTTACCCACGCTGGTTTCGCGGAAGGGGATCCGGGTATGCCTTCGGCTGCCTACACCTGGGGGCAAACCCTGGCCCGGCTCAAGGGCTATACCGAAACCGGCAAAAGCCAGCCCTACTTCGTGCGCTGACGGCGAATGTCAAGCCGGTTCAGCCTCCCGTTCGGCCTCTGCTCTCATCCCCAGCGTCACAGTCTGCGACGTGTCGTCGGGGCGCTCGATGGGGAGCCGTACAGTGAAGATCGTGTCGCCCGGAGTAGACCGCAGCGTGATGTCGCCGTAATGCTGCGTGACCACGATGCGGTAGACGATGTCGAGGCCCAGGCCACTCCCCGCACCCACCTCTTTCGTCGTGAAGAACGGCTCGAACACGCGTGACTGTATATCGGGCGGGATGCCGTGGCCGTCGTCGCCGATCTCGATCACCACATCGTCGCCGCTGTGCCTCGTCAGCAGACGGAGTCGGCCGGTGGAGTCCATGGCGTCGACGGCGTTGTCGATCAAATGGGTCCAGGCCTGATTGAGGTCGCTGCCCGATGCGCAGATCCGCGGCAGCGAAGGGTCGAAGTCGCGCCTTATGGTTATGCCCGCCCGTAGCCTGTGACCGAGCATCGTCAGAGTGTCCTCCAGGCCCTCGTGCACGTCGACATCCTGCAGCGGAGCCTGATCCAGATAGGTGTACGACTTGATAGCATCCACCAGCTCGGAGACCCGCGTCGTGCTGCGTTCGACCTGGTCCACCAGGGCACCGGCTGCTGCGGTCACCGTGATGGTGCGTAGGACAGCCTGCAATGCCTCCGGGGGAACGCGCTGCACCACCGTCTCCAGCCACGCGACGTCGAGACCGGCGTCCACCAGGGTCGCAGCCGCGTCGTAACTCTCGGGTACGCCACGCTCGTCGAGCCAGGCCGCCATGCTGTCTTCACGGTCGCTGCGTTCCAGGGGGTCAAGCTGCTCCGCCACGGCGACGCGTATCGCCACGTGATGCAACAGACCCTTCAGTCCGTCGGTCAGTGCCGCTGCCTGGTCAGGCGATCGTCCGGCCGTAGCCAGCAGCAGCGCGGCCTCCTGCCCGTCACTGAGCACCCGCCGTAACTCGGACGCCGCACTGCGGGCGGCTGCGGCCGGATTGTTGAGTTCGTGGGCGAGCCCGGCCGAGAGCTTGCCGAGCGCGATCATCTTGTCTTGCTGACGCGTTTGCATCATGAGTGTCTGCACGCCGTCGTAGATGCCGGTGATGAGATGGCTGGCGATCGGATACCCTCTGACCAGCATGTGCTGGACGGCCGCTTTGGGGATCCGCAGCATACGGCTCGGGCGCGTCGCCTGTACGCCCAGAGAGATCCGCTGGTCGAAGACCGGCAACCAGCCGGCCCACACGCCAGGCGTGGAGGACGTCCCCACGGCCACCTGGCGTCCGGCGACGGTACGGCTCAGACGCCACTCACCGGCCAGAAGCACCCAGAGGGCGTCGGGCGGTTGGATCTCGGTGAAGGCGTAGACACCCGGCTCGAGCGATTCAACGGTCGCATGCGCGGCGAGCCAGTACAGCTGTTCCTCCGAGAATGGCTCGAACAGGAACGTCGCCCGCAGCTCCTCGATCAACTCTTCCACTGTACTTATCGTATGTCATCATGCAAACAATTCGACCACTTGCGTGAGATTGCGCGGCTGGTCGGGGTCGAGACCGTCTGACCTCCTTCATCAGGATGTACCTCCCAGTTCGTAGTATCTCGATCCTGCTCTAAGCGTACGCACCGTGGGCCTCCTATCGGCGGACCACGTTCTCCTGATGGACTGCCACGCCGAGGATGACCAGGGCAATCCCGGCGATCTCAGAGAGGTGTGGTATCTGCCGCAGGACTACAACGCCGATGACGGTGGCTGATGCCGGCAGAAGCGAGAGCAGGAGCGCAAAACTGGCGCGCGGCAATCGTGCCAGCGCCAACTGGTCGCAGACATAGGGAATGACCGAGGAGCACACCCCCACGCCGACGCCGGCGATGAGAAGTTCCGGGTGAGTGAATGCCGGCGCTGCGCCCAGGAACCCCACCGGCATCACGGTCAAGAGCGCGATGAGCATGGCGGCGCTCAGTCGATCGATCCCCTCGCTTCCTCCATCTTGAGCGATCTTGTGTCCCAGGACCACGTAGAGCATGAAGAGCGCACAGTTGGCGAACGCGAACAGAAATCCCAATGGCTCGTAACTCAAACGGATCCGGGTGAGGAGGAAGACACCCGCTACCGCCAAGACGAGCGCCAACCCGTTGCGCCGGCTCCGGATGCCGATGGCGGCCAGCGTCAGAGGTCCCAGGAACTCGATCGTACCGACCGTGCTAAGTGGTAGGCGGGAGATGGCGAGATAGAAGCAGGCGTTCATCAGGCCGAGCACCACGCCGAGCGCAAACAGCGTTTGACGCTGTAGCCGCGAGCTCTGCACAAAGACCCGCAACGGTCGTCGCCAGGTGGCAAAGACGGCAGCAGCGCTGCCGATCCGCAGCCACGCGACACCAAGCACGGCAACATGCTTGAACAGCAAAACAGCGAATGCCGGCCCCAGGTAGTGAAAGACGGCGCTCACCAGGAAGAACGCGTGGGGCGGGATCCGGGCTGCAACGCCGGCCACGGGAAGAGACTCATTCTGGGGTGTCTGGACGACATGGGCCATGCATTCATGGTAGAAAGGAAGAGACCCGCAGTACAGAGGGAAGACAAGGCAGTTCACGATCCATGCATGAGAATCAACGGGAAGAGCAACTTTTTACTTACAACCCTGCAAATCCGCTAATAGACCGGATCAATCTGCGTCTGCTGCAGGAACTGCGGGATAATCCGCGCCAGACCATGGCCCAACTCGGCCGCCGCATCGGAATGTCTCCTCCGGCCGTGACTGAACGCGTCCGGCGACTGGAAGAGAGCGGAGTCATCACCGGCTATCGCCTGGATATCGACCCGGCCGCTCTCGGTTTACCGATCGCGGCCTATATCCGCGTTCGGCCCAACACCGGGCAATTGAGCAAGATCGGCGAACTGGCGCAGCGCATCCCAGAGGTGGTGGAGTGCCATCGCGTCACCGGCGAAGATTGTTTCGTCCTGAAAGTCTACATTCCTGCCATGGAGCAACTCGACCGCATCCTCGATCGATTTCTCCTGTACGGGACTACCACGACCTCGATCATCCAGTCGTCTCCAGTCGCCTTACGATCGCTACCCTTCACCGCGCATACAGTGCCATGAAGGAGCCCGGCACAATTCCGCATCGACCCTGAGAGGTTCCCGGCAAAGCGCAAATTTAGAAAATACTGGATAGGTGGTCGGCCGGTTGCTCCGTCGCCGGCTCGATGTTTCTGCGAACTCTAATAGGATGGTCAGACGAGTGCCTGCGACCAGAACCCTATCTGCCCACTTCAGGCAGCGGCTGCCAAACGACCCCGGGCTGTCCAGCTTGCTCCGAGCCATTCGGGCGGCACTCGTCATCCCCGCTGCCTTTGCCGTCGCCAAGCTCGGCATTCGAGATGTGCAAGTTACTACCTTCGTCGCCTTCGGCTGTTTCGCGCTGCTGGTCATGGCCAACTTCGGCGGACCGAGGCGTCCGCGGGCTGCCGCATATGTGGCTACCGTTCTGGTTGGGACCGTGCTGGTGGTTCTGGGTACGCTTGCCTCATCGGTCGTCTGGGTCGCCGTGTTGTGCATGCTGCTGGTCGGCTTCTGGATCCAGTTCGTCGGTGTGTTCGGGGGCTACGTGGCAGCCGCTCAGACGGCCCTCCTGCTCTCCTTTGTCCTGTCGGTGAGTGTTCCGGCATCGGCGGGAGCAGTCGGCCCACGTCTTGCCGGCTGGCTCATGGCCGGGATCGTCTCAACTCTGGCGGGCGTCTACTTCTGGCCACGCTACGAACGCCTGTACCTTCGAGCGAAAGCAGCCGAAGCGTGTCGCGCCCTTGCTCGATTGATCAACGCCCGGCGCCACATGTCGGAGACCAGTGACCTCACCCCGGACGAGGAGGCGGCACGGGATGCAGTCGAGGCAGTGCGCCGGCAGTACAAGTCCGCCCCGAAGCGGCCGGCAGGCCCCACCCGCCGCGATCGCGCGTTTGTCGAACTCCTGACGGAACTGGAGCGAACGCTGGACTTCGCGACCCGTTCCTTCCGGCTCCAGAGCCGTCCGGTCCATCCCTGCCTGGGCGAGGGCAACCGTCTGGCTGCCGCCGTCGAGCGTACCCTCGAGTCCAGTGCCGATGTGCTCATGGGTGGCTCGCCGCCGGAATTGTCAACCCTCGATACGGCCCGGCTGACGCACCGTCAGGCACTCGACCAGTGGGCAGAAGGGGCACTGCGCGCCGGATCGGCATCCGAGGAGGTCCTCGCCGGTCTCGACGCGGATCATTGGCTGCGGGTGGTCTCCTATCTTGCGCTGGTGATTGGCACCAATGCCGTCATCGCGGCCGGTGGGCAGGTTGAAGACGGTATCGCTCTGCCGGCCGGGACACCGCGGCCGGGTAGGATTAGACCGGTGCTCCGGATTGTCCGCACGATTCGAGCGCACCTGGCGCCCACCTCCGGCGTGCTGCATCAAAGCTTGCGCGTTGGAATCGGACTGGCGCTGGCCGTGCTGCTCGCCCGGGAGTTACAACTCCAGCACGCCTTCTGGGTGGTACTCGGGACCCTCTCGGTGCTGCGATCCAATGCCTTCGGGACGGGCCGGACGACCGTGGAGGCCCTGGCGGGCACCGTCATCGGTGTCACCGTGGGCGCGCTCTTCACCTTGGTGTTCGGTGCCACCTCCCCGATTCTGTGGGTTGCCTTGCCGGTCGCCGTGTTGCTCGCGACCTATGCGAGCAGTACGATCAGCTTCCTGGTGGGGCAGGCGGCGTTTACGGTGCTCGTGATCATTCTCTTCAACCTGATCGCGCCGGTAGGGTGGCAGGTCGGCCTGGTACGCATCGAGGATATCGCAGCGGGTGTCGGGGTGAGCGTCGTCATCGGGCTCCTCCTCTGGCCGCGGGGCGCGCGAGGCGCTTTCGGAGTTGCCGTTGCAGGGCTCTATCGGGCCGTGGCCTCCTTCCTGGCGCCCTCGTTCGATCGCGTCCTCGCGTCCGGTTCGGCTGAAGATGTCAGCGTGGGACGCCGCCTGGCTGTGCAGGCCCGGGAGCGTGCCGATGAGGCGTTCGGTCTCTATCTGAACGAGCGCGGCGCAAAGCCATTGGATCCTCAGGCGGCCGCTGCGCTGGTGGCGGCGGGGACGAATGCCATGATGGTCGGCGATCTGCTCGATCTGATTGCGGACATGGGCTATCGAGTGCAGGATACGGGTGATGGGGTGATGGCATTGCGGGCCCAGGCGCAGCTCATGCTTGCCCGCCTGGTGCAACTCGCCGACCAACTCGACGGTCGGACCAGCGCTCTCCTCTCGGGCACAGAAGTATCGAACGACGCCCTGCGTGCGGCGGCGCTGGCGTCGCTGCAGCGATGGCGAGTTAACCCGGCGAGCGGTGAATCCGCCGTGGCCGCCGTCATCGCCGGTGAGTGGATCCAGCAGCTCGGCGAGCTGACGTCCGAGCTGGAAGCTCCGGTTTCCCGGGCAGTCGAGGGCGCCCATGTGCCCTGGTGGCGTTGACAGAGCCTTCCCCGCCAATCCGCAGATCGGCGTGTCGGGTTACTCACACCGTTCAATCGACAGCCCCGACACTCCCTGGCGCGGCGGGTAGCTGCACCGTGACGCAGAGCCCCCCAGCGGCCCGGGGGGTGAGGGTGAGGGTTCCGTCGTGTGCTTGGGTAATGC
>JANWJD010000201.1 GCA_025449555.1 Chloroflexota bacterium | reverse complement strand
TCGGCCGGCCGGTCCGGGCCGGAGAAATCGTGATCGCTCCGGTGGATTACGTGATGAGTCACGACAATACCACGCCCCTCGCGATTGAGTCCTTCCGCAAGCTGGAACGGCCGCTGTGGGACCCGGAGCGCGTCATCATCGCATTCGACCATATGGTCCCCGCCCCCACCGTGGCCGCGGCGGAGCTGCATCGCCGCATACGGGCGTTCATCGAGGAGCAGGGCATCACCAACGTCTTCACTGAAGGCATCTGCCACCAGGTGATGGTGGAGCGGGGCTTCGTCGTACCGGGCGGACTGGTAGTGGGTGCGGATTCGCATAGCTGTACCTATGGAGCGCTCGGCTGTTTCGGGACGGGTATGGGGTCCACCGATGTAGCGGTGATTTACGCTACCGGTCGCTCCTGGTTCCGCATCCCGGAAACGTTGCGCATCACGCTGCACGGTGAGTTGCAGCACGGCGTGTATGCCAAGGACATTTGCCTGGCGCTGGCGCGGCGCCTGGATGTGGACGGGGCCACGTCGATGGCGATCGAATACGGGGGTGAGGCAGTGAAGAGCATGGACCTCAGCGAGCGCATGACACTGGCCAACATGTCGATCGAGATGGGCGCCAAAGCCGGGCTGGTCGAACCGGATGAGGTGACGTTTGCCTATCTCGAGAGCCGCGCGCGGGAAGCGTACGAGCCGGCCTATCCGGTCAATGCCGCGTACGCCGACACGGTCGAGCTCGACGTCACCGATCTCACGCCGCAGGTGGCCTGCCCGAACGAGGTGTCCAATGTGACATCGGTGGATGAGGTGGAGGGCACGCCGCTCGACCAGGTCTTCATCGGGACCTGCACCAACGGGCGGGTTGACGATCTGGCCATCGCGGCGCAGGTGTTGCAAGGGAAGACGGTCCACGCCGGAACTCGGCTGGTGATCACTCCGGCCTCGCGCGACGTGTACCTGGAGGCGTTGCGCCGGGGATACATCTCGACCTTGATGGAAGCGGGAGCGCAGATCACCAATGCCGGCTGCGGGCCGTGCATCGGCCGTCACCAGGGAGTCCTGGCGGGCCACGAGCGCGCCCTTACCACCCAGAATCGCAATTTCAAGGGTCGCATGGGCGATCCCACTTCGGAGTTGTATCTCGGGAGCCCGGCCACGGCAGCGGCTTCCGCTATCGCCGGCCACATCACCGACCCGCGTCCGTATCTGGCGCGCTGAGAGAGGAGAGCACGATGGGACGAGCCTGGAAGCTCCACGACCATGTGAATACGGATGAAATTATCCCGGGGCGGTACAACGTCACGACCGACCGCGCCTCGCTGGCCGAACACTGCCTGTGTGAAGTCCGGCCGGATTTTCCCACCGGTGTGCGCCCCGGCGACGTCATCGTCGGTGGGAGGAATTTTGGGTGCGGCTCATCGCGCGAGCATGCTCCGCTGGCCATTCAGGCGTGTGGGGTCGCCGCTATCGTCGCGCCCTCATTCGCCCGCATCTTCTATCGCAACGCGGTGAACGTGGGGCTGGTGGTGCTCACCTGCCCCGATGCGGGCCGCATCTCGGAAGGGGACGAGCTGGAGGTCGATCCCCAGGCGGGCACGATCGTGAACCGCACCAATGGCGAGACGTATCGTACGAATCCGCTGCCGCCATTTGTGGCCCAGATCGCCGAAGCGGGAGGCATTCTGGAGTACGTCCGCCGGTACGGCTGGGAGAGCACGGTATGAAGGTCGGCATTCTGTATTCGCGCGTCCGTACCGAGGAAAAGTTGCTGTTCGACGAATTCCGGCAGCGCGGTATCGAGTTCGGTCGCATCGACGATCGCGAGGTGATCTTCGAGCTGGGCGAAAACGTCTTCCAGTACGACGTGGTGCTGGAGCGAGCGATCAATCATTCCCGTGCGCTCTATGGGCTGAAGTTGCTGGGGGATGCCGGCGTCACCACCGTCAACACCTACGCCGTGGCAGACACCTGTGGGAACAAGATTCTGACCTCCAGCGCGCTGGCGCGTAAGGGTGTGCCGTCTCCGCGCACCCTCATAGCCTTCACGCCGGAGTCGGCATTGCGGGCGATCGAGGACGTCGGGTACCCGGCCGTGCTCAAGCCGGCGGTGGGATCCTGGGGCCGTCTGCTCTCGCTGGTGAGCGACCGTTACGCGGCCGAAGCGATCCTGGAGCACAAAGAGGTGTTGGGCTCATACCATCACTCGATCTTCTACGTGCAGGAGTACGTGCCGAAGCCGGGCCGCGACATCCGCTCGTTCGTGGTAGGTGATCAGTGCATCTGCGCCATCTACCGTTACTCCGACCACTGGATCACGAACACCGCACGCGGGGGCGAGGCGGACAACTGCCCGGTTACGGATGAGATCGCAGAGCGATCGATCGCCGCGGCGCGGGCCGTGGGTGGAGGTATCCTGGCGGTCGATCTGCTCGAAAGCGAGCGCGGACTGCTGGTAAACGAGGTGAACTACACCATGGAGTTCCGCAACAGTATCGATACGACCGGGGTGAATATCCCGGCCAGGATCGTGGACTACGTATTGCAGCAGGGCGAGCAAGCGGGGAGAACCGCCGCATGACACCCGACGACGGTGCCGCCGTCGACTTGCTGGCCGGCATGTTGCGCACTCCGAGTCTGTGCGGCGCGGAAGACGCAGTCGCGACCCTCCTGGTCGAGAGTATGACGGAGCTTGGCTTCGACGCCGGCCGGGACGGCGCAGGCAATGTGGTGGCGACGCTGCATCCCACCCAGCGATCCGACGCCACAGGAGAAGTAGTGATCCTGGGACACATGGACACGGTGCCCGGCGCGATCGAAGTCGAGCTGTACGATGGCGCGCTCTACGGCCGTGGGGCGGTGGATGCGAAAGGGCCGCTGGCGACCGCGATTGTCGCCGCGGCGCGCGCTGCGCCCCGGCTGCGCCGGACTGTCACGGTGATCGGCGCCGTACAGGAGGAAGGGCCGTCCGTGGGGGCACGCTCCCTGCTCCAGCGCCCGGCGCCCGAATACCTGGTGATCGCCGAGCCCAGCGGCTGGGATGCGGTCGTGCTGGGATATAAAGGAAGCATGCGGTTCAGGGTCGAGGTCGCGGTGGCCGGGGGGCATAGCGCTGGACCGCTGCCGAGCGCGCCTGAGGTCGCGGTCACCTTCTGGAACGAGCTCGTTGCCTGGTGCACGCGGCGCGTCCCGGGGGCAGAGCGGAAAGGCGGCTTTTACGAACTCACGCCATCGTTGCTGGCCATGAACTCTACTCATGATGGAATGGAGGATGTGGCCTCGCTGCAGGTCGGACTGCGTTTGCCGCCGGGTCTGGAGCCAGACGCGCTGCAACCGGAGATCGAAGCGCTCCTGCCCGATGGCGCCTTCTCTTTCAGCCCAGGCGAACCCGCCGTGCGCTCCGATCGGCGCAATCCACTGGTGGCTTCATTCCTGCGCTCGATTCGACTCGAGGACGCCAATCCGCGCTTCAAGCTCAAAACCGGCACCTCGGATATGAACGTGGTGGGTCCGGTGTGGAACTGCCCGATGGTGGCGTACGGTCCGGGCGACTCCAGCCTGGATCATACGCCGGAGGAACACATAGAGGTCGACGACTATCTCCGGGGGATACGGGTGTTGACCCGCGTCCTGGAGGAGCTGTAGCCGTGCGTCCACTCGTCATCAAGCTGGGAGGAAGTGCGGGCATCGAGCTCGAGCGTTTTCTGGCGTCGCTGGCGCGGCTCGAGCAGCCGTACGTGCTGGTGCACGGCGCCAATGTGGAGCTCGACTCGCTCATGCGGCGGGTCGGCCTCGAGCCGCGGCTCGTGACCTCTTCCTCGGGACAGGTGAGCCGGTACACCGATGAAGCGACGATGGACCTCTTCCTGATGGCCTATTGCGGCAAGGTGAACAAGCGCATCGTGGAGTTGCTGCAGCGGCACGGCGCCAACGCGGTTGGGCTCTCCGCGTTGGATGGCGGAATGGTGCTGGGCCGCCGGAAGGCCCGGATCCGGATCGTGGAGGACGGTAAAGCGAAGGTGCTGGACGGCGACTATGCGGGCAGCATCGAGTCAGTAGACGTACGGCTGATGTGTCTGCTGCTGGAGAATAGCTATGTGCCGGTGTTGACGCCGCCCGCGCTCAGCCGCGACGGGGTAGCGATCAACGTGGACGGCGATAAGCTGGCCATGGAGCTGGCGATCGCGCTCGGGGCCGAGAGATTGCTCGTGTTCTCCAACACAGCCGGATTGCTGGAGAGGCTCGACGACCCGAGCTCGACCATTGCCGAGATCGAGCTCGATCGGATCGACGAGTATGTATCGATGGCACAGGGACGTATGAAAAAGAAGGTGCTGGCCGCGGCGGACGCCGTACGGCGCGGCGTGGGCGAAGTGATTCTGGCGGACGCCAACCGGGCCGATGCCATCACGGCTGCCCTGGCCGGCGAAGGGACACATATCAAAGGGAGCAATCATGCAACTGGCTGAGCGTGGAATCGTGGAGATCGAGGACGAGTATCGTATTCCGCTGTATCACAAACGTGATATCGCACTGGTACGCGGCGAAGGCCCGTATCTGTGGGATGCCGAGGGCACACGATACCTGGACATGATGAGCAACTACGGCGTCGCCATCCTCGGGCACGCGCACCCGGCCGTCACTGCTGCCATCGTGGCACAGGCCGGACGCCTGGTGAGCTGCCATCAAAGCTTCTACAACGACGCGCGCGCGGCCTTCACGCAGGCCCTCCAGCAGTTGCTCCCATCCTCGTTACGTCACATCAGCTTTGGCAACTCGGGCGCGGAGGCTGTCGAGGCAGCACTCAAGTACGCGCGCGCGGCGACCGGCCGGCCGCGCTTGATCTCTGCGAAGCGAGCGTATCACGGCCGTACCTACGGCGCGCTCTCTGTGACCGGCGAAGCGAAGCACCGTGCCTCGTTCGCCCCGTTACTCGACGGCTGCGAGCAGATTCCACTGGGTGATCTCGAGGCGGCTCGGGTGGCATTGGTCGATGCGGCCGCCATGATCGTCGAGCCGGTGCAGGGTGAGAGCGGGGTGCGGGTCGCCTCAGATGACTATCTGCAGGGGTTGCGGCGCATCTGTGATAAGACCGGTGCGCTGCTCATCTTCGACGAGATACAGACGGCCTTTCGCACCGGACAAACTTTCGCCTTCGAACACAGCGGTACCGTGCCGGACATCATGACGCTGGCCAAGCCGCTGGCCAACGGCCTGCCGATCGGGGTCACGGTGGTATCGCCGGAGGTCGCGGATCGTATTCCGCCGGGGAGCCACGGTAGCACCTTTGGCGGCAATCCGCTGGTATGCGCCGCCGGGATCGCGACCCTGAGCGTCGTCGGCGAGCCCAATTTCAACCCGCACGTATCGAAAGTGGGCGCGGTCTTGCTCGAGCGATTGCGTGCGATCGAGCATCCGCTGATCCGGGAGGTACGCGGTCGCGGCCTCATGGTCGCGGTGGAGCTGAAGCGTAACGCCTCGCCGGTGCTGCAGCGGATGCAGGCGGCGGACGTCCTCGCCATCCCCGCCGGCAGCACGAGTGTCCGCTTCCTTCCCCCTTTGATCGTGGAGGAGACACATGTGATCCAGGCAGCGGAGGCATTCGAGGACGCGCTGCGGGCAGTTGGAGAGAAAGAGGGGAATGGGTGATGCTTACCCTCACCCCCTCCCCCACCCCCTTGAAGGGAGAGGGGAAGAGCGGGAACGTAGGATTGAGTAGTAGCTATTGCCACGCGCGGTAGCTTGGGCTATCGAGCCCCTCCACTGCGCCGCGGGGGAGGGGTTGGGGAGGGGGTTTTGCGCCTCCCACACAATCACGCGCATCTCTATATAAGGAGGGATCAAATGGAAACAGAATGCCCGGAATGTGCCGGAACGGTGTCGATCGCGGCGCCGGAGAAGGGTGAAATCGTCGAGTGCCCAGAGTGTGGCGTTGAGCTGGAGGTCGTGAGCGTGAGTCCACCGGCCCTGGCTCTTGCGCCGGAGGAAGAGGAAGATTGGGGCGAATAACCGCATCTATCGCCGGTGGCTCGGGGTACACGGGGGGCGAGTTACTTCGTCTGCTGCTGGCACATCCCAGGGTGGAGGTCGGGCAGGTCACATCCGAGCGCCGTGCCGGCAAGCGGGTGGTCGGGGTTCATCCCAATCTACGGAAACGAACCAACCTGGCCTTCAGTCGGATCGACGATCTGCAGCGCTGTGATGTGCTTTTCCTGGCGCTGCCTCACGGCGCATCGGGCGAGCGAATGGATCGTTTTCTCGAAATCGCTCCGGTGGTGATCGACCTGAGCGCCGACTTTCGCCTCCGCGAGGCAGAAGAGTACCCGCGCTGGTACGGACACCCTCACCCCCATCCGGACTTGTTGAAGCGCTTCGTCTACGGCATTCCGGAGCTCCACCGAGCTGAGATGCGGAGCGCCAACGCCATCTCCAGTGCCGGGTGTCTCGCCACCGCCGCCATCCTCGGACTGTATCCCCTGTTCGCAGAGGAACTGGTCGATCGTGCCAAGCCGGTGGTAGTAGAGGTGAAGACCGGATCCTCCGGCGCGGGAGCAGAAGAGGGGCTGGCCTCCCATCATCCGGAGCGCAGTGGTGTGATGCGATCCTTCAAGCCGACCGGTCACCGCCATACCGCCGAACTGGAACAGGAGTTGACCGGCCCGTCGGGGGAACGGCCGACGATCGCCTTTTCCGCCACCGCCGTGGAGGCTGTGCGGGGAGTACTGGCCACCTCACACGTCTTCCTGCGGAAGCCGACGACGGAACGGGATCTGTGGAAGGTGTATCGAAGTTGTTACGGCACGGAGCCATTTATCCGACTGGTCAAGGAAAACAGCGGCGTCTTTCGATATCCCGAACCGAAGATTCTGACCGGCAGCAATTACTGCGACGTGGGCTTCGAACTGGACGAGGAGAACAATCGGGTGGTCGTGATGGCGGCGATCGACAACTTGATGAAGGGCGCGTCGGGTCAGGCGGTGCAGGCCATGAATATCCGCTTCGACTTCCCGGAGGAAGCCGGGCTGGAGTTTGCGGGGCTACATCCGATATAGGGCGGACGGCCGTACGTTCGCCGCTCGGATCCGCCTCTTCCAGGCTGTGCTTCATGCGCTTGACCATGTCCGTAACTTCGCGCGAAACCTGCTCGAGCTGAGCTTCGATCCGCTCTTGACGCTTTGAGGAGTGGGTGCGACATGCGGCGTCGTGTACCACATCCCTGATGGCGTCATGCACGATCTGGGTTTGCGCGTGCAACGATCTGGTCACGTCCTGCGGGTCCATCGCGATCTCGTTTGGTATACAGGGGAACTGATGTATACTACCTCTTCCTTAAAACGATGCGCGCCTGGAGAGTGTAACAACGAGTCGAGGCGGCCCATGGAACCGGACGCCGCCACGTCGCATGCAACCGGCGAGAACAGCTTGACATTTGCGGGTATACGGAGGGGTCGCCGGCTCGGCCGTGGCGGCTCTGGAGTACAAATTGTTGCACGAGAGCGCCGAGCTACGACGGCGAGCACGGGCACCGAAGGGAAAAATGTTCGGGAGAGCATTCCCAACGAAACTTCACTACAATCTCTGAATGCGGCTGTCGATTTGGGCGGGTGCCGTTCGTCGGTAAGTTGAAGAGGTGCGCACAGCGAGCCTCGAAAACGACACTACTGCAGAAAGGACATGAACATGGCGCAGTACCTGATCTTGATCTACGGCGACGAGGCCGCGTGGGCGAATGCCAGTGAGGCTGCCCAGAATGAGGGAATGCAGGGGCACATCGCATTCAATGAGAAAAACAGGGACGCCATCAAGGGCGGGAACGCTCTGCAGTCAACGTCGACTGCCACCTCGGTCCGCCCGAATGGGGCCGGTACCTTTACCGTCACCGATGGCCCGTTTGTCGAGACGAAAGAGGCCCTCGGCGGCTATTATGTGGTCGAGGCCGCCGACCTGGATGAAGCGGTCGCGCTGGCGAAGCAGATCCCGGCGACTGATGGTGGACTCGAGGTGCGGCCGATCATGGTGCTTGGCTGAGCGAAGTTGCGGCAGCGGTCGCCGACGCGCACCGTCTCGAGTGGGCCTTCGTGCTCGCCGCGACGGTGCGCGTCACGCGCGACCTCGACCTGGCGGAGGAGTGCGTACAAGACGCGTTCGCGCGAGCGCTTACCACGTGGGAAGCGCAGGGTGTACCGGCCAGACCGGGTGCCTGGCTGACAACGGTCGCCACCCACCGAGCGCTTGATCTCGTTCGCCGTGAGGCCACGATGCGCCGGGCTCTCCCGCTGCTGGTGGTGGATGAGGACGAGCCGGCCGTCGATGATGACTATCCGGATGACCGACTGCGGCTGATTTGCACCTGTTGTCACCCCACGCTGGCGGTTGAGGCGCAGGTGGCCCTGACTCTGCGGCTCCTCTGCGGTCTGACGACGGCGGAAGTTGCGCGGGCGTTCCTGGTGAGCGAGACCACCATGGCCGCACGCATCACCCGGGCCAAGAAGAAGATCGCGGCGGCGCGCATTCCGTATCGGGTGCCAAAGCCCCACGAACTGCCCGCTCGCATCGAAGGCGTGTTAGCGGTTATTCACCTGCTGTTCACGACCGGACATACCGCTCCGGCCGGAGAGAGTCTGGTCCGGCACGACCTGGTCGAACGTGCGCTCGACCTGATCCGCATGCTGCGCGCTCTCCTGCCCGAGAATGCCGACGTGGCCGGGTTGCTGGCACTGATCTTACTGACCCACGCCCGACGGGATACTCGGATTGGCGAGAGTGGACGGATGATCCAGTTGGCCGAGCAGGATCGCACCCGTTGGGATCGCGCCGCCATCTCCGAGGGGATTGCCCTGGTACGTGAGGCGATCGTCAGCCGGCCTCCCGGGCATTATGCGCTGCAGGCCGCGATCGCCGCGGTCCACGCCGAGGCGCCCAGCTATGAGGCGACCGACTGGCAGGAGTTGGTGGGACTGTACGACCTGCTGGTTGGGGTATGGCCGTCACCGGTGGTGGCGCTAAATCGAGCGGTCGCCGTCGGCATGGCACGAAGTCCGGCTCGGGGCCTCGACGCACTGGACGCGCTGGAAGCGGAGCCGCAACTGGCCGGCTATAGCTACCTCCCGGCGGCCCGGGCTCATTTCCTGGCACTGCTAGGACGTCGAGCCGAGGCACGGTGCGCCTACCAGCACGCGATCGAACTCACCGAGAATGCGGTCGAGCGTGCCTTTCTGGCGGGCCGGCTGGAGTTGCTCGCGAATTAAGCGACACAAGGATCCACTGAGAATTACGCTTTACTTTTCTGGAAAGTAAAGCTTTTGCTATTATTCCACCATGAAGAGAGTCGCAACCCTCAGTTCCAAAAATCAAATCACCATTCCGGCCGAGATTCGTGCTTTGCTGAAGCTCAAAGCAGGAGAAGCTGTGGTGTTCGACGTCGAGAGCAAAGAATCCCGCCCCAGGGTGACGCTCAAACGCCATCCAAGTCTCGAGGAAATAGCAGGCAGCGTGCCTGTCCCGCCTCACGTCGCGGAGCTGTCCTGGGCGGAGATCCGAGAACGAGCGTGGTCCATTGAGAACCACGAGCAGCATTGATGCCGAGTAGCATCCTTGATACCAGTGTTCTGGTGCGGTATCTGACAAACGACGACCAAACCAAGGCGGACTCGGTCCGAGCCCTCCTGCAAACGGCGTCCGACGAATCGCTCCTTATGCCGAATGTTGCTGTCGCGGAACTCGCCTTCGTCCTGCTCCGCGTATACCGTTGGCCCATTTCCAAGGTGGCCGATGCACTCCGAGCGGTTGTTACACACCGGTCCATCGAGGTACCGGATGAAGAGATCTGGCTCGATGTCGCTGACGATCTCGAGGGTGGTCGAGGTGTGATAGATGCATATCTGGTCCGCACGGCCGAGCGAATGGGAGTAGGCAGAGTGTTGACCTTCGATGAAGGGATACAGCCGCTTCCCACTGTGATATGCGTCACGCCGTAACGAGGCTTTGATGCGCCTGAAGCCGGTAGGCTGGTCCCATCACACGTGTTCGATCGCGGGAGGGGCCTGCACGTGACCAGGTTTTCGAAGAGCGCGGCCGCACGATTCACCGCGATAAGCGCGTTGGTTTCCATAGGCTTTGGCTGGTCGTGGGCCGATCACATCTCCGCCCAGACCAAGGAGAGCGTCCTCACGGCCGGCCCCTATCAACTGTTCGTCCAGCCCGGGGCGCATCGCTCACCTGTGCTTCACCTCATTCGAAGTGCGCGCAAGTCGATTCGGTTAGAGGTGTATCTGCTGACCGATCGCAGCATCGTGAGCGAGCTGCAGCATGCGCACGCGCGGGGGGTGGACGTGCGTGTGCTGTTGGAGCAGCATCCGTATGGTGCAGAGCGGTATGCGCAATTGGGATACAGCAAATTGCAAGCGGCCGGAGTGCCGGTGCGCTGGGCGAATGAGGGCGCCTTCACCTATACACACGAGAAGTCGATGGAGATTGACGGCACGACCGCCGGCATCTTCACCTTCAACTTTAGCTCCAGCGGCTTCCTGCGCACTCGCGAGTTCGGTCTGATCGAACAAAGCACCACGGATGCCAGGGCCATCGGCACCATCTTCGACGCCGACTGGAATCGCCGCGCGCCGCATGTATCGGCGTCCGATCTGGTGGTGAGTCCGTACAATTCACGGCGTGTTTTCACCGCACTGATCGACTCGGCGCATCGCACCCTCGATGTGTACGCCGAGGAGGTGGACGATTCGTCAATCGAGGCTCACCTGGCGACTGCCGTGAGGCGGGGTGTTCGGGTGCGGGTGATCGTGCCCGCCGGCAGTCCCGGAGTTGATGCCGTACGCCACGCCGGCGTGGTTGTGAAGTTTCAGCCCAATCCCTACGTGCATGCCAAGACGATCGTGGCAGACGCCCGCACCCTTTTCCTCGGTTCGGAGAACATTTCGACGACTTCACTGGACCAGAATCGCGAAATGGGCATTGTCCTCGCCAACTCCACCCTTGCCCGATTCGTCGAGGCATCTTTCAGTTCGGACTGGGCCGGGAGTTCGACACCGGCGGCGAATTCCACCGCTGCGCCCACTTCCTCTCACTCCGGCAGCATCAACGTGCGAGTCACTACGTCCCCACCATCTCTGGCGCGGGGCGATACCATGACCATCACGGCCTCGACTCGAGTGGGGGCAAGCTGCACGGTCCAGGTCGTGTATCCCAGCCATCGGACATCGCGGGCCCGTTCCGTGCGCGCGCAGAAGATTGCGGGCCGGGCTGGAACGGTAACATGGACATTGGTCATCGGTACCAGCGCAACCGGTGCAGGCACGGCCACGGTGCGATGCACTCTGCATGGCGCGTCAGGGACGGCAAGTGCCTCGTACCGGGTGGAATAGGGGCTGTCTGCTACTGGCCCACAACTGACGCCTGAACGTTTCCGTCTGCTATCCCCTCTGCTTCCGCCGAGCCGCGGGTGAAAAGTGCCGCCGACTAGCCCGCGCCGAGACGATCTAGCGACTCGCCTCCTGGTGGACAGCTGATTGTTCTGCTTCCTCGTGGACGTCCCAACTCAGCATCGGCCGGACCACGCCGGGAACTGTGCCGCCTGCCGGCCCGCGCACACCACCGCCGTCACTCCGCACCACGACCTGAACCGCCCAGACATCACGCTCCAGGGCATGGACGAGCCTGGGATTGTAGGTATTCAAGGCGACGTGCACCGATACGCGGCCCTCGGCGAAGAAGTTACCGGGAATGTGGCACACGGCCCGGGTCACCCCGACATGGCGCGGAGTGTTCCACCATTCGCGGTTATTGAAGTCATTGGTCGAGACGAGACAGATACCGTCCAGGTTGTAAAACTGAAGCTCGACGGTCGGCTTGAGGGCCGAACTGAGGTTGACGTAGTCCACCTCGATTGCGACCGGGGTCTGAATGTCGACTGTGCCGCTCTCTCCCTGACTTTCCGACTGCAGGGAGATGCGGCGCAACCGAGCGATCTCGTCACCCGGCGCGGTCTGGGTTGTAATCCATTCCCGTGACACGCCACCGCCCTTACCAGAGTGAAGATACTCCGCCGCGACGACGTGAGATGGGCCATCCGCCCGCAGGCGTCCACCTTCGAGCAGGATCGCTCGATCGCACAGGCGCGTGATCGCGGCCATATCGTGGGAAACGAAGAGCAAGGTGCGCCCTTCCTCTCCCAGGTCGCGCATGGTA
>JANWJD010000200.1 GCA_025449555.1 Chloroflexota bacterium | reverse complement strand
GTTCTGTCGGCACAATCCAGAGAGTAGGGATGGAGGCCGATGGACACGGATCGCTTTCTCGATAGTTCCGAACTGCCCGAGTTACGCCGGCCGGTGATGCTGGCCGCATTCGCCGGGTGGAACGATGCCGGCCAGGCCGCCACCTTCGCGCTTTCCGCTCTTCGGACGCTCTGGTCGGCGAAGCGGTTTGCAGGTATTGACCCGGAAGAGTTTTTCGACTTCACCGAGTCTCGCCCCATGATCAGCCTGACTCCACAGGGTCACCGCTCGCTCGAATGGCCACTCAACGAGTTCTACGCTCATCAGATTCCGGATGCCGAGAACGATGTAGTGTTGCTCATCGGAACGGAGCCTCAACTGAAGTGGAGGTCATTCTGTACGGTCGTCCGCCGGATCGCAGAGCAGTTGGATGCATCATGTCTCTTGACCCTGGGTGCACTTCTGGCTGACGTGCCCCATACGGTCGATCCCCGCGTCACCGGCTTTTCGACCGTCCCCAGCGCAGCTGCGGAGTTCAAGACGCTCGGCATCACGACCTCGAGCTATGAAGGTCCCACCGGTATCCTGGGCGTCCTGCACGATAGCTGGCGCCAGTTGGACCGTCCCGGGGTGAGCCTCTGGGGAAACGTGCCGCACTACATTTCCGCGTCACCCAATCCTCATGTGGCGCTGTCACTCCTGCGGCGAACGCTCGCCATTACCAGGCTCGAGGTCCCACTCGACACGCTCGAGACACGAGCGACTGCATTCCAAGCCCAGATCGACGAGGCTCTCTCCGAAAATCCGGATGCAATGGAGTACGTGCAGCAACTCGAAAAGCAGTTTGCGAGTGAACATCCGACCGCGACCGCACCGGAGCTCATCGAGGAGCTCGAAAAGTATTTGCGCAGCCGGCGGCCGCCGGATGAGCCGAAACCGTCTCGAGAAGACTAGCGATCCAGCGATCGCTCCTGCAAGGCACGCACCAGGGGCACCAGACGCACACCCACGGCTTGCTGCTTCGATCTTGCGTTGTGCCCCGCGCCGACCAGCGCATTGGCCAGTACGATTCCGTCACTCTGAGACGGCTGCAATGTCAGCAGTCTCTCCAGGGTGGGCACAATGTCGACCAACCGCGCCGGGTAGGTCGATCGGACGCCATGCTTGATACCTGCGCCTGCCAGCACAAACGGAATGTGTTGATCCTCCCAACCGGGACCGAGGTGCCCGCCCAGCCAGTGATAGCCGTTGGAGATCCGATCTCCGGTCGTGACGTGGGGAGCGTACACCGCGAACACTTCCGGGCCGTCCGCGGACGCGTTGGTTGCCATCAACATAGCGTAGGCCTGACTTACTCGGTACGGTAGATCGCTCCGGACATACGCGGCTCGATACGACCACTCTCCATGTTCGAGTGTCTTGTAATACGTGGCGTCGATCGACCCACCACCGAGTCGGGCTACATTCAACGCGACGGCTCTCGCCTTTTGCAACTCCTTGATGCCGATGGCGGCGCCGGTATCCGCTTCCAGATACACCTTGGTCGCTCCTGCCTGCTGGATCGAGCGATCGAGCACGGCAAATGGCAGCCGGGTCGTGACGCCGGTCATGCCGTGGTCCGCCGTGATCAGGAAGTCCGTGCGATTGAGGATGCCCGCACGTCGGTACGCCGCGATGAGGCTCCCCAGGTCTCGGTCGAATATCTGCATCAGGTACTGCTCGACTTTCATGTGTGGCAGCAGGAAGTGCCCCGTCACATCAGTTTCCGGCAAGTTGATCATCATGACTCGCGGATAGTGCATGCGGTTGAACGCCCACAGCGCGTAATCCATGGTCCAGTGATTCTCTACGCCGACTTGCCACTGCTCGACCCCCGGGCCGAACCCGGACTTCGGGTCGGGAATCGGCACGTCCCAACGCGAGTTGTTAATTGCCCCTGGGGGCGGCCGGTGTCGTCCCACCGCCTGGGCCACCCAGCGGTCGTGATAAATCTCCGCGCACAGAATGACGTCGGCGCTCGCCGTCCCCATCGCATCGGAGGCGTAACACTTATGCCCGCTGACACTCAGTACCGTATCGTGCGGGTCCGTTGCCTTGACCTGCGCGGCAAGCGACGGCGCGTGATGCGCCGTCAAGACTGCTTCCAGCGCGCCATTTTGCACCGGCGTTCGATCCGTGGGCCTGATGGCCGCTCCAGTCCTCGGATCTTTCCACTCGAATCCCTGCACACCGTGCCTGCTCGGAAACACTCCGCTGCCGATGGTCGCATGGGACGGCGGGGTGTTCGCGATCTCTTGTCCGGCGAAGGCCTGAGTGAAATTGACTCCCCGGGCGAGGAGCCAGCGTAAGTTCGGCATCGAAGTCGGGTTCAAATACTGTGGTCTCGCCCCATCCAGCACGATCACCACGGCATAGAGTCGGGGTGAGGGCGACTGGGCCCGTAGCCGTCCGGGCAGAAGTGGAATCAGACACAAACTGACGAATGCAATGATTCGTAGCGACAGTCGCACGATCACGTCCCGGCCGGCGCGGGGTAGAGCGCGTTGTGGGCCGCGGCGAGGGAGGGAAAGCACGATCGCGTGGTGGTCTCCGCCGGGGCAGGTGCTTTGGCATACACCGCGATCACATGGCTCGGATAGCGCCAATCGTGCGGGCTGCCGTCGATCGAAAATGATATCCCGAGAAACGTTGGAACGTGATGCACTCGCAAGATCAGCCGGTAGTGCTGATTGTTCTGAAGCATGGAATGATACGAGTTCACGACCGCTTGCGTGATGCGCGGGTGCTCTTCCAGATCGTAATTGTCGGTAGCGACATAGCGAGCCGGATTCGCCAGCGCGGCCAGACGAAAGAGCGAAAAGCAGGGCCGATATCCGGCAGCGGTAAAAAAGTACGGCAGATTGATAAGCCCATTGGGAAGTTGATCGAACACCACCGCCGTACCCGCTGACCCACGCTGCTCGATCCACTGTACGGCGCTCAAGCGCGGATCGGTAGTCGAAAAGAGGCTCACATACGCTCCGTCGTACACCAGAGTGAACGCAACGGCCACGACCACCAGCCCGCGCGTAGATTGTCGGATCCACCGACGGGTCATGTGAACCAGGTCGATTGCAAGCCTGCCCGAGAGCACGGCGAGCACCGGTAAGAGGGGAGCACTGTAGCGCATAAACTTCGCCGGCGAGATCGACACCAGGAGGAAGTACACCAGGAGCCACGAAAGCAGCACCCAGTCGGCCCTGATGCGACGTAGCGCCGCCAACACCGTGCCCGCCAGCATCCAGGCTGTAAGAGCGAACCCGACTCCATATCCGAGCGGATAGCGGATGACATAGAGCCAGGCGGGACCGAACACCGACCAACGGTTGCCGTATTGTAGGCCGCTGTCCACAGTGCGGATGCGAAAAGTGTGCTCGGTAGCGGCGATGAATTCTGTCACATGAATGAGCGCGTAGACGCTGCTCAACAGGTACATGGCGAGCGCGCTTCCGAGTGCCACGGACACGTACCGGGCTTGGCGTGACTCCGTACCCAACCACCATGCCACGAAGATCGGTACGACCAGCAGTGCCATGTGGTATTCCGAGCCGGTGCTCAATCCCAGCAGGGCGCCGGCCAGTGCGAAACGGCGGCCACTCGGCTGCTTCATGGCTCGTATCCCAGCCAGCAAAGTGCACGTGACCAGGAAAGCGGTTAAAGAATCGGGGGTCGCGAAGTGGGCCAGTTGCACGAACAGCGTCGAGAGTGCGGCGACGAGTGCAGCCACCAGACCCGACTCAGGATTGAAACCTTCGGCGGCAAGTTTGTAGACGGCCAGGATGGTAACTGTGGAGAGAACCAGGGATGTCGTTCTTCCCGCCAGGACACTCCATACAAATCCCATATCCGCTTGCGGCCCGAACGTCCCGGCCGGTATCAACGCCGTGAACGGTGTCATCAAGAAGCGCACGCCGTACGCGAGATAGGGGTATGCCATCCCCCAGTCGAAGAAACACGCAGTGTGAGCGTGCGGGCACGGATCGAGATCGCGATTCGTGCCGAACCACCGGAACAGCCAGTAGACCGGCCACTCGTCGGGATGAGGCCGTCGAGACACGTTGGAGTCATAAAGTCCCCAGGTCAGACCCCACGCACGCAAGACGAAACCCAGGATGACGATACCGGCCAGAGTGAACCGGCGCGGGAACGGACCAGGTGATTCGAGAACCACCGGGGTCTATAGACCGCGCAGCAGTACAGCTCGGCCTTCGTTGAAGATACTTCGATCCATCGCCACGACCGACCCCAGATAGACGACCCCACCGACCACCACGCACACCGCGAGCGTGATAAGGTCCGAGGCATGCACGAACTGCAGCATCAGTACCTCAACCGCAATCGCTGCCGTCGACATCACTATGGTTGCGACCACTGGGACCGACGCGGCCCGCCATACCTCGGCGGGCGAGACCTTGAGAATCCGATGGGCCAGGATCAGGGCTGCCGGGAATTCGAGAATCTGAATAGGGATGTAGACGGCGGCCAGCCCGAGAATTCCGATGCTGGCTCCGAAGATCATGGCCGGAACCATGACAGCTAACTTCACGCTGTTGTAGGCCCAGACGAGCCACGGTTTGCCGATGGACTTGTACCCTTCGAAGAAAATCGAGAGCATCGTTCGATTGCCCGCGTACACTGCCAACAGCGACAGCACGAGGAACGAATCTCGATAGTGCGCCCATTTTGAGCCAAGCAATGGGACGATTACCACCGGTGCCACGGCGGCCAGCAAGGCAGCTGCCGGGAACATCACGAGTCCAAGTTGTCGGATCGACTTCAACAGCGTCACCCGCAGCGCCGAAATATTATTCTGCAACCGGCTCAAAGCGGGAAACACCATGCTGCTCGCGACGAGGGTGAAAACGCTGGCGGAAATAAACGCCAGCTTCCAGGACGTGGTGTAAAAGCCCATGTCATTCACGTTGTGGATGATTCGTCCGCCGATGAAAACATCCGCGTTCTGTGACAGGTAGAGAATTGTGAGCCCAAGTCCGATCCACGCGCCGTAGCGGAAGAGCTTCCATGCTATTTGAGGGACAATTTCGATCGTCGGGCGATAGGGATAGACCGCCCATAACAGGATTGCTCCCGCGATCACCGACACAAGCTCGCGCGCGATCAGAGCACCCGTTCCAAAACCCCAGACCGCAAACAAGACCGCGACGTCTCCTGCCGCGATCACCTGTCCGAGCGGCGGAATCGACCGCGCCCTGAAGTCCATGTCGCGGAGCAACAGGTAGAAGTGAACCGAGCCGACTGAGGCAAAGACATAGGCAATGGACAGCCAGCGAATGATCACTTCGATCTGCGGATGATGGTAGTACGAGACGGCAAACCAGTGCGCCAGGAGATTCAAGACCAGAGTGACGATCACGGCGAAAACCATATTGAGGGTCCAGGCCGTGTTCGCCACCGACCTGCTGACGGTACGCTCGAACACCAGGGCGGGCCCGGTCCCGAAATTGCGGAAGTTGTCCAGCAGTTTGTACGGCGCCACCGCGAGATCGTACGAGCCCGAGACGCCGGGACCCAGGAACCGCCGCAATCCGATGGTGAAAATCGGACCGAACAATTTCGGAACCGCCAGTGCCCAGAGTACCCAGAAGGCTCCCTCTTGACCCGGAAGTCGTTGCAGCAAACGCCCCGAAAGCGCTCGCATTCGGGGCATCATGGTCGGGGCGGCGGCGGGTTCGATTGTTACACGTTGATCTACAGTCATGCGTCCCTTTGCTTCTACCATGATACTAACGAGAATCTTTGAGAACGGGCTGAGAATACGCCTCGTTTAGAGAAAGTTAAGGACAGTACGATTACACCTGATCCGCTTGCGGGTGCCGGCCCCCGACCGCGTTCGGGAACTCCCGTACCGTCGGTCCGCTTGCTGGGGGTTCGGATTGACTCGTACCGCCTGGAAACCCTCCTCAACGAGGTCATGAACTCCGTACGGAGTCGTGCTCGTCTGACGGTCCTGTATGTGAACGTCCATTCCATGAATTTGCAGCACGATGATCGCGAATATGCCGGGGTGCTCGAAGCCGCGGATGTCGTCTACTGCGATGGGACCGGGGTTCGATTGGCGGCGCGCCTCACGGGTAACCCGCTCCCCGCTCGCATGACGGGGGCGGATTGGATTTCGGACCTGTGTCGCGCTGCGGCGCGCGAAAATGTTTCACTCTTTCTCCTGGGCGGTGCACCGGGCGTGGCCGACGATGCGGCGCGCCTCCTCCAGGCCCGGTTTCCCGGGCTGCATATTATGGGGACGGCGCCCGGCTTTGGATTGGATCGCGGGACCATCAAGCGCTTGAACGAATTGAGACCGGATATCGTGCTGGTCGGAATGGGGTCTCCGACCCAGGAGAAATGGATTGCCCGCCACCGCACCGAGATTGATGTTCCCGTCTTGTGGGCGGTTGGCGCTCTCTTTGATTTTGTCACCGGCAGAATCAGGCGCGGGCCGGCCTGGATGACCGAACACGGACTCGAATGGGTATGCCGGTTGGCTGTGGAGCCGCAAAAACTATGGCGCCGCTACCTGATCGGGAACCCACGCTTCATGCTCCGCGTCCTTCGAGACACTCTCCGGCGCCGACCATGCACTCAGCCTCCCGGCTAACGCTCCTCTCGCATAGCGTCCGACAGCACCCGTGCCACCTCAGCACGCGAGAACTCGGGAGGGGGCAGGACCCCCTTGCGCAACATCTCGCGTACCTGGGTCCCGCTCAACGACACTCGATCCTCAACGCCGTGAGGGCAAGTCTTTTGCGTCGCCATATTGCCGCACGCCTTGCAGTAAAACGAATTCTCGAAGAACAGCGGCTGAATTCCCAGTGACCCCGGCTCGAACTCCAGAAAGATGTGTTGTGCATCGTACGGACCGTAGTAATTACCCACACCGGCATGGTCCCGCCCCACGATGAAATGCGTGCAGCCGAAGTTCTTCCGAATCAAGGCGTGGAAAATGGCCTCGCGCGGCCCGCCGTAGCGCATGGCGGCGGGGTTCACCGCCAGCAACACGCGGTCCGGCGGGTAATACTTTGCCAGCAAAACTTCATACGACCTCATCCGCACGTCAGCCGGGATGTCGTCTGACTTCGTCTCGCCGACGAGTGGATGAAGCAAGAGGCCGTCGACAATCTCCAACGCGCACTTTTGAAGGTATTCATGGGCCCGGTGAACGGGATTGCGGGTCTGGAAACCAACGACCGTCCGCCATTCACGCTCTGCAAACAAGCGACGCGTCTCGCGCGGTGGCAAGCGATGTTCTGGAAATGTCTGGTTGGGCAGCGAGCCGAAGACTTCAATCGGTCCCGAAATCAGCGTCTCGTGCTCACGATAGAGCGCTGCCACGCCCGGGTGAGCCTCATCGGTCGTGCGGTACACCTTTTCCGCTTCCACGAGCGAATCACGCGTGAACTGCTCCTCGACGCTCATGACGGCGATCGGCTCACCCTCCCATGCGAGAGCGATACGGCTACCAGGTGTGGCCTTCGTCGTATCGTTGTCGTCCACCGACAGCGTCACCGGAATGGTCCACGGCAGGCCATTCGCGAGATGCATGGTGTGGACCACGGACCTATAATCCGCCTCGCCCATGAAGCCGGCCAGGGGGCTGTATCCGCCGATTGCGATCATTTCTACATCCGAGGCTTCCCGCGCATTGAGTTCTCGCTTCGGGAGCGAACCTGCTTCCTCTCGGAACCGGCCTCGCTCATTCGCGGGCGCAAAGCCGTTGATCAGGACTCCGCCGTGCGGCTCCGCCCCAAAATGTGTCTTGGTCGTCGTATGTGTAGTCACTTTTTACAGATACCCCCATCCTTTGAGTTTGTCCTTGATCAATTGCTCTTCGTCCTCAGACAAATAGCTGTCGGCAGTCTTTTTCGATAGATCGAGCTCGATCGACTCCACGGCTCGATCTGGGTCTGCAAAGATCTCAGTCAGCACTCGACCATCCATGTCCGAGGGCACCGGTAGCTCCATGGCGTGCAAGATGGTCGGCGTCATATCGATCAATTTTGCGTCCGACACCGTCTTGCCCTTCGCGAGTTGCGGCCCCCTTGCCAGCATGATGCCCTGGTCGTCGTGCGCGCCCGATACCTGCTGGAGCTCGTCGAACGGGACGTCACTTACCATCGGACCCTGTGCAAACGGGCCCTCACGATACAGGTCCTGACACCACACGATAATGTCCGGTGCCCGTTCCACGAACGGGCCGTCATACAGCTCTTCGCGCTTGTAGACTCGCAGCACGATACGCTCGCCGGTCCGAGGATCCTGGACCCCCTGAATGTCCCGGATGATGCGATCTCGCAGTGCCTCATACTCCTCCGGAGGAACCACGCCTTCGGGCTGTCGCCCCCGCACGTTGATGACGATTCCTGCCAGCGGCGAGCATTTCATCGGGAAGTGGTACGCCTGCGACCTGCCGAACTCGATGCGTTGCAACCCCTGCCACATCTGGCGCAGTTCGCCCCGCACCGCTTTCGGCGCATGACGGCGCAGCAGGGAACGAACCCGCGACGGCAAGAGCTGTTGGTTGAGGGCGTACATCCGCTCCCGCCGGGATGACGTCTTTTGGTGTGGCGTCAGGAGACCCTGTCCGGCCAGCCAGACGTTGACATTGAACTGTCTCGGCGGGGTAATAGCCCCGCCGTGGTCGGAGATGACGAACAGCGTGTCATCATCATCGATGGCTGCCAGTGTCTCCCCCAACGCATCATCCATCTTGCGATAAAACCGATTGACCAAATCGCCCCAACGTGGCGTAAGGTCAGGATCGTACGCCGGCGTCCGCGGGTCGACAAATTTCATGAAGAAGTGGTGGACGGGATCAGGGACTCGATGCACCACCACGAAGAGATCGTGCTGACCTCCGATCATTCCGGACACCAGCGTCGACATGCGGCTCATCTGATTCTCCAGACTGGCCACCTGCTGTTCAACCGTGAGCTGGCGAAAATCGGGGTCCTCGTCCGGTTGCGCGGTCGAACCGACCTCTGTCCTCAACTCCGGCGGATAGAACGATTCAGGTGTGTCCCCCGGAGTGGGGAAACCGGAGACCATGACTCCATTCACCGGCCATGCCGGATACGTCAGAGGCACGCGGACGGCCGAGACCGTGCCACCCATCTGTCCAACTATGTCGAACATGGTCTGCCCCGAGAAGTATCTGGAATTGGCCGTGCGGCCGGCAAAGGTGTAGCTCACGGCATCATAGTCTTGAAACATATAAACGCCGTGTTTGCCCGAGTTTTTACCGGTCATGAACGTGACCCACGCCGCCGCGCTTTGAAAGGGAATGACGGAGGTCAATGTTCCACTGACGCCATCGGCCATGAGTCGTTGAAAGTGTGGCATCTCGCCGCGCTCCACCAGCGGCCGTATAAACCGCCAGGTGGCGCCGTCGAATCCCACGACGTACACCTTTCGCATAGTTACCTTCCTTTCGCGACCGCCGCCATACAGCCTCTGGCCTGGACGCGGTCGGGATCTCTATCCCGCGACGACAACTCGCCCGTCCAGGTTTTCGGGGCACTCCATGTGGAGCAACTTGCAGGCCGTGGGCAGTACATCGTGCACTGAGGCATGCTCGACCGTCATCCTGTGATTGCGTACGAACAGAGTGGCGTTATCGTACTTATGCATGCCGACCAGTTTTCCGCGTCCGGTTAACTCGGATGACTCGAAAGTGCCCTTGATGTCGAATCCGTCGTGCGGCATGACAAGCAGGTCAGGAGCTCGATCCCGATACGGTCCGTGGTAGACGTCGTCTGCCCGATAAACCTCGTTGACGATCGGCGCACCGGTGTCTGGGTCGCGCAGGCCGCGTAGATCGCTCTCCAGTTCGCTCAAGATCGAGTCGACTTCGTCGCGCGCTACCGTTCCTCCTGGCTCTCGTCCCTGCAGAT
>JANWJD010000199.1 GCA_025449555.1 Chloroflexota bacterium | reverse complement strand
TCTGCGACCGCCACGACGGATGAAAACGGGGCCCCGCAGGCGATGCCGGAGGGTCAACGCGCCCGAGCACTCGGCGACGGAGCGCCGAGCTACCTATCCTTGGAACATGTCAAGAGCCGGACTGCAACTATTTTCACCCGAGGACCAATGATCCTGAATCCGGGTGATAGCTCGCCATGCGCTTCTCACCGGACTAAACGTTGGAATCCTGGGCGGCACGTGTCTGCGTGTGTAGTGTGTAGCAGCCTGATGCCATTTGCAAGCCTGCCCTGGTCTAAGGATGAGGTGCAGGTTCTTCCACGAAAGCCCGAGAATATGCATATGCCGAACACGCGAATGGCGCACATCCTGATAGCAGTAATCGTGCTCCCGCTAGTGCTGGGAGCCGTGACGGCACGCGTGTTTACCACAAATGCAGCAAGCTCCACAGCGAACTCGAGTGCGCCGCGAAACGCTCAATCCCTTATCTCCGCCGGCCGCTCGCATGCCATCAAGACCGTATTCTTCATCGTGATGGAGAATCACAACTGGTCACAGATCAAGGGCAGCGCCTCCGCTCCCTACATCAACCGCCTGCTCACACGCTCAGATGCCTCCTATGCAACCCAGTACTTCAATCCACCGGGGCTGCACCCCAGCGAGCCCAACTACGTCTGGCTCGAGGCGGGGGGCAATACCGGCCTCCCGAATAAGAACCTCGGGCGGACGGTGACCTTCACGAGCGACAACGATCCCGGCGCCTCGAACTCCACCAGCACGACCGACCACCTCGTGACGTATCTTGCACGGGCTCGGGTCTCGTGGAAAACGTATCAAGAGAATATTTCCGGCCGGTCCTGTCCACTCACGAGCGGTGGTCTCTATGCCGCGAAACATAACCCGTTTGTCTTTTTCCAGGATGTGACAAACCACAGCAGCTCGACTTCCAGGTCCTGCATCGCGCACGAACGGCCATATCCCGAGTTAGCCATGGATCTGGCGCACAATTCAGTGGCACGGTACAACTTCATCACCCCAAATCTGTGTGACGATATGCACAATTCGACGGGGTGCGCGACCGGCGATGCGGTGAAGAATGGGGACACCTGGCTCTCGAAGAATCTGCCGAGAATTTTAGCCTCGCACGCATACAAGCAGGGAGGAGCAATCCTCTTGACCTGGGACGAGTCAGAAGGTGGAGATCTTCCCATCGGGATGATCGTCCTGTCGCCCGCTTCGAAGGGCCACGGCTACCACAACGCCATCCATTACACCCACAGTTCTACGGTCCGTACGCTCGAGGAGATTTTTGGCGTACACCCGCTCTTGCGTGCCGCCCGGAGCGCGCCCGACCTGAGCAATCTCTTCCGAGTGTTCCCGTGAGGGGAAGTCCAAGAATAGTCTCGGCCGGCGCATGCATCCATGAGTAGGAGCGTCGAATCTACGAAAGAAGCCGAGGATGAACCGTTCGCTCGATTGATTCGGCGAATCGAGCCCGACAGCGCGTTGTTACGCACCTGGCCGCTCACCGGAGGAGTTTCAGCGCATGTCACGGCGCTCGAGATCGAGCAGCCCGGCGGTCTGAGGAAGCGATTGGTGGTGCGCCGGCATGGCGAGGCCGACCTCCGCCGAAACGAGGATGTGGCTGCGGATGAGTTCAGGTTGCTGCATCTCCTGCAAGCCACCGGGGTGGCCGCGCCGGCTCCGTATTACCTCGATCGATCCGGCGAGTTCTTCCCCACGCCGTCAATTGTCCTCGAGTACGTCGAGGGGCAGGCGGAGTTCGCGCCGACCAATCTGAAGGACTACCTCGTGCAATTCGCCACCCACCTGGCCAGGATTCATCAGGTACAACACACCAGGGACGTTCACCGGCACTCAGTCGATCATCAGGCTCCAACGGTCGATCTGTTTTTCCTGCCCCAACAGGGGGAAGCATATGCCGCCGCGTTGGCCAACCGTCCCGCCGTGGTGGACGAATCGTTACAGGAGGGCCGAATTCGCGCTCTGCTGGAATCGGTCTGGCCGGTGCCGCAGCGAAATCCTGCAGCGCTTCTGCATGGTGACTTCTGGCCGGGCAATACGCTCTGGCGTGACGGCCGGTTGGCTGGCGTTATCGACTGGGAAGATGCCGCAGTTGGAGATCCGCTGGCCGATCTGGGGAATAGCCGGATGGAAATTCTGTGGGCCTTCGGTCTGGATGCGATGGAGGACTTCACTCAGGTCTATCGGTCGCTGACCGAACTGGATTTCACGGCGCTGCCCTATTGGGACCTGTGGGCGGCCTTGAGACCCGCTTCGAAAATCGCTTCCTGGGCCGGCGATGCCACCCGCGAAGCATCGATGCGGGCCGGCCATCGTCTGTTCGTCGGTCGGGCGTTCGATGCCGCACGCCGCACAGTCTGGTCCTAGTGCCCGCTCACGCTGCATGATGTGCAACGGCCCTGCGTCCCTTCGGTGTGACCGGACGCCTCTGGTAGGGCCGGCCCGCGGCGCCAGCCGCAGTTGCCCGCCGCTCGGTCGGGCGGCGACCATGCTGCCCGGTGCGACCACGCAGGCGGCGGAGTCCACTCCCTTCAGTCGGGCTGACGCGGCTCCGCCCTACACCCCGAACGCCCTCGCATGATGCCTCCGGGAGTCGACAGCTATCTCGCTTGATCCTGCGTATGGAACGGGCACCGGTTACCCGCACGCACAAATAAGAGGATGCCGCCGTCCATACAGGGCAGCGACATCCTCTGGATGGTTGTCTGGATACTATCTCGCCGCGTAGACCGCGCGGACGGCGTAACTCGCCTGCATCCGGAGTGAGGTGGCGGCCTGGTGAGCCATTGCCTGCATCGTTCCCGGGACGGTCCGGACCAGCCAGCGCTTGAATGGCCAGCTTGCCGCGTTGGTCGGGTTCTGCACCAGGTGGACTTTCACCCCGTACGGGATATGCAAGAGACAACTGGCACGGGCACACGTTTGCTGCACGACGTGGTGGCCCTGGCTGTAGCGAGCGGTCACGCGACCCCACACCGTGTTTCCGGTTGTCGTGATGTGGATCGTCAATCGCTCCACCGCCGTGGCGGATAGAGGCAAAAAGGTGTTCTGGATGACATGCCAGGTGCCGCCGAATGCGACGATGCCCTGCCCGTTGGTGCTACCCGGGGCGGAGTCGTGGCTGAAGGTGTAGAGCGGGAAGCCGTTCTGGGTGGCCTGTACCGTTCCGTCCGGCCGGGCGATGACTCCCAGCGTCCCCACCACGCCCGGCGCCGCTGTGGGCACAGTCGTGCCCGCCGGTACCAACAGGGGTGGCCAGACCGCCAGGCAGCCGCCACTGCAGGCAAACTTGCCGCCCGCTTCCGAGGTCAGTTCATAGAGCGTCATGCCCTGCGCATTCACCAGAATCGAGCCGTATTTTGCGCTGGTGCCCAGTTGGATGGGAGCAGCCGCTTGCTGCGACGGTGCCGCGATGGCGCCCGAAGCCGCGGCCCCAACACCTACAAAACTGCTGAGTGCGATCAGTAACCGAAGTAACGCCGTGACGTGCATACTGTCCTCCCGATGGCCGCATCGAACGTGTGACACCATGTGGGGCCCACACCTGGATGCTCATACGCCGCCACGTTACAGCGACTGGTTTGCTCCGCCTGGCCTGCCCCGTTACCAATGACCCTGCTGCGGCGTTACATCATCAGACCCAAGGATCCCGGCACACGTGAGGTACGGTGAGCGATCTGGCGCTGGTCGAGGCGATCGCGAGCGATGGCAGTGGAGCTGCCTCCTGGGAAGAACACGTCTGGGTCGAGCGGGCCCGTGCCGGTGATGTGGAGGCATTCGACGCGATCATGGCCCACTACGAACATCGGCTCCTGCGGTTTTTGACCGGAACGGTTGGAGATGTCGAAGTGGCGCGTGAGCTCTGCCAGGACACGTTCCTCGCCGCATATCAGGCGCTGCCAAAGCTCAGAGGCGAGTTGCGCCTCTCTCCCTGGCTCTACACCATCGCCTTGAACCGGGCGCGCAGTCACCACCGTCGTCGTCGATTTCGCACCTTCGTTCCGCTGCTCGACGACACCGTTCCCTCTGATGCGCCCGACCTGCAGCATGCCAACGCGCTGCAAGACTCTGTACGACGAGCCCTGGCCCGACTGCCACAACAGTACGCTCACCCGCTGCTGCTGCAAACCACCGGCGGCATGAGCTGCCGCGAGATCGCCGAGGTGATGCACTGCAGCGAAAGCGCGATCAAAGTCCGGCTGATGCGAGCACGCAATGCCTTCCGTGCCATCTACGAAGAGGAGGAGCACCGGTCATGCAAGCCCTGAACTGCCGCTCTGCCCGCCTCTGGCTGCAGGCACCGCACGAGCTCTGGCGCGGTGATATGCGAACCCTCGACAGTCATCTCGCCTCATGCTCCGCCTGTCGGGAGATGAATGTGCGCCAGGTAGAGATGGATCGTCTACTGCGTCGGAGTCTCCTCGGAGTAACAAGTGACGGCTCGATTCGCGCCCAGGTTCGGGCCCAGATCGCCGCTCAGACCGCGCCCGCTACCCGTCCCGGCGGATTTCATCGAGATGCAAAACGACGGCGCTGGACACTTCGCTCACTTCTTCTGCCGGGCTGGATCGGCGCCGGAGTCGCGCTGGCAGTGACTGCGCTCGCCGTCTTCGTGCCCCAGTACGTCCCCGATGCCGGCGGCGGTGTGCCGAGTGCCGGGGCCGCCTCGCATCTGGTTCGCAAAGACTTTGGTTACCCGTTGACGCTCGATCCCACCCGGCGCGATCACCTCCTGGCAGGCGCCTGGGGACAGGTGTACGAATCCTGGAATGCCGGTGCGAGCTGGCGGCGGCTCGGCGCCCTCCCTCCGGGTTTGATCATTCGCGCCCTGGCGGTCGACGTGGCCCACCCTGCGCGGTATCTGGTGGCCGCCAGACTTTCGGTCTTCGTCTCTGAAGACCGCGGCCGGCACTGGCGGCGAACCGCCTCGAATCTGCTTGGCGCCATGAATATGTTTCTGATCCAGGATCCCAGTTCGCCGCGAACCTTCTATTTGGGGCCAAGTACCCTGTGGAAGAGTACTGACGGCGGTCTGTCCTGGCATCGCGACGGCATTGGTGCTGTTTTCGCTCCTTATGGCATCCAGGCATTGGAGACCGCTCCGAGGGGGCGTCTCTTCACCGCCATCTGGGGTGGGGGAGTCGCGACCTCAACCGATGGGGGTGTCACCTGGCGGCGGCACTCGCGCGGCCTGCCGCACAACGTGATGGATGTAGCTCGCTCCTCCCAGGGTGTGCTCTGGGCTGCGACCGACAAGGGCACCTATAGATCCTCAAATGGAGGTCGACTGTGGCAGTACTCCAGTCCGCGTTATCCGTTCTTCGCCACCAGCGTTTTGCCCGGTCCAGGGTACGTGCTGGTAGGCGGTGATGCCACCCTCTACCGATCGCCGGATGGCGGCCGCCACTGGCACCTGGCGATGCACGGGTTGCCGCTCGGCCCGTCCATCAACAGCCTGATGGCCGACCCGTACCATCCGAGCCGCGTCTATGCCTCGCTCAACAGTGACGGCGTCTTCCGATCGGATGATGCCGGCCGGCATTGGGTCGCCATGAATGCCGGGATTCCGCTATCGGGGCACGGGACTCCCTCTCGCTCACTGCTGTTCCTGCGTGATGGTGCGCTCTGGATCACCGATGGTACGGGCGCCGATCCGGAGGTATTGACGGTCGAACAGGACGTGACCATGGCCACACTCGCTCCCGATGGCGCAGCGGTGGCCTACCTGGCCGTCACCCCCGGTGCCTGGGCAGTGCGGGTGGTTGGCTCCGGCGGCTCCAGGCCCGTCACCCTGGACACCGGCAGCGGCGCCGTGCCGGCTGCGCTGCGCTGGTCGACCGACTCCTCGTTGGTGGCGATCGATCTCCGTTCCGGCCTCGTCGTGCACGACCTTGCCTCGGAGCGCTGGAGTTGGGGCATTCCGGCCGCCCAACGGTTTCTCGGTTGGGCTCCGGGTGGCCGGAGCCTGCTTTTCTGGGATCGATCCACGCATCGGATGGTCGCCCGGCGTTGGAACACCGGAAAAGAGCGTCCGTACGGTACGGCGATTATCCCTTCCGCGCCGGTCCTGAGCCCGAACGGCGAGCGAATTGCCCGGATCGCGCGCGGCTCTCTCGCCGCGGGACTCTCCTCGGGCCCACTTCGAGCCGCCCCAACGCAGCTCGGCGGCTGCCGGCTCGTGAGCTGGTCAGGCAACAGTGCTGCGTTGTTCGTGCACTGCGGTCGCGAGCTCGAGCTGAGATCGCCCAACGGCGCCCTGCGAAAGCGTCTCATCCTGCATGGCGGTACGACCGTGTCGGCGGCCCCGGATGGGACCATCCTCCTGGCGCGCCACGCCGCCATCTGGTCCTGGCGTCCCGGTGCCGGCCTCAAGCGGATCGTCAGCCATGCCACTCCGGCAGCTTCGATCCATTGACATTCATCGATGGATATCGTATGATGAGGGCATGAAGACCGCTACCCTCACCGCCGAGCTCCCGGTTCGCCACAAGAGTGATCCGTGCTGCACCCCATCAGTTCCGCCGAGCCTGACGCGCGCACAAACCAGTGCGCTGGCGGACCGGCTCAAGGCATTGGGCGATTCCACCCGGCTCTCAATGCTGGATCTGCTCGCCCAACAGGGTGAGCCGTTGTGCGTGTGCGATCTCACGGCCCAGTTTCCTCAGAATCAGCCCACCATCAGTCACCATCTGCGTTTGTTGCGCGAGGCCGGGCTAATCGGCACCGAGAAGCGAGGCATCTGGTCGTACTACTGGGCTACCGAGGAGGGAAGGAGGACGCTGACGTCACTCGCGGCCCTGGCCTGACCGGCCCTTTTTTTGGAGTAATCCATCGACAACTATCAATACGTTCAAGGAGAATTTGTTATGCTTCATTCCCTGCACCGCCTGTATACTCGACTCCACGTCGAGTCTCCCAGGAAGGTCTCGTTCGACGAAGCCACCGGTGAGGTGTGCACATCCACCTGCCGGCGCGAGGCGCGGCTCGACGCCTACCACGACGCGGCACGGTATAACACGCTGGTCAATCGATAGGCTCGAATAGGAAATCATCATGAACGACACGCTGAACGATACGATCACGGAACGGGTTCGGGAACGATATGCCGATGCGGCACGGCGGGTAGGCGCCGGCGGCGACTGTTGTGATTCCACCTGCTGCCCGGTTGCCTCAGACGGTGGCGTTGTGACCGGCAATCTGTACAGCGAGACCGAGACTAGCCAATTGCCGGAGGAGGCGGTGCTTGCCTCTCTCGGCTGCGGCAATCCCACGGCGCTGATCGAGCTGCGAGCCGGGGAAACGGTGCTCGATCTCGGCTCGGGAGGTGGAATCGACGTCCTGCTCTCCGCCCGGCGGGTCGGCCCCACCGGGTTCGCCTACGGTCTCGATATGACCGATGAGATGCTGGCTCTGGCGACCGAGAACAAAGCAAGAGCGGGCGTTACCAACGTGGCTTTCCTGAAGGGCCGCATCGAGGACATTCCGCTCCCGGCGGCCTCGGTGGACGTGGTCATCAGCAATTGTGTCATCAACCTCGCCGCCGATAAATCGCTCGTCCTGCGTGATGCTTTCCGCGTGCTGAAGCCGGGTGGTCGCCTCGCCGTGGCGGACGTAGTGGCCGATGGTCCTGTACCGGAGGCGCTCAAGCAGAATATGGAAGCGTGGGTCGGCTGCCTGGCAGGAGCGCTCGAGACGGACGTCTACCGCGCACTGCTGGAAGATGCGGGCTTTACCGATATCAGTGTCGAGATCACGCGGCGTTACACCGTCGCCGAAGCCGGGCTCGATGCGAGCACTCTACCTGAAGGTTGGGAAGCCGGAGACGGCAAGCTTGCGAGCGCATTCGTACGCGCCGCGAAGCCACTTGCGGTGTCCTCCGACGCCCCGGCAGCCGGAGCAATGCTGTCTGTCGAGCACGACGGCTGCGGTTGCTCACCGTCGTGCTGCTGCTGAAGCGACTCGGCCCCTACCTCGCGGAGATGGTAGGGGCCTTCGCGCTGGTCTTCGCCGGGTGCGGCGCCATCGTGGTCGATACCACTTCTCATGGCCAGGTAACGCATGTCGGGGTCGCAATGAGCTTTGGGCTGGTGATCGCGGTGATGATCTATGCCGTTGGGCACATCTCGGGCGCTCACCTCAACCCAGCCGTGACCCTTGCGTTTGCGCTGACCCGTCACTTTCCCCTGGCCCGTGTACCGCTGTACTGGGCCGCCCAGGTTTTTGGAGCCGCCATCGCAGCTCTCCTATTGCGGGGCTTATTCGGCGATGTGGCACACCTTGGAGCCACCCTGCCGGCCGGGAGTGATGCTCAGTCGTTCGGACTGGAGATTGTGTTGACCTTCCTTCTCATGTTCGTGATCATGGCGGTTGCCACCGATGATCGGGCAGTCGGCGAAGCGGCAGCCCTCGCCATAGGAGGCACGGTGCTCCTCGATGCGATGTTTGGTGGGCCCATCAGCGGTGCCTCCATGAATCCCGCCCGTTCCTTCGGTCCTGCTCTCGCTTCGTGGACCTGGTCGCACCTCTGGATCTACCTGGCGGCGCCTGCCATGGGAGCAACTCTGGGTGCATACAGCTACGAACTCGTGCGCAGCGAGCGTCCGCGGCCAGGGCTTCCGAAAGGAGACACAGAGTGACGGAGCGCGTCCTCTTCCTGTGCACGCACAACTCGGCACGCAGCCAGATGGCCGAAGGATTACTGCGCCAGATGGCCGGCAATCGATTCGAGGTGGCCAGCGCCGGTACCGAAAAAACAGAGGTGCGACCGGAGGCGATCGAGGCGATGCGGAAGCGTGGCATCGACCTCAGCCGTCATGAGTCGAAGACCCTGGATCGATTCCTGGGCGAGCCGTGGGATTACGTGATCACTGTCTGTGATGCCGCCAATGAGTCCTGTCCGGTGTTCCCCGGTGCACAGCATCGTTTGCACTGGAGCTTTCCCGATCCCTCGGCGGTAACGAGTCCAGGGCGTCAGGCAGCGTTCGATCGCGCGGCGGATGCTATCCAGGACCGACTGCGCGAGTGGCTGGGTCAGCTAGCGTCATGAGAATCGCAGTTGCAGGCGGCGGAATGCTGATGAAGTGGGCCGGCTAGTCAGCCTCATCCAGCAATTTCTCCACGATCACAACGTCTCGCCACGTGCCATCCAGGCGGGCGTGGCGACGATATATCCCGACCTCACGGAACCCGAGTCGCCTGCACACCTGCAGACTGGCTCGGTTCTCGGGAAAGATCCGCGACACGACTTTCCAGATG
>JANWJD010000198.1 GCA_025449555.1 Chloroflexota bacterium | reverse complement strand
GCACCGTACCGGCAGCGGGTCAGCCGACCTTCAGTCTGGGCAGTGAGGAAATGGAGATCGGTATCGGCATTCACGGCGAACCGGGCCGCCGGCGCGTCAAGCTGGGGACGGCGCACGAAATCGCCGGCCTGCTTGCTACTCCGATCCTGGAAGACCTACCCTTCCACCAGGGCGATGAAGTGCTCGCCGTCGTCAACGGCATGGGCGGGACACCCCTGATCGAGCTCTATCTGATGTTCAATGAACTGCACGAGTTGTTGCAGCAGCGCGGCATCACGATCACACGTTCTCTCGTGGGAAACTACATCACCTCGCTCGAGATGGCAGGCTGTTCCTTCACGCTGCTCAAGCTCGACGACGACCTGACCCGACTCTGGGATGCCCCGGTGCATACCGCGGCGCTGCGCTGGTAGTAAGAGGAAGAGATTTTCATGACGATGGCCGTTTCGACGCTGCTGACTCTGGACCAAGCCTGCGCCTGGGTACGACGCTTCGGCGACGCCATATCGCAGAACAAGGAGTACCTGACAAGGCTCGATGCCGCTATCGGCGACGGCGACCACGGCATCAACCTGGACCGAGGATTCAGAGCGGTGCGACCGAAGCTTGATGCCGCACCGCCCACCGACCTCGGTGCGCTCTACAAGCTGGTCGGCAGCACGCTGATCTCCACGGTGGGTGGCGCAAGCGGCCCGCTCTATGGGACGGCCTTCCTGCGACTGGGCGGCGCGCTGGCGGGGAAAACCACCGCCGGCCTGCCCGAGCTCAGTACGGCCCTGACCCTGGCCTACGAAGGAGTGGCGGCACGAGGGAAGAGCCGTCGGGGCGAGAAGACCATGCTCGACGCGTTCGGTCCTGCGGTTGATGCTTTGCAGGATGGAACCGAAGCTGGACGCTCGCTCCTCGAGACTGTAGAGGCCGCGGTCATAGCCGCGGAGGTCGGAACAGAGGCCACCATACCGCTCCTGGCCACCAAAGGGCGCGCCGGCTTCCTGGGAGAGAACAGCATCGGGCACCAGGATCCGGGCGCAACCAGCACCGCCCTGCTCTTCCGGGCGCTGGCCGCAAGCGTTGGGTCATAAACCGGCGCGTGCGATGACGTCGCGCACCATCAGAGGGATCGGCGCCTCCCCCGGAGTGGGCCTGGGACGAGCCTGGATCTACCGCAAGCCGGCTCCCCATAACGGTTCCGAGCCGGATTCCATCTCCGTCCTCCCATTGACCGAACGCGAGCCTGAGCTTCATCGCCTGACCGACGCGTTATCTGCCGCGGCAATACAGTTCGAGCAGTTGAGCGCGGCCGTCGCCGAGCGCGCCGGAGCGGCGGAAGGGGCTGTGTTCGAGGCGCAGGCCATGTTCCTGGAGGACCCGGCACTGGTCGAGCCACTCACCACGGCCGTGCGCGTGACCGGGCTCCCCGCCACCATAGCGGTGGAGCGCGTCTTCGAAGACGCGGCCCACGACCTGGAATCGCTCGACGATCCGTACCTGAGCGCGCGCGCCATCGATCTGCGAGACGTGAAGGCGCGCCTGGTGGGATTGCTGGGCGGGAATACGGTGCATGTACTCGGCGGGGTGGGAGAGAATGTTGTCATCATCGCCCACGACCTGACACCCAGCGACACGGTTGGGCTGGAACCGGACCGGGTACGCGCTATCGTCCTGGCGGAGGGAACGCCGACCTCGCACGCCACGATCCTGGCACGTGGCCTGGGCCTTCCCCTGGTGATCGGAGCGGGAGCGGAGGTGTGGCTAATCGAGCAGGGACAGGATGTGCTGGTCGACGGAGCCGACGGCACGATTCTGGTCGAGCCGGACGAACGCGAACGGGAAGCCTATGGTCGGCGTTCCGCCGCGCACGATCAGCGACAGGGACAACCTGTTAGCTCACGGGTCCCCATCATGACAGCGCAGGGACGGCGCCTGGCTATCACGGCGAATGCCGGTAGTCCGGCTGAGGCACGTCTGGCAGCCCGAAATGGGGCCGAAGGGATCGGGCTCCTCCGGACTGAATTCCTGCTGGCGGCGCTGTCGCAGGGGCGGACCGACGCGCCGGGCGAGAACGAGCTGGCCTCCGCCTACGGCGCAATCTTCGAGCACATGCCGGCGAAACCGGTGGTGGTGCGTGTCATGGATGCGGGGGGCGACAAGCCGCTGCCGTTCCTCGATATCGGCGACGAGGCCAACCCGTTCCTGGGCTGGCGGGGGATTCGCATCCTGCTCGACCGGCCCGAGCTTTTCGCCCTCCAGACCCGCGCTGTCCTGCGGGCCGCGGTAACGCACGAGACGGATCTGCGACTGATGTTTCCCATGATCTCCTCCGTCGAGGAGTTCGTTCGGGCGCGCGACTTCGTTTGGGCGATCGTCAAGAAAGACACATTTCCTCTCAAATACCCTCTCCAGATCGGAGCCATGATCGAGGTGCCAGCCGCCGCGCTCGTAGCGGAAGAGCTGGCCCGCGAGGCGGATTTCTTCAGCCTCGGCACGAACGACCTGGTGCAGTATGTCCTCGCCTGCGACCGTGGGAACCCACGAGTGAGCGGGCTCTACGACGTTGCCCATCCGGCCGTGTTGCGTCTGATCGATCTGACCGTGCAAGCCGCACATAAGGCCGGTAAGCCGGTCGCCGTCTGCGGCGAAGCGGCGGGCGATCCAGCCTCCATTCCACTCCTGGTAGCGCTGGGAGTCGACGAACTCAGCGTGGGCTCCACTCGGCTGTCCGACGTGCGCCGGCTGCTGTCGGAGGAAGGGTGAGCAGTAGTAGCACCGCCCTGGCATCGTGTGCCGCGCTCCTGGACGAGCGTGCGCAGGCGGACGCGTTTTCGGGTGCCGTCCTGATCGCCCAGAACGGTACGCCCCTGCTGGAGCGGTCGTATGGATACGCCTGTAAGGGGTACGGAGTCCGGAATCACGTCGACACCCTCTTCAATATCGGCTCCATGACCAAGATGTTCACCGCCGTGAGCATCGCTCAGCTTGCCGAGCAAGGAGGGCTTCGCTTCGACGATGTCGTGAGCCGATTCCTGCCGGAATATCCGCGCGAGGTCGGGGACAAAGTCACAATTCATCATCTACTGACGCATACCTCGGGGCTGGGCTCGTTCTGGAACGCATCGTTCGAGGCTGCCAGAACGTCGCTGCGCAGCGTCTCCGATTACCTACGGCTGTTCGTGGACGATCCACTGGCCTTTGAGCCGGGAGCGCGCTTCGGGTATAGCAATGCCGGGTACGTGGTGCTGGGGGCGATCATCGAGCGGATCACCGGCACGAACTATGACGCGTATGTGGGCGAGCATCTCTTCAAGCGCGCGGGCATGATCGATACCGGCGCCCGGGAGCTTGACGAAGATGTGCCGAACCGCGCCGTCGGTTACGTGCGGGACAGCTCAGGGGACAGCCAGGAAGACGAGTATCCGCGCACCAATGTACTCGTTTCCCCCGCAAAGGGAAGCCCAGCGGGCGGGAGCTACTCCACCGTGTATGACCTCTTGCGCTTTGCACAGGCACTGCAACGTCACCAGTTGCTGAGTGCCGAATTCACCCGTGTGCTTCTGCAGCCGCGCATCAAGATGGGGCCTGGGGGTGACGCATCGTACGGCTACGGATTTGGCCATCACGACGTTAGCGGTGTCCGAATTGTGGGTCACAATGGTGGCGCGCCCGGGATCGGCGCACAGTTCGACATGTACCTGGACCTGGGATATACGGTCGCCATCCTGTCGAATTACGATGCAGGCGTGTCGATGAAGGTAGTACAGCCAATTCGGCAACTGCTCGTGGGGGCTTAGCTCCGCTGCCGGTGGCTTCATCAAACCAGTTCGTGGACGGCAGTGGAAGTAACCTGTACCTGTGTGCCCCTCGATTTCCAACCTTGATTCATGCCGACGGGGACGTCGATGATCGCCTAGGCTTTTTATCTTTATGAAGTATGCGTCACAGCGCGGACCGGCACGCCTGGCTCGCGCATTCCACCTGGGACGACCAGCGGTCCGTGTGCCGCCAACTGCGCTCGTCCTGTTAGCCACCGCCTCGGTACAGCTTGGAGCGACGGTTGCCAAACACCTCTTTCGCGAGCTGGGGCCCGGTGGGGCAACGCTCATGCGGGTCGGGATCGGGGCGCTCGTCTTATTGGCGGTGCAACGCCCCCGACTGGGTAGCCACACGCGGCGGGACTATCTGATCGCCGCGCTCTTCGGCCTCTCGATGGCCGCCATGAACCTCTCGTTTTACGGCGCACTGAACCGCATTCCACTGGGCATCGCGGTCACGCTCGAGTTTGTTGGGCCGTTAGGTGTAGCGGTGATAGGGTCGCGACGGCTGTTCGACCTGATATGGGTCGTGCTGGCGGCAGTTGGGATTCTCTTGCTGGCGCCCTTAGGCGGCGGCGGGGTGGACTCGCTCGGAGCAGCGTTGGCCTTGCTCGCCGGCTTCTTCTGGGCCTGCTATATCGTGCTCAGTGCGCGAGTCGGGCAGGTTTTTCCTGGTGGAGCGGGTCTGACCGTGGCCATGATCGTGGGGGGCGTGGCACTGTTGCCCGTCGGGGTGGCCAGTGCAGGTTGGCATCTCACCGACGGGCACTTGCTTGCTGCCGGGCTCGCTGTGGCGCTGCTATCCGCCGTGATTCCATACTCGCTCGAACTCCAGGCCCTGCGGACACTTCCAACGCAAGTGTTCGGCGTACTCATGAGTATGGAGCCCGGAGTCGCTGCGGTGATTGGTCTGGTCGTGTTGCACGAAGTGTTGGGGCTGCGCGCCGTGCTGGCGCTCGTGTGTGTCAGCGCAGCGTCGCTCGGGGCGACCCGTTCAGCCCGGACACCGACCATCGATTAGAGGCGGTTAAACAGGTTGTTCGCGCAGTGCGGGTGGCGAACGATCCACGGTCGCTCGCTGCAGCGCCAGTGTGCTAGAACCAAGACGCAGGCGGAAGGTCATCTCGTGGAAGAGAGGCGGTTCTGATGGACGTGGATACTCGCGAAGGCCCACGTATTGGTGATGCCTTCGGCGCCATTCTCATGGCATGTCTGGAAGCAGGTACGGAACCCGGTAGAGTTCGGGAGATCGTGGAACGCGATGATGGCTACCTCGACAGTCAGGATGCCGCCAACTACTTCCTCCCGTATGAACGGTGGGACAGGCTCGACCACTGGCTGGCAGGAAGGGTTGTTGGACGCGTGCTTGACGTTGGTTCGGGTGCCGGACGTGCGGCTCTTCGATTCCAGGAAGAGGGGCGAAAGGTTACGGCGCTCGATATCTCCCCACTCGCGTGTGAAGTGTGTCGGCGTCGAGGCGTGGACGATGTGGTGAAGGGCACCGTATTCGAGTTACCGAGCTCCGCAGTCGGGTTGTCGTATGACACTGTGCTTATGTTAGGTAACAACTTGGGTCTCCTCGAAAGCCGCCGACATGCACGCGTATTGCTGGAAGCGCTCGACTTTGTCACCCAACCGGGTGCTTCCATCCTGGGACGCGGCGTCGATCCGTACATCACGGACAATCCCGCCCACCTCGGATACCATCGCCGAAACCGGGTCTTGGGAAGGATGGGTGGACAGATCCGCATCCGTGTTCGCCATCAAGACATGGCCACGCCTTATTTTGATTACCTCTTTGCTACGGCAGACGAACTACGCTCTCTTGTAGCTAAAACCAGGTGGGTGTTGGACGAATACGAGGTCGACGAACCAACATATGCGGTGGTATTCAAGAAGCGTTGAATCAGGTTGTCGTACCCGCTTGGTTTCGGCTGTAGAAACAGCATGTACGTGTACATGAAGCTCCAGGCACGCTGCGCCGGATCACCACGATGTGTAAATGCTCGACCTACGAATCGGCCACGTGAGACAAAGCGTAGAACAAAATGAACCCCTCAACGAATAGCCTCCAGAGGATTGTAGTGATATCCGGGACCTCAATGGGAATAGATACTGAGCCGAGAGAAAATGCAATGGCGGTCACCGAGGTAGCGCCATCGACTCGCTGACACACGTCCCACTCCCGTGCTTCTAAGTGACGCTCGTGCGGCCAGATAGGATCGAGATCACGCACAATGTGCCGGACCGAGTCGAACTCAACACCGGAGGCATAGTAGGGTATCGACCCGGTCTGGATCTCTCCAGGTCTTAGATCTTCCGCCATCCGTGTGGCGTATGGGTGCATGAGGGTCTCATAGAGAGCGAAGTCTCTGCCTTCGAACATGTGCGGATACCACTGTGCCGCGGCCGGCGTCTCAATAGCTTTGTCTGCATACCAACCGCAGCCCCGCTTGTGTGCCTCATAACGGCGCGCAAAGTCGCTTGGTTCGTACACAGCCCTCGACGGGTGATGCGAGAGCCCTCGGTCCGACTGCCAGGCATTTGCTACCACCTGGCGAAGATGCTCGGTAATTGAAGGGATCGTGAATTCCTCGTAGGCCCAGGATGCGGCGCGTATAGATAGCTTGTCACGCTTTCGGTGGTCCTGGAGAAGTTCGATGACATCGTTAGCGCCTGCTCGCCAATCAACACG
>JANWJD010000197.1 GCA_025449555.1 Chloroflexota bacterium | reverse complement strand
GTACAGATAACGTGGGGTCTCAGTTCTCGTATGACTTGCACGAGCCGGCGAGTCACCTCGTCCCGATCCTGGTTTGAAAATGCGGCCGGTTGGCGGCTGCTGATAGTCCCGGCCATGCCGGAATCCCGAAATCCCAATTTAACGAGGTGCTTGATGCCAAGCGTGCGCTGGGAGCAGGCCAATTCTTCCTGGCGCACCGCCGGGAGGTCGGTCAGCGAAACAACCCCCCGCAATTCCGGGTTGACGACTTCCCCCTCCTCGCCACCGGTTGCCAGTGCCAGAGTGACCTCCACTCCCTGCCGGGAGGCGAGGGCAATGGTGCCTCCCGCGGTAAAGACCTCGTCGTCGGGATGAGCGTACACGACCATGAGCCGGCCGCCGGTGTGATCCATGAGGTGGGCTGGCATGAGCGTATGATAACCGCTCACGCGTGGGCGGCTGATGTAACCGCGATCCGTATAGACTCCTTGAGAGCCAAACCAATATCAGGAGGACAGAATGATCCGTGGTTTTTTGCGGCGTCCGATCGTACTCATGGTCGTCGGCGTCGCTGCTTCAGCCAGTATATTAGCCTCATCGCCGAGCCCCACAGCCCATGCTGCATCCACCTCACCGGTGAAAGTGCTGGCGAAGGAAGTAAACAGCAAGTACGTATTTGGCCCGACCAAGGTCAAAATCAAAGTGGGACAGACGGTCATATGGAAAAACACGACTGATGCCGCACATACCGTGACCAGCACGACCGCTGGTTGGACGTATGACAAAAAGCTGAATCTCAAAAAATCGCTGCAGTTGACCTTCAAGAAGGCGGGAACCTTCCATTACAAGTGCTCATACCATGCCGGCATGGTTGGAACGGTGATCGTTTCCCACTAACCTGCCGCGTGGTCGCTCCCTGTTGCCGCCCCCCCAATGCGACGGAGTCGAAAGCTCGGTACCATACCCGCAGCTTTCGACTCTTCGTCATTCAACCGAATCCTGGCGCTCGGCTACTTTTTGGGAACGGGTTGATGGTTCCTCCTGAATAGCTCGCGCCAATCCTTGTCGTCGAGTTCCACGTCGAATCGTTGCGCGGCGCGCCGAATACGCCTCCAGGCTTCATCGCGTTCCTCGTTCGACACTCCTTCCACCTGGTCGAAGCGGGCGATCGCGTTGCGCACATGCCTCGCGTCGTGAATCGGTTCCTTGTGCTCTTTTGGAAAGGCGAAGTCGTCGTCCGAAAGTTTGTCACGCTGCTTTTCGGATAATTCGGCCATCGATTGCTCCTTTCGCCGGTTGTTCCAATCTGTGCCGTATAGAAGACGAGCAAGGCGCGTGCCAGCAGGGCATGAGGCAAGCGGCGACGGCATTAGTGGCGCCGCGGTCGGCCGTGAATTGGAGTCGAAGTCCTGGTTTCTGTGCCGTTCGCCCTAGACTGAGATAGGGCGACCACAGAGCGATCTATTGAGTTCTCTCAGGTGCCCTCAATGCGTGTTTGGAGGAGATATTCGTGACCAGCAACGATCCAACCGTGCGGCTCACCTTTTATTTTGATCCGCTGTGCCCATGGGCATGGCTGACGTCGCTCTGGATTCGAGAGGTGCGTCGCCACCGACCCATCGAGGTGGAATGGAAATTTCTCAGCCTGGCCGGAGTGAACGAGAAAGAAGATAAGTGGCACGGTCCGCTCCGCCTTGCGGCTCAAGCACGGCGCGAAGGCGGGAATGAAGCAGTTGACCGCGCGTACCTGGCGCTTGGCCGGCTCTTTCATGAACGGACCGATTCCTTCGAAGTCATTGACGATCTTGCTACGGTTTCCGGGCCATATCTGGAGGAAGTTGGTTTCGACACTGGTCTGGCCGAGCGTGCATTGTCCGACCGATCGACGGTGGACGATGTGGTGAACGAACAGAAGGACGCGATCGATCGCCTGGGAGCGTTCGGCGTTCCGTGGTTGGTGCTTGAAGACGAGGAGTTTGGTTTCTTTGGGCCGGTGATCAACGAGGCTCTACAGGGTGAGGAAGCCGTGGCCCTCTGGGACCATTTCCGGTTCATGGGGTCCCGACCGTACCTCTTCGAGCTCAAACGCGGTCGGAAATCCATGCAAACTCTGAGTGGCCTCTCGGCGACGTTTTCGGCGCCGGCGGCGCAATAGAGGAGTGCTGGGTCTGCTTCGCCGACGTGATTGATCGCCGCAAGCTATTCGTGGTCGCGCCACTGCTTACCCTTTTGGCGATCTGGGTGGGTGGTCTGGTCCTGGTCGGTGCTATCTCCGGCGGACCGGGGAGTCGAGACTTCGGCGAGGATTTCAACGTCTATCTCAGTGCCGCTCATGTACTCAAATCCGGCGGTAACATCTACGATGCGTCTCGAGTCTTTGTCACCGAGCAGACGCTTCTCCATCAAGCCGGGCTCCAGGTATATGAGCCACGTGCTCTGGTTCGAGTCGCTAGTCCGCCGCTTTTCTTCTGGCTGCTCCAGCCGCTAACTGCCCTGCCATTGCGCGCCGCGGTCCTCTGCTGGGAACTCTTCACACTGGCCCTCGCAGCGATCGGTTTCCTGGCCGCGCTGCGCTCTCTCGGGTGGCAACGGGTCGGGCTGGCGGTCCTTATCTTCCTGGCGATGCCGGCGACCCTCGAGGGCATTCTCTATGGCGAGGTCACGGCGTTATATCTGTTCTCAACGGGTATCGCGCTGGCCCTGGCCGAGTCCTATCCTGCTCTCGCCGGAGCTGTTCTCACGATGGCCTGGCTGAAACCACCTGTGGCATTGCCGGTTGCACTCCTGGTCTTGCTCTTCTATGGATCGAACACCAGGAAGCTCTTCGTGGGCTTCACGGTTGCCACCATCGCGGAACTCGCGTTGACGCTTGTGACAACGGGGCCATCCAGCCTGGAACAGTGGATGCGGGGCCTGGCGTCGTTCTCCAACGATATGGCACAACAGCCCACGCTCGTGTCCCTCTCCGGTGTATACGTAGCCCTCTCCCCCGTGGCCCTTCGTTCCGCGATCGAGGTTCTATCCGTCGGATTGGCTTTAGCGCTCACAGTGCTCTGGAGGCATCGCACCGGTCCCACCCCGACCCCTGTCATGGTCGCCTGGCTGTGGCCCTGCTGGCTGCTTTTGGTCCCGTACCTGCATTTCCCGGACGAAATGCTGCTCGCCATTCCGATTGCGGTTTTGGTAGGAAGAGACGGCACATCAGTGGCGCGACCGCTTCCCGCACTCGTGATGTACGTTATGGTCTTTTCCCCCTGGATTGGTCTGTGGCCCGTTTTCGGTCTGCGGCTCGGGTGGGCCGTGCTTGTTGTCGTCCTGGGGGCTCTTCTCCCAGGTGCCCTTCGCGGATTAGCACTTGAGAGTCACGAGGACGAGGCACGGTACCTCAAAGGCGGGAGTAGGTTGAAGGAACACGTGGAATTTCGCAGTGGCTATTAACTCGTTCATGTCGATCGCCCGGCGTGCCAGCGCGGCGCTCTTCATGCCGGTTCGCAAGTTTGCCGGACCCATGCACCGACGACGCTCCAGCTTGACGGGACCCGAATTTGATCGTCAGCAGAACTTGAAGCCGTTGGGCGGGCCGTGGGGGAATGATACCCGTTGGTATGGAAGTGATTATCCGCCGCGGCAACACAATTCTCTACACGCTTTGCCGCACGGCGACGAGTACTTTGCCGACTTGCTGGATGTGCTGGCCTCGGCCCGCCAGCGGGTAACAATCGCGGGTTGGTGTCTGACGCCGCTCATGTCATTGCAGCACGATGGTCCCAGATCACCCTCCGTTCTGGTCGACGTACTCCGAGAACTGTCCTCTCATGCCGACGTCTTTGTGCTGCTTTGGGCGGGTGCGCCGGCGCTGTTCGAGCCTAACCTGCATTACACCAAGCAGGTACGTGAGACGCTGCGCGAGGACGCGCCGCGCGTACGCTGCGAACTCGACCATCGAGCACAGTTCAGCCACGATCATCATCAAAAGGCCGTGACGGTGGATGGACAAATTGCATTCGTGGGGGGCATGGACCTCAGCACCTTCCAGGGCGATCGCTGGGATACCGACGAACACCACTTGCGCTTCGGCCCCAACTGGCACGACGTCCAGATGCGATTGCAAGGCGAGGTCGTACGGGACGTGGAGGAAAACTTCTGTCAGCGCTGGAATGATGTGACGGGTGAGGAGCTACAAACCTTGCCATCGGCGCCGCTCGATCCAGCGTGGCAGACCCCGGCTCAAATCGTGCGCACCGTTCCGCGGGGCTTCTACCGTTTCGCGGAGCACGGTGAGTACGGCATTCGTCACTCCATTCTGGCCGCGATTTGCACCGCCGAGCGATTCATCTACCTCGAAAATCAATACATCTGGGCGCCGGAAGTGGTCGAAGCCCTCTGCGATGCCATGAACCGTACTCGATCTCAGCCGTTCCGAATCGTGCTGCTCTTGCCCGCCAGGGCGTATACCGGGCGCTATGACAACGACCAGCACGTCAGAGAGCTGCGCTCGTCCGATGCGGGTCGTGGCATGTTTGAGGCGTACACGTCGTACGCGTACGGGCCGGCTCTCGGCCGCACCGGTTACTCCTATCTGCCGGTCTACGTGCACGCGAAAGTAGGGATCGTGGACGATGAGTGGGTTTCGGTGGGCTCGGCCAACCTCAATCAGCGCGGCCTTGCCACTGATACCGAGATGAATGTCCAGGCGGTCGACCACACCGTGGCCCGCGAGCTGCGCGTCAGATTGTGGGCGGAACATCTCGGGATGAAGCGCGAGGACGTGGAAGCCGCGGACCCCATCGACCTCATCGATCACCAATGGAAAGACGTGGCCTGGCGCGTGGGTCAGGCGGTGCGCTCCAGCGGTAAACCGCCGATTGGACACATCCACCGCTACGATGTCGGTCGCAGGCCCACCAGCCGGCTGCTCGACTTCGTGCAGGATCTGACGCTGGAGCATTGAACGCAGTGGCTCACGCCGTGTCGGCCACCAACTCTTCCAGGCGGCGGAGCACATCTTCTCCCGTCCCGTCGCCCAGGTAGGCCGCCGCCTGCAGCGTGAACAGCTTGGCATACCGTCCGCCCAGCGCCATGAGTTCGTCGTGCGAGCCTGCTTCGACCAACCTGCCCTTGTCGAGCACGAGTATTCGGTCCGCCAGTCGCACGCTCGAAAAGCGGTGTGAAATGAAGATAGCGGTGCGTCCTTCGGTGAGCGCGCGCAAACGCTGAAAGAGTTCGAATTCGGCCTGGGCGTCCAGCGCAGCGGTGGGCTCGTCGAGGATCAACACACGTGCCTCCCGCATGAAAGCACGGGAAAGCGCCACCTTTTGCCATTCACCGCCCGATAGGTTGTAGCCCTCGTCGAACCACTTTCCCAGCATGGTGTCGTAGCCGGATGGCAGGCGTTCGATCAGGTCCGTTGCTCCACCCTCCTGCGCGGCTCGTTCCACCGCGGGCTCGTTTTCTAGTTGCTCGACCCGGCCGAAGCCGATATTTTCTCGAGCCGTGGTCTGGTACGTGGCATAGTCCTGATAGAGGACGCCCATCTGTCGTCGCAAGTCATCGGGATCGTAGTCGCGGATGTCGTGTCCGTCGATGAGCACTTGCCCCGTCACGGGATCGTACAGTCGACTGAGCAGCTTGATGAGGGTGGTCTTGCCGGCGCCGTTCCGCCCGACAATTGCGACGGTTTCGCCCGGCTCGATGGTGAAACTGACATCCTGCACGGCGTTGCGATCCGATCCTTCGTAACTGAATGAGACGTGATCGAACTGGATGCGGCCGGCCAGTGGCGTGGGCACCGGTGTCGGATGATCGGATACGACAATGTGTGGCTTCTCGTCGAGCAACTCGAAGAGCGAGGTGAGATAGAGATTGTGTTCGTAGGTGCTGCTAAGCCCGCTCAAAATGCTTTGCAAGGAAGTCTGAACAGAGCTCGCAGCCTGGGTGAAGAGGGTGAGGTCGCCGAGAGAGAGGCGGCCATTGACGGCTTGCACGGCCACGTAGAGGTAGGTGCCTGAGCCGGCAAGCAGACTCAATGCTCCCCAGGCATATCCCGCCAGATACCGCCGGGTGACGAGGGAGCGCTGATCTTCATAGTAGCCCCGTGCGATCCGCCGAAACTGGCTCAAAAAGTGATTACCCAGCGTAAAGAGCTTCACTTCTTTGGCATACGTGTCGGTGGTGAGGAGGGTCAAAAGGTACAACATGCGCCGTCGGATCGGCGAGTTCCGCCGGGCGATGGCGTATCCCCACCACCCGTAGCGCGCGTCCGAGATGAAGAGAGGTATCGGTGAAATCAGTGCGACCAGAGCCAGCCAGGGACTGAGACCGAGCAGCAATGCAATCATCGTCAAAAAGGTGAGCAGCGTGCGGAGCAACCCAAAAGTCCCGGATACCATTTGCACCGGGCGAGTGGTGGCTTCCCGTTGTGCCTGCTGCAGTACATCGTAGGAATGCGCGTCCTCGAAGTACGACAGGTCGAGACCGGCAGCGTGCTCCATGATGAGCGTTTGCACCTGGATCGCAACTCGTTCCTGCAGCAGTTGCTGACTGATGTTGGTAAGCGTGCTGAGCAGTGCATTGACGGCGGTGATTGCAAACTGCACGATGGCCAGGATGACGACTACGGTGAGAATCGGCAAGAGGGGCAATCGGACCGAGAGGAAGAGCAACGGTACATTGAGTGCCGTCTGATCGACTGCATGCGTCGAGTGGATCATGATGGCGCGGACCACTGCATTGATCAATAGTTTGGCCGTGTAGGCCTGCGCGGCCGGGATGAGTCCCGCCAGGATCGTGACCGTGGCCAGCATGGCGGTGAGTGGCCGGCTGGCTCCCCACACCAGAGAAAACACGCGGGCCACGCCACCCAGAGTGTCGCGCGCGGGGCGAACGGTGCCGCGCAGGCGACTGAAGAGGCCCCCAGATAACGTATCGTCCCCCTCGGGCCGCTTCAACGGTTTCCGGCGGGGGCGAGGGTTCGGGTTGTGCCCATGGGAGTCAAACGCCATGGCTTGGCCCGAGGTCGCAGGAAGGGAGAATGCGGTAAATCGTCATTCAGGGTGTTTCCAGACTGAGCCCGTCGGTGGAACCCGACACGTCGATCTGATTGAAGATGTAGTAGCCGTCAATCAGCGCGAACGCAGCCAGACTGAGCTTGGCGCTGATGAAGGCGATGCCGATGCACGCCAGGTACACGATCATGCCCGTGGTAAAGCGCGGGAGGGTGGCGCGGGCGGCCACCGGGTCGATGCCTTCCGCCAAAAGCTGCGGGTGGTAGACGGTGTATGCCCACAAGGAGCCGAAACCGATCGACATCAGCAACATGACGAATCCATACACTCCCGCCGCCAGGCCGCTATCCCGGCTGGCCAAAATGTACCGACCGAGCAAAGAAGTGGGAAATGGACTGAACGTAATGACCATCAATAGGAAGAGATTGATGAACTGAAGGGGACGATCGACCACTCGAATGCACTTGAAAATGGCGTGATGATTCACCCACATGATGCCAATGGTAATGAAGCTCACAGCATAGGTCGCGTATGACGGCCAGAGCGTAGTCAACGCATGCTGGAGCGGTCCGCCGCCGGAACGCGGCACATCCACATTCAGAACCAACAGAGTAATTGCGACTGCGAACACCCCGTCGCTAAACGCTTCGGTTCGGCTTGATGGCATGCTGCAGGTTCCTCCCGGCGCACTGGCGATACGACAGGCGCTGATTCAACGGTAGCGCACCGCGACGACCGGCACATCGGGGATTCGATGAGGAACGGTCCTGGAAAAATGGCGAGCTTCGTGCGCCTCTCCATGCGCCACAGGGCGGCCAGGCACCCCGGCCTGGCCCTACCCATAGAGCGGCTCTGGCGGGCGAAATGTTGCGAGAGAGAGCGACCGTCCCAGGACCACCTCTATGTTTCGCCAAAACAACTCCAGGCTTATGTTCCCCAATGTGGGTTAGGGCGGACTCCGAGGTCAAAGGTGAGAGTGCTCGACTTCGCGAGTGCGGACATCGGCAACCAGGCGCGATTGTACGGCTTCCCGTGAACTCTTAGGGATTGGATGTAGGTAGCAGGAGGAGCAGTTGACCGTGTGTCGAGTTCAAGCCGGTTCCCACTCTCAGCTTGCATGGAGATCCGAGAGAACAGCGGACTTGTCACAGCCCATCCGGCAACTCCGGGGATTTCGGGATAGAGCCCGAGAGCGGCCCAGACGTACCACGATGAAATTGCCCCCAGGTCGTCGTTGCCGGGGAGCCCGCCCACGGTGGTGGTATAGCGATTGCCCTCGATCTGACGCACCACCGCCTGGGTGCGCCAGGGAGCGCCCACAAAGTCGTAAATCCAGGGCATGGTAAATCCCGGCTCGTTACCCGCCCAATCGTACGGATCGGTTGGCCCCCCATCGAGACGCCGAAACAGCGGATCGAGGCGGCGAACCGCCTGGCCGGGTCCACCGACACGCTGGACCAAAGCCGCCAGATCGTGCGGGACCATCCAGGTGTATTGCAGTGCGTTTCCCTCGACATAACCATCCATCGAGGTAGTGCTGAAGGAGAGTGGGAAGGCCCCGCTGTCCATCCGGGGTTCGACGAGCTTCGTGACGGGGTTGAACAGGTTGCGCCAACTGTGGGAGCGAGTGAGGAAGGTCCGGTATGCGACGGCATTTCCCAGCGACTTCGCCATTTGGGCGATGGCGTAGTCGTCGATGTTGTATTCCAGAGTCGTAGCAGCGGCGCCGTAGGGATGCAGGGCGGGCGGATTGTAGCCGGGAATGTATCCCAGTCGCAGGTAGTCGAGGAGCCCAGGTCGTTCCACGTAACCCGCTGGGCGCACTCCTGCGTGGGTGGCGCCTTTCAACATGAATCGCAAGGCTGCGGGTGCGTCGAAAGATCGAGCGCCGAAGGCGTACGCATTGGCGATCACGGCATCGATGGAGTCCCCATTCATCTCGCCGGTTTCCGCATTCGCCACCGGCCACTTTGGCAACCACCCTTGCTGTTGCGCGTCGTTGAGCAGCGACTGCATCATGTCGGAGGTCTCATGCGGCAGGAGCCAGGCGAGTAACTGCACCTCCGACCGGTAGATGTCCCACCCTGAATAGTTTGCATACTGCACCCGATTTCCTGCCGGGTGTATGCGATGGTCAAATCCCAGGTACTGGCCATTTACATCGCTGAAGATGTTTGGATGCAACAGAGCGTGATACAGCGCCGTATAGAAAGTGAGCTGATTTGCAACTGACCCGCCCGAAACCCGGATTCTGCCGAGGACATTCAGCCAGCCAACTTGCGTCCGGGCTCGGACGGCGGCATCGTTCCAATTCGCAATTTCGGTCCTCAGATTGAGCTGCGCGTTGCGAACGCTCACGTAGGACAGGCCGAATTTGACCCGCACGGTCTGCCTGTGGCCGAAGGTCACCGCGACTCCTGCCCGCGGTCCGCCCACTCGACGCGCCACCGATTTCAATGTGGTGCCCTGCCAGGTAACGATCCGGGAGAACGGACGGTCGAAGCGTAGGTCGAAGTACAGTCGGTATCGGTTGCCCAGATGGCAAAAGTGACCCGATGTCGTCCATCCCGATATTTCCTCCCGGCCCACCACGTTGACCCGTGAGTCGAGGGCTCCGTCCGTGTTCAGCCGGCCGCCCGCGGCTCCCCCGGCGTTGACGATGACCGTGGCGCTCGAGCCACGCGGGAAGGAAAAGACTCCATATCCAGTGCGGGACGTGGCGCTGAGGCGAACCCCGATCCCCGATGCCAGGCGAACATTGTAGGAGCCCGGCGCCATGTGTTCGTCGGTATGGAGAAAGCGATCGGAGTACGGCGAGCCGTTGTTCTGCGGCGCGGCGCGAAATGGGCGAGTTGTCGGCATGATGGGGAGATTGCCGAACGCGACACAACCCGCGCCGCTCAGGTGAGTCACGCTGAAACCGGTAATGATGCGATCCCCGTAGGCGTACCCGCCCGGACGGCTCAGGCCGCCCGCGCTCGTGTCGGGGCTCCATTGCACCATCCCAAACGGCGCGGAGGCTCCTGGAAAGACGTTACCGTCGCCCGAAGTGCCGATCAGCGGATGTACATAATCGAGCAGTGAGGTGCGAGCAGCCGCATGGTGTGCTGCTGCCTGCACCGGCGCGCCGGCCAGGGGTATCGCGCAGCCGGCGAGCGCGGGAGAGCCAAACAGCAGCATGGCCGCCACAGGTCTGAATCTGCTGCGGATTACCGCCATAGCGCTGCGCAATTCGGTTGCCCGGTCCAGCCGGTGACTACGCCTCCCTCTGCACGACATCACCCAGTGCTTCGTCGACGCGGGCGAGTATGTCGTCGGACAACGTGATATCGGCTGCCCTGGCGTTTTGTATCACTTGCTCGGGTCGTGACGCGCCGACGATCGCCGAGCTCACGTCCGGCTGACGCAGGATCCAGGCGAGCGCCAGTTCGGGAAGCGAGAAACCGGCCTGCTGCGCCACACTCTGGAGACGTTGCACGGCTTCGAGGGTTCGGTCCGACATCAGGTCACCGCCCATGAACGCATTCACCTCGGAGTTGGAGGCACGAGAGTCGGATGGTGGCTGCTGTCCCGGCTTGTATTTGCCGGTGAGCACCCCTTGGGCGAGTGGCGAGAAAACGATCTGACCGATTCCTTCCCTTTCACAGAGAGGAATGATGTCGCGCTCGATGTAGCGCTCCAGCAGGTTGTAAATCGGCTGATTTGACATAATTTGGTCCAGATTGAGTTCGCGGGCGATGGAGATCGCATCATCAATCTGGGCAGCGGACCATTCTGACACTCCGACGTACAGCACTTTTCCCTGTGTCACCAGATCATCGAGCGCGCGCAGGGTCTCCTCGAGCGGTGTATTTTCGTCGTACCGGTGGCACTGATACAGGTCCAGATACTCTACGTTGAGCCGCCGGAGACTCGCCTCGCACTGTTCCATGATGTGCTTGCGGGAGAGGCCGCTCCCGTTGGGACCGTCGCGCATGGGGAAGAAGACCTTGGTAGCGAGCACGAAGGTGTCCCGCGGGATGTCGGCCAGGGCTCGCCCGACGACCTCCTCGGCCTCACCGCGCCGGTACACGTTGGCGGTGTCGAAGAGGTTGATCCCGAGATCGTAGGCGGTCTTGATGCATTGGATGCCGGTCTCCACATTGCCACTGCCGTACGTAAGCCAGCTGCCGAGACTGATGGAGCTGACCTGCACGCCCGCTCGGCCCAATCGACGATATTCCACGGTACCTTCCTTCTCTCCGTTTCTCTTATCTTCGCGTACCTGGTGACTTCCGGCGAAGTAGTGCGGTGTCTTCCCTACCCGGGCGGAGCTGGAATCGACGGCGGCGGGTATGTGAGGTGATCTCCTTCCACCCGGGCAAAAGGTGTGAGCGTGTGCGGCTTGCTCTGTGTCATCGACATAATATGCTCGACCGGAACGCCGCGTACGGTCAATGCGTCGGCGATGAGGGATCGATGGCAGCGCCACGGCACAGCCTCCGAGCACAGAATCGCTGTAGGACGGTCACTGCGGCGTATCAAATCCTGGATGGCCACGGCAAAGTCGGGCGTGGGCATGTAATCGGCAAAGCCACGAAAGCTCTCGTTCTGCCACGCCCTACGAACCTCTCCGGCCCCAAGTTGATGTCTATGGTACGGCGCAGATGCAGCCCCATCGACCGGTTCAGCGCCGGGCGACTATGCAGGGTTGTCGAGTCGTCCACTCCGGTGGAAGCCCTCGAACATCGGACCTCCTGCTTGGTTGAGGGAGGAATGCGCGAAGTCAACGAGTGCCGACTTGTCCCCTATCTGGTAGTACGC
>JANWJD010000196.1 GCA_025449555.1 Chloroflexota bacterium | reverse complement strand
TCGGTAACGGTCATACATCCTCCACCTCTGGGCGAAGTAGTCTGAACGCTTCTGGCACCGGCGCCAGTGCATCACACGAGCTCAGACCACGTGCCGTGGGCTGCACGGTTCATAGTACGACTTTCGCCCGCCGGCTCAACCTCCCGAGCTGATTGCTACACGCGCCGCATGCGATCCGTAGCTGGAATCTTCCTGCGCGGATGCCGCGGTGTGCCTCCGCGGTATCGAGGCGCTATTGTGTTACCAGACAAGTAGATCCGCGGTGTTGGCAACAGGTACAGAAGGAGAGAACCATGGTCGCGGTTTCAACGCGTGAGTACACGATGTTCATCAACGGCGAGTGGGTTGCCGGCAGCGGAGAGATGATGGAGGTCGTTAATCCCGCAACCGAGGAGGTGGTGCATCGCGTTCCGCTGGCCACCCGCGCGGACGTGGATGCCGCGGTACGAGCGGCACGTGAAGCATTTGATGACGGTCGCTGGTCGCGGCTCGGCTGTGGCGAGCGCTCCGCCTACCTGTTCAAGCTGGCCGACTTGCTTGAAGCACGAACCGAAGAGATCGCACGCATCGAGACGGAGGCCACGGGCAAGCCGATCACGCTCAGCCGAGACGGCGATCTCCCCTTCGGCATCGACAACCTGCGTTACTTCGCCGGCGTAGCGCGTGTGCTGGACGGACAGGCTAGCGGGGAGTACATTCCCACCCACACCAGCATGTTGCGGCGTGAGCCCATTGGTGTGGTGGCTCAGGTAGCCCCCTGGAATTACCCGTTTATGATGGCCATCTGGAAGATCGGCCCGGCTCTGGCCGCGGGGAACACGGTGATCCTGAAACCGGCTGAGAACACACCGGCCACGGCGCTTGAAAGTGCGAACGCGGTGAAGGAGGCGGGATTCCCCGCCGGCGTGTTGAATGTCATCACCGGTGATGAAAACGCGGGCATTGCGCTCACCAGCCACCCGGACGTAGACATGGTGTCGTTAACCGGCGACAGCGAGACCGGCAAGAAGATCATGCAGCAGGCGGCGCCGTCTCTCAAACGGGTCCATCTTGAACTGGGAGGAAAGGCGCCGTTCGTGGTGTTCGCGGATGCTGATCTCGAATCGGCCGCCAATTGCGCCGCCATGGCAGGGACTACCAACACCGGCCAGGATTGCACTGCCGCCACGCGCCTCTACGTGGAGCGTCCCGTCTTCGACGAATTCGTCTCTCGCCTCACCACGGCTATGAAAGAGGTGCAGGTTGGGGAGCCGTTCAGTGAAGATACCGCCATGGGTCCGCTGATTTCTCGCGAACAACTGGAACGCGTCGAGGGGTTTGTGCACCGTGCGGCGGAGAGCGGACTGACCCCGGTCATCGGTGGCAAACGAAGTGAGAATCAGTCGCGCGGATACTACTTCGATCCGACCCTTTACGTGGACGTGCCGCAGGATGCGGAAATCGTCCAGCGGGAGGTATTCGGGCCGGTGATGGTCGTGTTGCCGTTCGACTCGGAGGAGGAAGCCTTGCAGAAAGCAAATGGGGTCATTTATGGGCTGGCAAGCTCCGTGTGGACGGCGAATGTCACTCGTTCTCTGCGCTGGGCCAGAGATTTGAAATTCGGCACAGTCTGGATCAACGACCACATGCCATTGACCTCGGAGATGCCGCACGGCGGTTTCAAGCAAAGCGGCTTCGGCAAGGACATGTCGATCTACGCCCTCGAAGATTACACCCAGATCAAGCAAGTACTGGCGGAAGTGACCGGGCAGGCGTACAAGACTCCTCAGCCCGATCAACATCTGGGCGCGTAGTAGCTCGACCCGATCCACGTGGAGGAGGCGGCCAGTGAGCCGCCTCCGCTGCGCGTTCCGATGTTTGCGCCGTTTGCCCTGAGGTGCTGCTCTATCCTGGTCTGAGTTGCATGTGCGGAAAGCCGTGGGTATAGTTGAGAAGCGCCAGGGCAACACTAGATGTTGTGTTCTGACGTTCGCGGCGGAGGTGAAATGGGGAAAGGGCCAACCATCCTGTGGTGCCTCGCACTGTGCGCCGGTCTCTTCCTGGCACCGGCGAGCGGCACAACGGTCGGTGCGCAGACGGCTCCTTTGCCGACCTGCAGCGGCACACTTTCCAGCGCTCCCATGCCGGGCCGATACACCGGCCCGTGGCACTCCGACGGCGACTATCACTTCGCGGTCTTCAACACAGATCTCGATCTGACCATCACTATTGACGGGACGCTTGATGTCACCGTTTCGCCTGACGGACGGGTCTCCGGCGTTGCGCGAGGAACGGTCGATGCGCCAATTCACCATGACGGTATCCACGATGTCTCCAGTGGAACCGGCACGATCAGCGGCATTGTCCAGGGAGTGCTGGCGCCGGGAAGCTCGACCGTCATCCTCAGCCAGCCGGTGATTGCTATGCAATGGGGAACGTTCATCCCCGACGGATATACCGTGCCGCGATCGATAACTATGCCCAACTATCAGTTTCCGCTGGCCGGCACCGACTGCGTTTCGCTTCACGGTACGATTGCCGAGCAGAACTTTCCCACACAGTTCGTGGTGGCGGATGGAGCCAGCGGCTTGACTCAGGCCGCTGGTATCGGTGGCGCAACCGGTACCTGGAGCGTTTCCCACGTCGAGTCGGCTACCTTTACGCAACTGTCGCAACAGGTCGACGCATTTATCGCGGGCGCAAATGCCGCACTTATGCCTTCGAGCGGTCCCCTCTCGACCGCGACCTTTCACTCCTCCGTGTTGCAGCCTCTAAAGAACCTGATCGCGGCCATTAATCAGAATCCAGACGTGTCACGGTGTTTGCTAGAGCGCATCGACGCCTGGGTGGCAACAACCGTACCCTCACTTCGGTTACGGGCGCAAAGGCTGGGAGCGTCAGTCGATCTGAGGGCGCTGCGACAGGCAACTGACCTGTACCGGTTCTCACAACTCATGCAGTCGGACTGCCTGGTACCGAGTGATGGCACCCTCAACGGGATCTCCGTGGCAGAGACCAGCCTGCTGGACCGCGCCGTTCAGACCCGAGACTGGTCGACTGCCGCACTCGCCACACGTGAGATGATTCTGGCGACTGCTGACTCGACAGGGCCGGCCCATCGATTTACCAGCGACCTGCACGATCTATTGAAGGCATCGCTTGCGCCTTCCGATAAACTCGATGCGACGCGGATCGCGTACGCGCTGGGAGATGATGCCGACGCGCGCTCGACTGCCTCATCTGGACTTCATGCGGTGTCCTTCCGCTCGATGTCTTCGGTAAGAGTCGCGAAGAGGCACAAGAAGCGTAAGCATGCTTCCAAGCGCATCCCGACCCGTATCCCAACTCCAAAGCCCACGCCGAAACCCACGAGCACGCCCACCGCGACGGCCACTCCGAAGCCGGCTAGCCTGGCTACCACGCTTGCAGCGGGCGCGATCCACATGAGCGCGCAATCGAGCGGCGGCGCAACTCCGAGCTTCACGTGGCAAGCTGTGCCCGGTGCTGCGAGGTATGTCGTGTTCCTGTCCGCTGGGTCGGGGACGCAGCTTCCATGGTCGTGGTCCGGAACTACCACGTCCGTGCAGTACGGTGATACGTCTCTCTCGGGACTGGCCGGTTCTGAGAGCGAGACGTGGCCCGTGCCCGTGCCGTCTGCCGGCTACACGTGGTCGGTGCTCGCGTTCGACGCCGGCGGCCACATCACCGGAGTGGCATTACGCATTTCGGCTTGAGGTAGTTCCAGCGTCCTGCGCATACACAGTGGTGGTTACGCCTCGCGTGACGAGAGGGGCCTAAACCGTCCAGACCTCAACGGCGCCGGCGTTAACCCGGACGTTAATCGGCGGGAGCGGCGCCAGGGCAGGAGAGTACTTTTCTCCACGGTATGTGGAGACGAAGCGCCCATGCATATCGAACTCGGCCCCGTGGCACGGGCAGACAAAGTGCTGCTCGCTTCGTTCAAAATTCACCGCGCATCCCATGTGCGTGCAGATCCGAGAGACGGCTCGGATCTGACCGTGGTGATTGATGAGGTACCCCTGGACCGGTCCGGCCGTGAACGTATGCACAGCACCGTGAGGAAGATCGACCACCTGAGCAACCGGGACCCACCGACCGTTCTTGCCGACGAGAGGCTCGCTCGCGTGCGGGGATTCCGCCTTTCCGGTGATGGCGCGGTCGATCCCCAATCCTGCCACGAGACCCGCCGCCAGCGTGCCGAGACTCGACAAGAAGGCGGTACGACGGGAGTATTTCCGTCCGCCACCAAATAAGCGACTGTGCAGATTCTCTCTGAAGACGGGGTCAACGGTACGCGTCTGCGTACCGTGCAGAAGCTGCGCCATCCGTATCATGCGCTGCTCCTCCGCCGAGAGGCGCTTCACGTCCTCTCGCGGCGAGCGGTCCTCGACGATCTTGTCGATGGCCCGGTCGAATCGTTCCAAATCGCTCATATGCGGGTCCCCGCCAGCTCGACTGCTTTGGTCAGTGCTCGATGCTGTATGACTTTGACATTACCCGCAGATAAACTCATTGCCTGGGCTGTTTCCTCGATGGTATAGCTCCTGAGAAAGCGAAACTCGAGCACCATGCGGTACCTGGGAGGGAGCGCGTCCAGCACTTCGGTCACCAGCCTGGCGCTTTCGGAGGATGGCTCCAGTGCTTGCGAAGCTCCCTGGATCTCGTTGATGCGCGATTCGTCGAGCTCGACGATGATCCCGGTTCGATAATACCGCCTCCAGTGGTCTGCCAGGACCGTCCGGGCCACGGTGAAAAGCCACTGCGCCACGCTTGCTTCCGCGCGCGCACTGTCCAGTTGCTTCGTCGCCTTCAGAAACACCTCGGACGTCAAGTCTTCGGCATCCTCGCGGTTGCCGAGGCGGCTGTACAAGAAGTGGTACACGGAGTCCATGTAACGAGCGAATACCTGCTCAAGATCAGGCGGTTCGCGCAGGGTTGACCTCCGGGCGGAATCGTTCAGCGAGACGACCTCGAGCACGCACGTTCCCATTCACTAGACGAATACTACGCAGATTCACTCCCACATACGCCCGCCAGTTACAGGGTTGGGTCGAAAAGTCTTGCCAGGCAGATGGTTCCAGCTATCCAGAACCGGTCGGTCACATTCACCACGCTTCCCCAAACCACCTGACATGCGTTGCCACTACGCCGTTTCCAGGCGGCTGGATCTCACGCTTCGATGCAGCAGCTCGAGGCCGCAGACAAATGGCATGGCATCGTCGATTGCCAGGTGGCGCGGTTGCTCTCGATTTCGGAGCACTTGATGGATGTGTCGAAGTGCGGGCGCAAACGATGGTTCCGCTTGCTCCGAACCGAATCGTTCGGACCAGTCGCCGCGCCACAACTCGAACGAATCCGTCTCGTTCGGATGGTACGGATTTGTCAGACGAATTTCGCCCTCGGTCCCGATGATACGGGCGAACGTGTTCTGGGGAAGGTCCATGGCACACGACAGAACCAAACGGCGCTCGTCGGAAAAGCGGAGTACCCCGGCGGCCGCTTCATCGACCTGCTCCGGCGCCCAGCGGGCCACCGCCATGCCATCCACCGGTTCGCCGCCGAACACCTGACAGGCAACTGCAACGTTGTAGCAACCGACGTCGTTCAATGCCCCTCCGGCCAGTTCCTTCGAGAGTCTGATGTCATTGCGCGAGGCAAGTTCGAAATGAAACGTTGCCTGCACCTCGCGAATCTCGCCGATCCGTCCATGTGCGATCAGGCCATGTACCGCGTTCATTTGATGGTGAAAAGGGAAGACGAATGCTTCCCACAACGGCGTGCCGGTCTCGGTGGCAACGCTCAGTACGACGCGAGCCTCCTCCGCTGACACACTCAGCGGCTTCTCACAGAGCACCGGTTTGCCGGCTCGCAGCGCGGCCACGGTCCATTCAGCATGGAGCGAATTGGGGAGGGGAATATACACGGCTTCGACAGCATCATCCTCGAGCAGGGTTTCATACCCCTCCGCGCTGTGCTTCACCCCGTTCTGACGTGCAAACGCCTCTGCGCGGGCGCCATCCCGCCCGGCCACCACGTACGCTTCTCCGTCCCCCGTAGCTGCCAGAGCCGGCAGGAACGATGTTCGAACTATATGTGCGGTGCTCATGATTCCCCAGCGCACCGGATCCGTTGCCATCACGATCTCCCCTCGGATTTAATCGCCATCCCAGCCTGCATCAGGTGGTGGTCAAGGCCTGTGCCATGCGCTCCAGACCGGTGAGGATCCGTTCCTCCGACGTAGCGAACGAGAGCCGGACATGGGTATCCCAGGCATCTCCGAAGCCGATACCGGGTGTGATCGCCACGCCCTGGTGCAAGCACCGCTGTGCCAGTTCGGTGCCCGTCAGGCCGGTCCCCGATATATCAGGGAAGACATAAAAGGCACCGTCGGGCGGCAGGCACTGCACGCCGGGTAGCGCACTCAGTCCATCCACCACAATTTCTCGACGGTGCGCGAACTCGGCCACCATCTCGGCGATCGGTTCCTGCGGCCCGCTCAAGGCAGCGACCCCGCCCACCTGCGCGAACGAGGTCGCGGTTGTGACCGAGTGTTCCTGGACTTTCAGCATGTCATTCATGAACGATGCAGGCGCCGCGGCGTAACCCAGACGCCATCCGGTCATGGCATAGGCCTTCGAGAATCCGTTGATCGTTACCGTACGTTCCTGCATGTCGGGAATGGCGGCGGCACTCAGCGGCGGAGTGCCGTAGGTGATCCGATCGTAAATCTCATCCGAAATCAGAAGCAGGTCGTGTCGGCGGCAGACGCCGGCGAGATGCCGAAGCTCGTCTCTGGTGAGCATGTAGCCGGTTGGGTTCCCGGGAGAGCCAATCACCATGGCACGCGTGCGCGACGTCAACGCCGCAGCAAGCCGCTCCGGATCGAGACTGAAATCACGGTTGAGATCGACATGGACCGGCGTCCCACCGGCGAGTCGCACCATCGCGTCGTACGAAACCCAACTCGGATCGAAGAGTATGACTTCGTCCCCGCTCTCGACCGCCGTCAATATGGCCTCCAGCAGCGCCTGTTTGGCGCCCGGAGTCACGACGATTTCGGTCGCGGGATCGTACTTCAGTCCACTGAACTGTTCCAGGGTCACCGCAATGGCAGCGAGCAATTCGGGTATGCCGCGGCTGGGAGTGTAGTGCGTGAAGCCATCATTGAGCGCCTTGACGGCGGCCGCTCGGATATGAGCAGGGGTGTCGAAGTCCGGTTCACCCGGCCCAAAATCGACGACATCGACCCCACTGCGGCGGAGCGCCTGGGCCTGTTTTGCGACCGCCAGGGTCGGCGACGGACTCAACGTTCCGACCCGATCGCGTACGAACTGGGATGTGGTCATAACCATATGTGCAATCGCTCCTCTTCTGCGGATCTCATACATGTGGACGGGGTTACTGGTGGTCGCTTCGTCGCGGTGCGTTGAACCCGTCGTAGAGCCGGACCCCCGAGCCTGCCTTCCTGTCCCGCGCCGTCTCGCTCGTGGCACCACGAACCGCCTATTGCTAACGATGCCACGTAACCGCGGGACATCTCAAAGCCATAGCGGCGACGCGCTCGCTTACCCGCTTCGCTCGAATCGCTCGCGGAAGGCACGTGGCACCGCTCGGGGCCGCAGCGTGGCGGTGTCTACAAATGCGCATACATGCCGCGCCGTCGCAGCCACCACCCCGTCGTTGGAGATGGCCGCTTCGAGCGTCCACCGTACCCGGCTTACATTTACCATCCAGATACGCCCCTGCGGCCGGTCGAAGAGCCTGAGCGCCCGCTTGTACGAAATCTCAGTCGATAGCAGTACCGGAACCAGACCGTCGGCCAACTGTTGATCGAGTGGAGCGTAGGTATCAAGTAGCTCGAGACGGAGGTCTTCGAGCCAGCGAATGTAGACCTGATTGCTCACGATGCCGGCAAAATCGATGTCATAGGTCTGCACCTTGAATTGCAGTTCAACCGCATATTCGGATGACTCAGCCGTCATGCAGGCATTACCGTGCGCGCCCAGGTGACGGCATGAAGATCGGTCCCAGGGACCTCAACGTGTCAACACGGCGTTCGCGGCGTACGAACGACGTCGACGTGCATTTCACCGGCTGTACGATGGGGACGAGAGTTTTTCGCAATTCGGGCGTGGGGCGGTTCGGACACAGACATACGTCGGCTTGAGCGTCATGCACAGGACGCTCCTTTCATCTCAGGAGTGTGGGAGCAACGGAATCATGATACCGTTCGAACCGTGGCAATCATGACGGAAGCAACAGAACTCGACGTTCTCACCATCGGAGATTTCCTGGTGGACATGGTCGCGCCCGACGCGAGTCACTTGCGATACGCCACCATTTTTTACCGAGCAGCCGGCGGTGCTCCCGCCAATGTCGCGGTCTCGGCTGCTCGCCTGGGCGCGCGCAGCGGCTTTATGGGTGCGATCGGCGACGATGCCTTTGGGGCGTTTCTGCGCGACACATTGGTGCAGTACGGCGTGAACAGCGACGCTCTCGTGTCCGTGCCCCTTCGGACCACTCTTGCCCTGGTCGCAAAGAACAGCGGCGGAATCCCGGATTTCGTTTTCTATCGGGGTGCCGATGCGGCATTTCGGCCGGAAGATCTGCCGGAAGACTTAATCGCGCATTCCCGCTTCCTCTGCGCAGGTTTGACCTCCATGACGGTCGAACCGGCTCGGTCAGCGGTGTACACCGCCGTGGAGATGGCCCAGCGCCACGGTGCTCTTATCTGCATCGATCCCAACCTTCGCCCGTCGAGCTGGCCCTCGCTGAGCGACGC
>JANWJD010000195.1 GCA_025449555.1 Chloroflexota bacterium | reverse complement strand
TCGACTTGCTGTGCCCGAATCGGACGACCGGCTACAGCCGTACAATCCTGGCTCCAAACGTGATCGATCCAGCCGGTGTGCGAGAGCTACCAGAGGACATGATGGCTAAATGGTTGATAGATCTGACCGGGAACACAACAACGCTTGTCGGGCCCACCGCGAGCACTCGCGCGCTCACCCTCCCACTGGCTCCGATGCTCGGTTGCTTCGGCGTGGCCCCCTCGCGAGCTCAGGCCATCTCAACGGCCACGTCGGGTCAGCACGGGGGAAACATGGATTACCGGGGCTTCACGCAGGGCGTCACCGCGTATTTACCCGTGTTCGTCCCGGGCGCGCTGTTCCATCTCGGTGACGGACATGCCCGGCAGGGCGATGGAGAACTCCTTGGCACAGGGGTCGAAACTTCGTTCGATGTCCAGTTCACGGTGCAGCTTTCGAAGCGGAGCCAGCAGAGCTGGCCGAGAGGCGACAACGGCGAGTACATCTTCACGATCGGGAACGGCCGCCCGCTTGACCAAGCTTTGCAGTTCGCCACCGCTGAAATGCTCTCCTGGCTCGTTCAGGACTACGGGCTCGACGAGAGGTCATCCTGCATCCTGCTCGGTCAGTGTGTCGAATTCGACATCGCCAACGTCTTCAACCCGGCCTACAGCGCAGTCTGCAAGGTTGCTAAGAACTTACTCCGGACTTTCTTCGGATGAACGCCCAGGTCATGAGCGATGGTCGTGGCGCACTTCCCCTCCCAACTCTCGACGATCATGCATGCCCAGGCAGACGAGGCAGCGAGACAGCGAAATTCACCGTAATCCGAATTCGTAGATGTCCGCGTCGAACGAAAATGCCGAGTTCAAGGTCGGTCAAACCCATCCCGATCCCTGTCCGCATGTCTTGTACCGTAAGTGCGCCGTCGAATATAGGACAAGCATGGCATCAGTGCGGATTTCAATCCCGGGCTCAGCGAGATGCTGTCGGAGATCTCGCCATTGTAAATGCCCGCCGTGCAGTGTCTTAATGTGGAGAGTGCAAGCGTAACAGCAAGTTATCTACAGTACAGGCCCTGCCGACCACCTCGGGAAAGGGAGTGTGACCTCGGGAAGTCGGCTCATACCTCGATCTCGATCTGTTGGATGCCCACGAATCGGGGCACCTCGACGACCTCCTCCTCGAAGCAGAGGTCCAGCACCTCTTTGAGATTTTGGCGTAGCTCATCGAGCGTGGCCGCCTGGGTATGCGCCCCGGAATAACCGGGCACGATTCCGACGTAGAGCTGAGGCTCGGGGTCCCATTCGACATAGGCAGTGAAGGTCTCGAATTCTCGCGGTGTAGCTTGCACGTTCTCTCCACTAGGTACGCGGTTCGCGGGTTGTCATGGGTTCCTCCTTCCCGACGCATGACCAGACACGAGCCTTGTGCCTGATGGGCGAGCCGCCAACGGGTCTCACTCTACGGTCGCGCATCCGGCGAGATGATGCGACCGACTATGTGGCCATCAGGTGGAATACGCGCTGACACCTTCGGGGCGTGTCGAACAACGGCTGGATGACTCATATCCTCATCTCTGGACCGGCACCCTCCACCCCCCGAGTCCCCAGCCGGCGCTACCTGTTGGTGTCGGAGGCTGGCGTGAAGACTGCGAAGGGCTGGGGGACGAGTGGCCCGATCGCGGACCGTCAGCCGATTAGTTCCGCTGTTAGCTCCGGCGTAATGTCGATGTGGGAGGACACGCCGAGGGGCCCAGCGCACGCGTCAAGGCCCATGCTAGAATCCCGCACTTTCCGCCCTCAAGGAACCGAGTCCATGACTACTCAGGATGAAATCCTTTCCGGCTTGAACAGGGAGCAGCTCTGCGCAGTCATGCACCTCCATGGTCCGCTCAAGATTGTAGCTGGCGCCGGAACCGGCAAGACCGGCACACTAACCCGAAGCTTTGCCTACCTCGTCGAGCAGGGTGTCGCACCGGATCGTATTCTCGCCTTAACCTTCTCGCGGCGAGCCGCCAGGGAGTATCGGGAACGGGTGCTCACGCTGCTCGACGGGTCGTATCCTCACCTGTGGATCGGCACCTTTCACGGCTTCTGCCTGAGAGTGCTGCGAGCCGAGCGGGATCGCTTCGGCAACTTTGGCGTCATGGGTGAGCCCGAACGGCGCCGGATGGTTGCTCGCGCCGTGAGGGATGATCCCGAAAGGGCGAGCCGACAGTACTACGTGGGCGAGAGCGGAGCCATGCGATTGGTGCAAGATGCGCTCACCCTCATTTCCCGCACCAAGGATGAGATCATCAGCCCGGCTGACTTCGTCGAGTATGCCGATCGGCGGGGCGTTGAACGGCTGCGTGAGCTGGCGAACGTCTACCTGATCTATGAAGCGATGTGCCAGGATATGCACCGGCTCGACTTCGGCGACCTGGCGTCTCTCCTGGTCGATGCGTTCCAGGTCGACTCTGCCCTCCTGGACCGGTGGCGCGATCGTTTCGAGCACGTCATGGTCGACGAGTTCCAGGACACCAATGAAGCACAGTGGCGTCTGCTCACGCTCCTGGCACCGCCGCCCGACGGCAATCTGACCGTGGTGGGGGATGGCGCCCAGGCGATTTACGCCTTTCGTGGCGCCTCCTCCCGTTTTTTCAACCGCTTTGAGGATGAGTACACCGCGGCGAAGAGCATCGTCCTGGCGACGAACTACCGGTCCCGCCAGCGGATCCTCGACGTGGCGCATAGCCTGATCGGGTGCAACGCGAGTCACGAGGCTCATCACCTGGAGTGCAGCGATGGCAATCCCGGCGAACCGGTCCGCATTGCCGGATTCGTCGATGAAGACGCCGAGGCGGATTACGTGGCTCGCAGCATCCTCCGGCTGGTCACGACCGACGGCCTCGCGCCCAGCGACTGTGCCGTGCTCTGCCGTTCGGTGAAACAGTCGGCACGTCCCTTGGTCAGGGCTTTTACCGCCTACGGCCTTCCCTTCTCGGTGCGCGGCTACGATCCGGGCGTGGAGGAAGCGTCGGAAGATCTGAGCGCGGTCCTACGCTGTGTCGAGGGAACAGCAACCTGGACCGATGCCGCCCGCGTGTTGGTGCGTCGCCAGGTGGCGCTGCAGCAACGCCGGGACGGCTTGCCGGAGGATGCACTGGCCCGCCGCTATGCGCGCCTGCTCGGTCCGAACCAGGAGTTGCTGCAGGCCGTCCCACCGCTCGAGGCCCTGACCTACGGACGCGTGGTGGACTGGCTGGACGGGAATGAGGCGTGGCGGCCGCTGAACGAGGTGCGGGAGGATCTGCCCGGCCACCTCTCGGCCGCGCGGACTGGACTGGACCGGCTGGAAGAGGCGTGTGTCTTCTTGCGGTCGCTGCCGCTCGAGGGTCAGGTCTATGCTGCCCTGGCGCTGGTCGGGCGGCTCGACACCGGCTCACCGGCCTCCTCCGATGCGCGCTCCGGCATCTCCGCCTGCCGGCGGGCACTACGGGCAGCACATGGACTGGCGCGGGCGGGACTCGGCATCCCTGAGTTACTGGGTGAACTGGGACGGCTCAATGAAGAGGACATCGAACTGGGCGAGCGAGTGGCGGGGTCGGGCGTCTCCGTCCTGACCCTGCATGCCGCCAAGGGGCTGGAGTGGCCGGCGGTCTTCATCGTCGGTGCCGTGGCCGGTATGCTGCCGGCTCCGCTGCGCCTCGATCGCGCCTTCGATCTCGATGATCTTGCCGAGTACGTTCGCAGTGGCCGTCGCAGAATGATTGCCGAGCTGGCGGCAGCGTATGAGGCAGAGCCGGAGCGGGAGCGCGCCAGACGGTATACCGAAGAGGAGCGGCGCCTGGCGTATGTCGGCTGCACGCGCGCGCGGGAGCGTCTCACGGTGAGCTACGCCCGCAGCTACGATCGCCGGGAAGCACTTCCCTCGCCCTTCATCGCCGAGCTGGAGCGGGCCAATCCGGAGGCCTGGCGGATCGACGAGGAATCGGATGCTGGGGTGATGCTCCCGCTCGACGTGGCTCGCTCCGTCCGGCAACAGGCGCTGGCGGCACTGGGCGTCTCAGGCCGATCCGTTCTGCCTTCAGCTTCTACGAGCGATGAGGATGCAGGGGATGTACTGGGCTCGGTCCTCAGTGCGCAGTGGACGGCGTCGCGCGTGGCCGGTGGGGTTCCCATCCGCTTTCGCGAGCTGCCACAGCCCTTCGTCGAGGAAAGCGTCCTGGCCATCAGCTTCAGCGGCATCGACTCGTACCAGGCCTGCCCACGCCAATTCTTCTACGGCCATGTGCTCCACATCGATGCACCCACCGGAGGCGCGTCCACCACCCTCGGCAGCAAAGTCCACGCCGCACTGCTCGAGCTCAACCGTCACTGGATGGAACAGGGCATGCCACCGCCGGATGACGAGGTGCAGGAGGTGTGGCGGAGCACCTGGAAGATCGATCGCGTCACGATTGAGGCCGCCATGACGGATCCCACCACGCGCGTCCCGTGGGAATCCGGGTTTGCCTTTGCCCGGCAAGTAGTGCAGGCCTGGCAGCGTGGAGGGACGTATCTCCGCCGCTACTACAGATGGGAACGGGAGATGTGCGACGGCGGCGCGCAGCGGGTGCCGGTTGTGCTGGAACATGCGTTTGTCTTTCCGTATAAGGACCACCTCATCGACGGCCGCATCGACTGTGTGATCCGTACGCCAAAAGGCGATCTGATCGTCGACTACAAGTCGGGCAAGCGGAACGGCGACCTGAAGGCAGCGAAGTCCTTGCAACTGGCCATCTACGAGCAAGCCTGGTTGAGTGACGGTGCAGCGACTACCTTCCCGCCGGCGGTCGCCTACTACTTCCTGGCACAGGACAAGGATCGAAGCGGGCACTTGGATCGGTGGGATAGCGGCAAGCAGATCGACACGATTCGGTACGACGATATTATCCGGAACGAGCTCTGGGGCACGATCGATGCCGCGCTCGACCGCATGACCAGGAACGACTTCGTCGCAGCCCCGGCCAAGGGCAAGGAGACCTGTGGCCGCTGCGCCTATCGCGCGTGGTGCGAGGAGAGCCTGGCATGACGCTCACCGATGATGCCCCTCCCGCGGGCCGGCTGCCGAATCCGGAACAGCGCATCGTTATTGGCCACGACCACGGTCCTATTCGGGTCATGGCGGGGGCCGGCACCGGGAAGACGCACACCCTGACCGAACGGGTGGCGCGGCTGATCGCCGATGGGTTGGCCCGCCCGGACCAGATTCTGGCACTGGCCTTCAATAACAAGGCGTCGGCCGAGCTGCGCGATCGGATCGGCGAGGCCTGCCTCGAGCTAGGGGTGTCGCCGGATGATGAGCCGGTGACCGTTCTCACCTATCACAGCTTCGGCAACTCGGTGATCGCCGAATGGGGTGGCATGATCGGCCTTCCACCGTCTCCACCACTGCTCTCCGACGCCGAGAGCTGGCTGCTGCTCTGGGACTGCCTACCCCGGGTCGACTTCCGCTCGATCGACCTCATGTATCTGCGGAGCCCGTATGGCAGTCCGATGGAGCCGATCCTCAAGCTGGGGAGCCGTCTGAAGGACGAGTTGGCGACGCCGCAGGAGCTCCAGGACTATCTGGAGCATGGGGGTATCGACGATCCCGTGCAGGCCGGCACCCTGGCCGATTACGTTCGTGCTCGTCTTCTATACGAGTCGGAACGAACCGCGCGCGGCGTGATCGAGTACGGCGACCAGATCGCCCTCGCCGTCCGGGCACTGCAACTGGCCGAGGTACGGGCGGCGTACCGCGAACGGTATCGGTTTGTCCTGGTCGACGAGTACCAGGACACCAACTACGCCCAGAGCGTGATGGTGCAGCTCCTGGTGCAGGACTGGCCGCAGCAGAATATCTGCGTGGTGGGCGATATCCGCCAGGCGATCTACCGCTTCCGGGGCGCCGCGCCGGATAACCTGATGCGCTTCCCTCTGGATTTCGCGAACGCGCAACCGTACTCGCTGCGGCGCAACTATCGGTCCACCGAGCAGATTCTGGACGCTGCCAATGCCGTCTGGATCGGTGGCCTGGACGACGGCGACGACCTGGTAAGCGCCGACAACCGGCAGGGGCCGTCGGTGATCGCCTGCTCCTGTGAAGACCCCGAGAGCGAGTGGGAGTGGATCGCCCGGCGCATTCGGGCCGAGCACGAACGTGGAGTGGCGTATCGGGATATGGCGGTCCTGTTGCGGAAGAACGAGCCGAAGCGACAGCTCTGGCGCGGACTGCTCGACCGCGGCATCCCAGCCGTCATGACCGGTGGCAACGACCTCTACCGCACACCCGAGGTGGGGGAGATCCTCTCCTATTTGCGAGCGCTGGCCCGACCGAGCGATAACGTCTCCCTGGCGCACATCGCCTCCTCAGACTCCTTTGGCCTGGACGAGGCCGCACTCTATGACCTGATCGGTCCTCTGCCACGAGGGCGATCCCTGTTCGATCTCCTGGTGGAGCGCTCCGCCGATCCGGCTGCTCCCAACGATCTCCGGCTCTTCCTGGCAACCTTCAGCCGGCTGCTCAGCGACACCGCGACCCTCGCTCCGGCTCGCGTGGTGGAGCGGATCATCGGGCTACGCCGGGGCGCCTACACCAATCTGCAGCAGACCAACGTCTATCGCTTCCAGGGCATCGCCGAAGATTTTGCTGCACATCGCATGCGTGGTGTCACCGTCTCCAGCTTCGTCGCCTACCTCAATCTCCTGCTGGCGGCCCCGTCGGATGAGACGGAGGCGACCGATGTGATCGAGGAAGATGCGGTCCAGGTGCTGACGGTCCACTCCGCCACGGGGTTGGAGCGGAGTGTGGTCTTCGTGGCCACCGCCTCCGAGCAGGACTTCGCACTGCCTAACCACGCCGATGCGCTACCGTTGGCCCTGCGGCACTCGGCAGCGGGGATGCCGTCCGCCGATGCCTTCCCCGACGAGCGGCGCTACAAGAAGGCCCTCGAGACGTGGGAGAAGGCGCAGCATCGTCTGGAGGAACAGCGCATCGCCTATGTCGCCCTGACCCGGGCCAGGGATCGACTCTATCTCTCCTGGCACCGTCTCCCGCTCTCCTACAGAAAGGAGCGCCGGCCACTCGACGTCTTGCAGCACGCCCTGCCGCTCACTGTCCAAGAAGAGTTCAATCGGAGCGAGTGGGACGAAGGCGAGGAGCAGCAGCCGGCCGCACCGGATTTACTAGCCCGGGCGCGTCGCTTTGCCCGTCAACAGGCAAAACTCTGGGCGGCGTGGCGTCCCGATGACGTCGATGAGGACGGAGCGGCCATGGCAGAGCGGCTGGCGGCAGCCTGGGAGCACTATCGTACCGAGGACGATGGTTCGTCGGGGGAAAAGGATCTCTTGCAGTCCGGGATTCAGCGCTGGCGGACCGAGCGACGGCTCATCGAAAGCCGCCTGGAACGGTGCCTCACCCCCGCGCTGCGGCCGCCGGATGCCGACCGCCGGCCGGTGGTCGATGTTCCGACCACGCTCAGCTATTCGATGCTTGCCACCTATCAGGACTGCAGTCGCAAAGCTTACCTGCGTTTCCTGGCCGGTTTCCCCGGCGAGCCGCGTCCCGGCGCCACCGGCCCTGGCACCGCCTTCCATGCCGCCGTGGAGACGGTGGCCGCGGCCGAGCAGGCCGGTCGGGAGTCATCGTTCAATGACCTCCTCACCTCCTACCGAGAGGCAGCAGCGGAGGTCCATGGTGTGACGCTCTACACGGTCAGCGAGACCGAGCGGACCATGCTGCAATCATTCTGGGAGGGTCCCGATCGGTTGGCTACACCCCTCTTCGTGGAGGCTGAGTTCTACTGGCGCGTCGGTCCCGGCTATCTCCACGGCTTCATCGACCGCATCCAGCGCTACCCGGACGGCACGATCGAATTGATCGACTTCAAGACGAGCCGCCAGGCGCTGAGCGAGTCAGACGCGACGGAGAGCCTGCAGCTGCTAATCTATGCGCTCGCCGCGCGGGAGGTGTACGGCATTGCGCCGGATCGGCTGTCGCTGGTCTATCCGCGCCTGAACGAACGGGTTTCGGTTACCTTTTCCGATGAGG
>JANWJD010000194.1 GCA_025449555.1 Chloroflexota bacterium | reverse complement strand
TTGCACTCGGAGCAATGACGCGTCAGAACGCGGTGGAACGCTCGGCCGAGATCCGTTCCAGCCTGCCGCTACTGGCCGAGGGCCTGGGATGGGTCGGACACCCCCAGATCCGCAATCGGGGCACGGTGGGCGGCAGTATCGCGCACGCCGATCCAGCCGCCGAACTTCCTCTGCTGTTTCAGGTACTCGACGGTGTCGCAACGGCGCGGAATGCGGCCGGCACACGTACCATCGCCGCCTCGGATTTCTTCGTGTACACCTTCACGCCGGCGCTCGAGCCCGACGAGATTCTGACAGAGGTCTGGTTTCCAGGCGTAGCGCCACGGACCGGCCATGCCTTTCTGGAGGTGGCACGACGCCACGGTGACTTCGCGTTGGTAGCAGTGGCGGCGGTCGTGACGCTCGATGGCGATGAAACCATCGTCGAGGCGCACATCGCGCTGGGAGGCGCCGCGCCGGTACCGATTCGCGCCACGCGCGCGGAGGAATCGCTGACGGGACAACGCGCCGGGCCGGAGTTGTTTCGAGCGGCCGGCGCGATTGCCTCCGCTGACTCCGATCCCACGGGTGACATTCACGCCGACGCGGAGTATCGGCGAGAGGTGGTCGGAACCCTGACAGCCCGCGCTCTCCGCGCCGCCTATGAGCGGGCACACAAGGATGATGCATGATCGTCACCGAACGAGCCGTGTCTGTGTCCGTGAACGGAGCAACCTACGCCCGCACCATACCGGTTCGCCTTTTGCTGTCGGACTTCATTCGCAACGAGCTGGGGCTTACCGGTACCCACCTGGGTTGCGAACACGGGGTGTGCGGCTGTTGCACTATCTTGCTCGATGGGCAAGCTGTACGATCCTGCTTGATGTTTGCGGTGCAGGCGGACGGACACGAGCTCATTACAGTCGAGGGTCTGGCGCCTGCGCCCGGCCAGCTGCATCCTCTGCAAGAAGCCTTCAGGCAGGAGCACGCTCTCCAATGCGGCTACTGTACTCCCGGCTTTCTGACGACGCTGATCCCCTTTCTCGAAAGCAATCGAGACCCTTCGGAGCTCGAGATTCGCCAGGCGCTGTCCGGCAATCTGTGTCGATGCACGGGGTACCAGAATATCGTAAAAGCGGTGCAACGAGCGGCCCGGGAGATGCGCACCGTGGAGCCCGGTCGATGACGACGCGATGGTTCGGCGAGCCGGTCCGGCGCAATGAGGACCCACGTTTCCTGACCGGCGAAGGCACCTACGTCGACGATATCCATCCGCCGGGCACACTCCAGGCGGCAGTGCTGCGGAGCCCAATTGCGCACGCGAACATCACCAAAATCGACGTCTGTGCGGCGCGGGCGTTGGAGGGCGTGGTTGCGGTCTGGACCTGGGAGGATCTAGGCGACGTGTTCCGGCCTTCACCGATGAGCGTGCCACACGAGTCCTTGACCCATCCCAAGACGCAGTATCCGCTGGCGCGGGACAAGGTCAACTACGTGGGCGAACCGATCGCATTCGTGGTCGCACACGATCGGTACATCGCGGAAGACGCGTGCGATGTGATCGAAGTCGACTTCGAGCCCTTGCCGGCGGTGGTCGACCTGGAGGCCGCCGTGGCGCCGGACGCCATCCTAGTCCACGACGACGTGCCGGGCAATGTCGCAGCCACCCTGACTCAGCAGGTGGGCGACCCGGACCGTGCATTTGCCGAAGCCGATCACGTATTCACCGCACGACTGTACCTGGAGCGGGGCGCGGGTCAGCCGATGGAAACCCGGGCTGTGCTGGCGCAGTGGGACGAGCTGGAACACGTGCTCACCGTGTGGGACACGACGCAGGCGCCGCTCTCGATCCGCAATGGACTGGCCGTACTCCTTGGCCTCCCGGAAAACGGCGTGCGTGTCGTCGCGCCCGACGTGGGTGGAGGCTTCGGCACCAAGATCATGATGTTTTACGCCGAGGAAGTCCTCGTACCGCTCGCGGCCTACAAGCTTCGCCGGCCGGTGAAGTGGGTGGAGGACCGACGCGAGCACCTGATTGCCTCGAATCACGAGCGCGGTCAACTCCACGAATCCGCGATCGCCTTGCGGGCGGACGGCACCATCCTGGGCGTGCGCGACACTTTTTTGCACGACACGGGCGCGTACACGCCGTACGGCATCGTGGTGCCCATCGTGACCTCGACTCAATTGCCGGGACCGTATCGCATTCCTAACTACTTCTCCGAGTCGCGGACCGTCTACACGAATAAGGTACCGGTGTCGCCGTATCGCGGCGCCGGCCGGCCGCACGGTGTGTTTGTGATGGAGCGGTTGATCGATCTGGCGGCGCGAGAAATGGGAATGGATCGAGCTGAAATCCGGTTCAAGAACTTTATCGCGCCGGACGAATTCCCCTACGACGTCGGTTTGACGTTTCAGGACGGCGCCCCCACTCGCTACGACAGCGGCAATTACCAGGCGGGGCTGGCGAAGGTGCTGTCGCATATCGACTACGAAGGGTTTCCCGCGTATCAGGCGCGGATGCGGGATGAGGGACGCTTCATCGGCCTCGGGATGGCCTCATATGTGGAGGGCACGGGCATCGGACCGTACGAGGGAGCGCACGTGCGGGTGGACGGCACGGCGCAGAAGGTGGTGGTCGCCACCTGCGTCGGCACGCAGGGGCAGGGCCATGAGACCAGCTTCGCGCAGATTGTGGCGGACGAATTGGGTATCCGACCCGATCAGGTCGAGATCACGACCGGCGACTCACGCTCCATGAACTGGGGCTCGGGCACCTATGCCAGTCGTTCGGCGGTGGTAACCGGCAATGCGGTCGGCGTGTCCGCGCGTGCGGTGCGAGCCAAGGCGGCCACCATCGCGGCAGAGCTCTTCGAGGCGAATCCGGCCGACATCGAATTCGAAAACGAACGGGTCTTCGTGAACGGCTCACCCGAGTACGGCCTTCCGCTCTGGGACGTGGCCATTGTGGCCAACCCCATTCGATACGCCTATGGCAGCCAGGCCGCGAAAGCGATAGCGATGCGCAAACAGCGTCCCGGACCGCCGCTGCCCGATGGAGATGATCCGGGTCTGGAAGCGCGCAAGTACTTCAGCCCGGCCCAGGCCGCTTTTGCCAGTGGCAACCATGCCGCGATCGTGGAGGTCGATCCAGAAACCGGGATCGTCACCATCTTGCGATATGTCGCGGTTCACGACTGCGGTCGGGTTATCAACCCGATGATCGTGGAGGGGCAGGTGCATGGTGGTGTCGCCCAGGGCATCGGAGGCTCTTTTTACGAACGCATGGTGTACACCCCGGAAGGGCAGCCGCTGTCGACGACGTTTATGGATTACCTCATCCCGACGGCGATGGAAATCCCTTCCATCGAGGTCGATCACATCGAGACCCCGTCTCCGTTGAACCCATTGGGGATCAAAGGTGCGGGTGAGGCCGGGGTAATCCCCGTACCCGCCCTCATGGCGCAGGCCCTGGAGGATGCGTTGAGCCCATGGAAGGTCCGGGTGACGGAACTTCCGCTCAATCCGGGAGAGATCAGGGCGCTGGTCCGCGCGGGTATCGACCCCGAGCACGTGAACGCGTGAGCGACGGAGGGTATCGGGTCGGCATCGACACAGGCGGTACGTTCACCGACGTGGTGGCGATCGACGACTCCGGTCGGGTACATACCACCAAAACGCCCAGCACGCCGGACGATCCATCGCGTGCCCTGCTGCAGGGAGTTCACAAGATCCTGTCGGAGGCAGCCGGCGGCGGCGGGGCCGCGCACCCGACCGGCATTTACCACGGGACGACAGTCGCGACCAATGCGTTGCTGGAGGAGCGGTTCACGTCGCTGGGACTGATCACGACAAGGGGCTTTCGGCACGTACTGGAAATCGCCCGGCAGAGCGTACCATCCGGGTACGGCAACTCCTACTTCTGGGTGAAGCCTGATCGGATCGTGCCGCTGCACCACGTGAAAGAGGTCACGGAACGCTTGAACTTCCGCGGTGAGATTGTGGCGACGTTCGACGACGACGAAGCCCGAGATGCCGCGCGCTGGTTTCGCGACCACGGCATCCAATCGATCGCCGTCAGCTTCATTCACGCCTATACGAATCCCGTGCACGAGCAGCGCATGGCGGCCATCCTGCGCGCAGAGTACCCGGATGCCTCCGTGTCGCTCTCGTCCGACGTCCTTCCCGAATATCGCGAATACGAGCGAACCGTGACTACGGTGGTCGACGCCTTTGTCAAACCGTCGGTGCGCGCCTACGTCGACCGCGCACGCGAACAGGTGAGTACCTTGAGAAATGGCGCGGCACACCTGCCGTTCCTCATCATGCAGTCGAACGGTGGTGTCTTGAGCGCCGAGGCGGTCGCACGCCAGCCCATCACGACCCTACTGTCCGGGCCGGCGGCAGGGGCGCTCGGCGCATCCTGGCTGGCCGATCTGGCCGGATTCCCAAATGTGCTGACGGTAGACGCAGTCGGAACCTCCACCGATATTTGTGTGGTGGAACGCGGCACGCCCCACATCACCACCGAGGGCAAGGTCGGACGATTCCCGGTGAAGGTGCCGATGATCGACATCATCACCATCGGCACCGGGGGCGGATCGATCGCGTGGATCGATGGATCGGGCAGCCTGCGCGTCGGGCCCAAAAGTGCCGGCGCGTCTCCCGGGCCGATGTGCTACGGCAATGGGGGCGACGAGCCGACCATGACCGACGCCAACGTGCTCTTGGGGCGTCTTCCACCACGCTTACTGGGTGGCGAGGTACCGCTGGACGTGGAACAAGCACGATTTGGCCTGGAGCGGCTCGGAGCACGACTTGGACTCGACGCCGAGACGCTGGCGGCCGGCGTGCTCGAAATCGCCGACTGGAATCAGGTCAACGCGATTCGCCAGGTCACGGTCAAGAAGGGACTTGATCCGCGCGACTATGCGATGGTCCCCTTTGGCGGGTCAGGGCCCCTTCAGGCATCGCGCGTGGCCGAACTGCTGGGTCTGCGCACCACGTTGATTCCGCCACACCCGGGAAATGTTTCCGCCTTTGGGTTGCTCGCGGTCGATCTCAAGTCCGACTATGTCACCACGGTTGTACAACGCGAGGATCGGATCGATCGTGCAGTACTTGAGGCCGTTTTCATGCGGCTTGAACAGGCCGCCGACCGAGAGTTGGAAGAGCAAGGAGTGGCGCCGGAAAGGCGTCGGTTTCTGCGGTCCGCCGACCTGCGCTACTTTGGACAGGGCTACGAAACTCGAGTGGATCTGCCGCCCGGCTCGGTGTCGGACGAGAGCCTTCAGGCCCTGGTGGAACGCTTCCATTCGGCTCATCAACAGCTCTATGGATACACGTATCGTGGGACACAGATGGTCGAGCTGGTAAACGTGCGGGTCACGAGTATCGGGACGATCGACCGGCCTCCGGTAGCGGAGTCCCCGATCGGAGCCGAGAAGCGGCAGCCGGTCCCTGCTAACACGCGGCCGGTCTATCTGCACGGACGATTTCAGGACACTCCGATCTATCGGAGATCCGAGTTCGCACCCGGCGACACACTTACTGGACCGGCTGTGGTAGAAGAGTACGGTTCCACCAGCGTGATCCAGCCGGGACATGACGTGCAGGTCGATCGCTTTGGAAACCTGCTGCTCACGCTGACGGCGTGAGGTTCGGGGGGATGGTGTGACGACCCGGCTCTCATCGATCGGTTCACCCGTCGATCCAATCACGCTCCAGATCGTGGAAGGCACACTCGCCTCGATCGAGGCGGAGGTCGAGGCTGCGATCGAGCGCACGTCGCGCTCGCCCATGATCCGGGATCAGCACGATTTCCGGGCAGGATTGCACGATCGCCACGCCCGGAAATTGACCGGGCGATCGTATTCCGCCATGGTCAACCCGATCGTGCGAGATTTTCCCCTCGATACAATGCGCGAGGGGGACGTCTACTTCCACAACGACGTCTATCTCTCGGAAGGCAGCATCGGTCACCTACCCGACCTCTGTTCCACCGTGCCGGTGCTGTTCCAGGGTGAGGTGGTGGCGTTCGTGCAGGCCTTCGGCCATCACGACGACATCGGCGGCGCCGTGCCAGGCAGCATGCCCGCCCATGCCACCAGCATCTTTCAGGAGGGCCTCATGATCCCTCCGATCAAGCTGTATGACGCGGGAAAATTGAACACCGAGGCCTACAAGATCATCTTTCGAAACACTCGCCTGCCGCACGGGCTGCAGGGTGATATCGACGGTGAGATCGCCGCCTGTCGCATGGGCGCCCAGCGGATGGTCGAGCTGTTCGAGCGATACGGGCGCGCCACCGTGGAGGCATGCTTCGAAGCCATCCTGGAGAAGTGCGCGGACACGTATCGACGAGAAATTCTGCCTAAGATTCCAGACGGCACGTATGTCTGGGAGGATTATGTCGAGCACGACGGAATCGATCCGCCCAAGCTCTACCAAATTCGGATGCGGATGACGAAGACGGCGGACAAGATTACGCTGGATCTGCGCGGAACCCATGCTCAGACGAAGGGACCAATCAACTGGCCGGGCAACTACTGCGAGGGGCGATTCCTCAAGAAATGGATCGCGGTGGTATTGCGCAATCTGGCGGATACACCTGAGCGAGCAGCCGAAATCGACGTGAACGAAGGCATCTGCGACGTGCTCGATATCATCTTCCCGGATGAGCCGACCATCGTCAGTCCGGTCTTCCCGGCTCCCACCAATGCCCGCTCGTTTACCATCCTCCGCCTGATCGGAATCTTCGCCGGGGTACTGGCCCACGCGGTCGAAGGGCGCATGCCGGCGGACCAGGAAACGATTCGGTATTGGGGATTGCATGGTTTCGAGCCGGACGGCACGTTCTTCCTGTTACGAGAAGTGTTGGGCGGCGGATCGGGTGGACGGTACTATGCCGACGGCAGCGACGTCATTCATATCGTGCCCGACTCGAAGAATTTGCCAGCCGAGTTTGCCGAAACGCGCTTCCCGATCATGATCGAAAAGTTAGGCCTGGCAACCGACTCCGGCGGCCCGGGCAAGCGACGCGGCGGCCTGGGCTACGAAAAGGACATTCGAGTGTTGCAGGACGTGGCGTTCATTTCCACCGCGGATCGGTCGATCTTGAGCCCGTACGGGGTGGCCGGGGGCAAAGCTGCCCTGCCGTATCGCGCGATCGTGAACCCCGGCACGCCGGACGAGCGCCATCTTCCGGGGTTGATCGATGACCTTCCGCTGCGGGCCGGAGACCTGCTCCGACTGATGACCACCGGCGGCGGCGGATGGGGCGATCCGCTGGAGCGCGAAACAGACCTGGTGCTGATGGATGTCATCCAGGGAAAAGTGTCGCGATCCAGCGCCTGCGAGGACTATGGAGTGGTCCTGTGTGGTGATGGGGACGAGACGGCGGTCGACGAAGCAGCCACGATCACGTTGCGAAACACGCTGACGGCCGAGCGCCCGCCACTCGAACTGATCGACCGAGGCCCGGGATACGCGCGGCTGGCTCGTGGCCAAAGTGACGCCTGACCCATGACCGTTCCAAAGTATTCGGAACTCTTCAATCCAACTTTGACTGCCATCAAACAGTTGGGCGGCTCAGCTACAGTCGCCGAATTGAACCAGGGGGTGGCCAAGCTGTTGCAGCTTTCAGACGAGGAAATCGCGGAGCCTCACGTGCATGGGACAAGCACAAAGCTGCAGTATCGAGTAGCGTGGGCACGATCATATCTAAAGGCTTACGGCCTATTATCTAACTCCGTGCGAGGTGTGTGGTCAGTCACTGCGGCCGGCAACAGTACACAATCGGTCGATCCGGCCCATGTGACCCGCGTGGTGAGGGCCAACCAAAAAGGCCGTCCACGTGCTAACGGTTCTACGAACGCTGCCCCGGAACCTGTGGAAGTAGACGGCGACAAGCTTGATATTGATCTAGAAGAAAGTTGGCGAAAAAAATGTCGGGCATCTTGATCGCGCTGCCTCCGGATGCGTTTGAACGTTTGTGCCAGCGTCTGCTGCGTGAATCGGGGTTCGTGCAAGTTAGTGTGACTGGCAAGTCTGGGGATGGTGAAATCGATGGTGTGGGAATCGTGCGGATCGGCGGTCTTTTAGGCTTTCCTATTCTTTTCCAGTGCAAGCGGTATGCGGGAAGCGTGAGTGCCAGCGCCATCCGCGACTTTCGGGGGGCCATGATCGGTCGGGCCGACAGGGGCCTCGTAATCACGACGGGTACGTTCAGTCGAGATGCACGCACGGAAGCCACTCGAGACGGTGCCCCGCCCATTGATCTCGTTGACGGCGAAGAGCTGATGGACAAGTTGCGAGAACTTCAACTCGGAGTCGACGTAAAACTGATCGAAGAGGTGTCCGTAAACAACGAGTGGTTTGGTGCACTCTAGAGTGGGTGCTAGAGCGTGCCCAAAACCCGCCGATGGAAGAAGCGGGTTCACCGGATCGACGGCAGATCTCATTCGATGGGCACGTTCCGTAGTCCGTGTGGGTCGATAATGAGACGAACGTCCTGAAGTCGGCGCGTCTCAGCCACACAGAGGTGATCTCATGGATGAAACCACGAACCCGGGCAGCGACCAGCTTGGCCTCCTGGGCACGTATGGGGTGCTGGTCGTCCCTGCTCCTCCCCACCGTGACGGAGGATGGCTCGTAACCCTTTCGGTCTGGGACGAGGATGTGGAACGCTACGTGGCCGGCACTGATGGTCCGATCTTCGACAGCCGGGACGAAGCGTTACAGGAAGCCGGCCGGATCATGGATTGGCTCGCAACCCGCTCGGAGGACGAAAATCTGCTCGAGATCTGGGCCCAGATGCAACAACTGAGCAGCGAACAACAAATGTGGCCGGATGGCCGACCAGGGCGACTGCACTATCAGTGGTAAGGGACGTGCCCATGAGGTACACGGCCGCGGCGATCCAGTTTGAGCCGACCTTTGCCCGGCCGGATCTGAACGTACCACGCCTGCTGGCCTTGACAGAGGAAGCAGCCACCCAGGGCGCCCGGCTGGTTGTCCTGCCCGAGATGGCGAACATCGGATACTGTTTCACCAACCGAGAGGAAGTCTCATCTCTTGTGCAGCCGGTGCCCGGTCCGTTCACGCGACAGCTTGAAGAGATCGCCTCCCGGCATGGGTGCGTCATCGTCTGCGGCATGGGTGAAGTCGACGAAGAATCGGACTTGTATTACAACACGGCGGTGGTCGTCGGGCCACAGGGATATCTCGGCAAGTACCGAAAGACACACTTCTTCTCAGCCGACGCCAAGTGGGCGGTCGAAGGCGATCTGGGCTTTCCGGTGTGGGACACGCCGGTTGGTCGACTGGGCGTGGAAGTGTGCATGGATGCCACCTATCCCGAAACCGGACGGCTGCTGGCCCTGCGGGGAGCGGAGGTGATCTGCTTTCCCACCAATTGGATAGGCAGCATTCCGCCGGATCATCGCTGGATCAGCCAGGCATTTGAAAACGGCGTTTACTGGATCGCGGCCAACCGATGCGGACAAGAACGCGGTCTGGAGTTCCTCGGTTGCTCCTGTGTCATCGGACCCGACGGCGTCGTGCAGTCCATCGTCGCGTCCCGTGACGAGATTGTCTACGGCGAGATCGATCTTGAAGTCGCGGCTGCACGTCGGTTTCGCGCGGATAGACCGGAACACAAATTGGACGACCGACGCCCGGAGTTCTACCGAGAGATGATGCAGGCCCCCTACACGTGGAGTCCGGCGTACTATCACTCACTGTATGGGGCACCCGGCTTGCCGGAGTCTCGCTCGTCCCGGATCGCGGTCGTGCAAAGCACACGATCTGGGTCGGATCGTCCGATGAGTGTCTCCGCGGTTCGGGGTCTTCTGCCAGAGGAGCCGGTTGACCTCGTCGTGCTGCCTGAGTTGCTCCTCTCATCCTGCTCGCCGTATGAGGAGAGCGAAGAGCAGGGGCTTCGTGACATCGAAGCGCTGCACACGCTCGCCGCCGAATCTGAATGCATGGTTGCGGGAACGGTGATCGAACGTGATGGCGAGCAGCTCTATCACACCGCTGTGCTGGTCGGTCGAGACGGCGTACTGGGGACGCAGCGCGAGCACCATCTCACGGCGGACCACTCCCGGTGGGCCACCGCGGGGAACGAGCCCTTCAGTGCCATCGACACACCGATTGGCCGCATTGGACTCGTCACGGGCTACGACGCAAGTTTTTTCGAGACGCTGCGGGTGCTTGCGACCGAAGGGGCGGATCTGGTGTGTGTGCCGGCGAACCTGCCATGGCGACTCAGCCGCCACACTGCAGATTCGGGACGGAACTGGAGCTTCTGGAGGTCAAAGGCATGGGAGAGTTGTGTCGCCCTGGCCATGGCCAATTACGCAGATCCAGGGTGCACGGCCGGAAGTGGAATCTGGGTGCCGGATGTGCGGGAGGATCGGAGCCGCGAAGTCCTGACTCGAACGGACGCGTGCGAGGTCGTGGTGGAAACTCTCGACACACATTCGCGCTACATACGGGAGAAGCGCGGCCTCGGCTGGCGTCGGCTTCACTGGTACAAACCTCTGGTGGTGTAGGGACACAACCCACGTGTATGATGCATGTAGTCAAGCGGGAACATCTCAAACGCGGGTAGATTTGAGAGTCAACTTCACCGCCCAGGAGACGGGCAGATGGCCGCTCGACGATCTGCCTGGTCGATTGGCCCATACACGAGAAGACGGACAAGATGCAACGCATGGACCCAGTGCTGGCACTCTCGCGTCAGACGGGCATACGTCTCGCTGAAATCGGGTTCCTGCTCATCCTCTTCAGTGGTATCTGGCTCGTTTCAGCAGAAATCCCACTGTTCGGTCTTAGCAAGGCGAGGTCCATAGTTGCGGGTACTGCGCTCGCGCTCGCCGGCGTGCTATTGATCGTCGCCACGCACTGGGGTCACTTCGGTTAACTCATTCCAGGAACCACACGTCTACTTCGAGTGGTTCGGCTCACGCCTGCGTCGAGTAGTGCCGGAGAAGGCTCTGAGCAGCCCTCACTGCCGTCCAACCAAGCCATGAATACATCTGGCTTGAGCCAATGCTCGTGCGCGTCCTGGTGACTGGATGCATTGCCCAAACCTGGCGAGAAAATTCGATTCACATGACACTCCCACGCGTTCGATGGATGTGTTAGCGTGTACCACCACGAAGTCTGACGCCTCCCCAAGGACCACAGATGCGCTCCGTTCTCCCCGCTCTCTTGCTGGGTACGACCCTGGTGTTTTTCAGTGCAGGTCGATCTGCGAGCGCGGCCACCGGCGCGGCATTCCCCGCGCCTACGCCGACGGCGAGCCCCACGGTCGTTGCCCCTCACGCGCATCTCCCTCCAGCCGGCAGCACGACTACCAGAGCTCCCGCTGCGGCCGATTTGCTGATTCGCATGCGTGCCGCCATGGCGCAGCGGGGAAGCGTGCACGTTGACTTCCGGATGGTCTCCGCGCTCTACCCAGCCGGGGAGGTAACCACGCACTTACAGGGAGATGTGTCGTGGAAGCTCAATCTCTTGCATGACCGCACGACCGTCCTGCGAACGGATACGGGTCACGCCGGCAGGACGCCGCTACAGACAATTGACCTCCGACTCGTGCATCAGCGTGCCGCGTCACACAATCTGGTCGGCGGCTGGCAGTGTGAGAATCTCGTGCATGTTCAAGTTATGTCCACCCTTTTGGGGCTGGAAGAAACGGTGCTGTCAGAGCGCGTCGTCGGAACCGGTGTGGTGAACGGCAATCCGGTGTGGGAAGTACGGGCCACAGGCTTCTCTCCGGCCACTGGAACCGGCAGCCTGGCCCACATCATGTACTACATTTCGCAAACGGACGATACACTCCAGCGCGTGCAGGTGACGGGAACCTCGTCCTTCGAGGGGCGAACCCAGCAGATCGTCGCATCGGAAGCGTACTCGCACTACGGGGAGTCGGTGAACGTGCAGCTCCCGGCGGCGTGTTCAGTCCGGTAGCGACTTCGATCCAGCCGATTATTGAGCCGTGGCTTCCGCCAAGTCTCGAATGAATTCGACGGCCGGTCCACGTGCATCGCCAGGCGCGCTCAGCAGGTCAATCAAGGCGCTGCCCACGATGACACCGTCGGCGAAGGTCGCCACTTCGCGGACGGTATCCGGATTCGCGATGCCAAAGCCCACTGCGACGGGAATGTGGGTGACCTGGCGTACCCGCTCGACCACGGGGCGCGCCGTGATGGCGACATTGCGGCGGGCGCCTGTCACGCCCGAGACGCTGATGCAGTACACGAAGCCGGTCGCCACTTCGCAGGCCCGGCGCAGACGATCCGGGGTGGAGGTCGGTGCAACGAGTTGGATCACATGCAGACCCGAGGCATGCGCCGCGACCCGGAGTTCTGCTTGCTCCTCGAAAGGCAGATCGGGAACGATCAGCGCGCTGACCCCGGCTTGGGCTGCGGCGGCGCAAAACTTCGACACCCCGTAGGCCAATACGGGGTTGTATGCTCCCATGAACAACAGCGGCTTCCGGGTGCGGGTATGGATTTCGCGGGCGTATTCAAGGCAATCCGCCGGAGTCACGCCGGCCTCGAGCGCCTGCTGTTGCGACCGCTGAATCGAGGGACCATCCAGCAGCGGATCTGAGAACGGGATCCCAATTTCGAGCGCGTCGGCACCCGCATCCAGAATGGCAACGGCCAGCTCAACATACTCGCTCGGTTGGGGGAAACCGCCGGTGAGATAGGGTATCAGCGCCGCTCGACTGTTCGCCTGCGCCCGTGCAAACGCTTCGTCAAGTGCATTGCCGGGAGAGGTCACCGGTCTCGGTCCATGATGTCCTGCACCTGGTTCACGTCCTTGTCTCCGCGTCCCGAGAGGTTGACGAGAATACTGCCGCCCTGGGCTGCCTCTTCTGCCAAACGACAGGCATACGCAATGGCGTGGGCCGATTCCAATGCAGGGATGATGCCTTCCGAACGGGATGTCTCGGCAAACGCGTGCAACGCCTCGGTGTCGTCGATCGAAACGTAGGTTGCCCGCCCGCTCCGCTTGAGATGGCTGTGTTCCGGGCCGACTCCCGGATAGTCCAGGCCGGCACTCACACTATGCGTACCGGCGATTTGACCAAATTTGTCTTGTAGCACGTAGGTCTTCGCGCCGTGCAAGACGCCCTCAACCCCATACACCAGCGAAGCGGCATTGTCGCCGATCGAAGCGCCACGGCCGCCGGCTTCCACGCCGATGAGCTGCACCACGCGATCCCCTACGAACGGGTGGAAGATCCCCATGGCATTGCTTCCACCGCCCACGCAAGCCACAACCCACCCGGGCAGCGAGCCGACCGTGTCCAGCATCTGTCGCCGCGCTTCCTGGCCGATGATTGCCTGGAAGTCGCGCACCATGGTGGGATACGGGTGTGGTCCGACCACCGAGCCGATGAGATAGTACGACTCGTCGACGTTGGCGACCCAGTCACGGAACGCTTCGTTGATCGCGTCCTTCAGAGTAGCTGTGCCGCTCGTGACTGGAATGACCTCCGCGCCCATCAGATTCATGCGAAACACGTTCAGGGCCTGGCGCTCGATGTCAACCGCTCCCATGTACACCACGCAATGAAGGCCAAGCATGGCGCAAACGGTCGCCGAGGCCACACCATGTTGTCCGGCGCCGGTCTCTGCGATGATGCGGCGCTTGCCCATGCGGGCTGCCATCAACCCCTGGCCCAGGGCGGCATTGATTTTGTGCGCGCCGGTATGGGCCAGATCTTCACGTTTGAGATAGATGTCCGCCCCGTAGCGCGTGCTGAGATTTTGGGCATGATACAGCGGCGTGGGACGTCCCACATAGGTGGCCTGGAGTGCGCTGAGTTCGGACAGATAGGTGTCGTCGTGCTTGCACTCCTCGTAGGCTCGCTCGACCTGAGTGAGCGCGGCCATGAGCGTTTCAGGGGCGTACTGGCCGCCGAAGTCGCCAAACCAACCTGGATGTTGGGAGGCGGCGGTTGGCTGGGAGTCGGTCTGAGATGAAGTCACAGTTCGCGGTACCTTTCGTGCGAGATTGCTCGAGAATCCAATGGCCGAGACACCGTCGTTTATACCAGCACCGCGCCCACGAACGGCGCGTCACGGCTACCCATCAGGCGTGCAGATTTCCCAGGACCGCCGCGCCGACAATTCCGGAGAAGTCGCCCTGGCCGGATTTCACGACCTCCACGTCGCGGCCCGGGACCTGTAGCGCCTCCTGCCGGACGAGTGCGGAAGCGACGTCGAAGTACAGATCGACAGCGTCAACGACACCGCCGCCAAGAATGATGCGCGGCGGGTTGTAGAAATTGATGATCGAGACCAGACCGGCCGCCATGTAGCGCGCGGCGTTCGTTACCATGCTGATGGCCAGGGCGTCCCCCGTGCGCACTGCTTCCGCCAGCGCCTTGGATCGTACGGGGCTATGTGCCGGATCGTCCGGGTTCGGGTTCGGATCGACCGATTCCAGGCTCGAACGTCGCCCTTGTCGCATCGCTCCCAGCACCGTTCGCACAATGGCCGTGCGGGACGCATATGCTTCCAGGTGCCCCACGCCGCCACAGCCGCATATCCGCCCACCATAATCGATCACCATGTGTCCGAGTTCTCCGGCGGTGCTGGTGGCACCACGATACGGCCGGCCCGCTTGATAGATGGCGCCGCCGATGCCGGTACCGATGAACACGCAAACGAAATCGGGATGCCCCTTTCCCGCTCCAAACGCCGCTTCTCCGGCTGCCGCCGCCACCACATCGTTCGCGAGCGTGACCGGTAGATCCAAAGCGTTTTGCACGCGGTCGGCGATCGCAGTTCCCAGTAACTCGTTCGGTAAGTTCGGAGCACGAATGAGTTCGCCCTTCTGGCGATCGACCTGGCCGGCTACGCCGATTCCGATCTTGTGCACCTCGTGACGGGCAGTTCCGCTCGCGTTGAGCGCTTCCCTCGCCACATCGAGCAGCCGGCCGAATATGTCGTCGCCCGCCTGCTCCGAGCGAGTACGCTTCTTCGCCTGTGACAGGATTTCGCCGGTGTCCGTGTCCACCACGCCCGCCAGAATCTTGGTCCCGCCAAAGTCAATGCCGAGCGCTCGCGCCATGTCACCCCTCCACCAACCCGGATGTTTCTCTCAGGGTAGCAGTGTCAATGTCAACCGTCTCCGAAAAATGGCACGCTAGGCCGACGAGGATGCCGGGGCACGTCCTGCCTGCAGGTCGGCGAGCGAAGTCCGGATTCCCGCCAGGAAACCGGCTTCCTCCCACTGGCTCCAAAGCGCCACGAAACGGTCGTAGAGTTCTCGTCGCTCGTCGGCCTTGGCTGCGATCACTTTGTACAATCCGAGCCGACCATCGGACTTCCCATCGGTCTGGACCAGTTCAAGCAGTCGATCGTCGCGCCGCCCATTTTCGGCCGGTGCCATGGCCGTGCGCATAGCCTCTTCTCGTATGTTTGCCTCGAGTCCGATAATCCGCTCTTCCATGAGCCCATGCAACACATCGAGGTCGTGGATGCGGCCCAGCACGTCCTGCATCTCCCTGACGCCGTCGGCACGCCCGTGCGCGATGTCTCCCGGAAAGCAGACTGCGAACACTTCGAGACTGTAACGCAGGCGCTTTGCCGAGATCCGTAGGGCATGCAACTGTAGCGAATCCAGGGCACTAGAAATCGACGCGCGCGTCTTCACCAATTCGTCGAGTCGAAACTGCAGGATGATGCGGGCGGTTTCCGTCAGTGGAGCATCACAATGAACGCGATTAGCCACTGCCATCACATATGCCGCGCCAGGAACGACAAGAAGTCGCGATCATAGGCAGCGCTCTCCAGCTCTCCCAGCATGATCTTGAGCTCGTCGCGAAACTGCTTTCGTTGCGCCTTGAGCTCGTCCACCAGGCCCGCCAGCCCGGCGCGTTCATCCTCGGCAAGATGTTCCAGGTCGGTTTTGAGTTCATCCAGCAGCACATCGCGGTCCCGGACCTCGCCCAACAGATCGGCCAGCGCTTTGACCCGCGCGCCGTGCATCCTGAATGACTTGCGAGCGAAGCACGGTCGAAAGGTCTGCATGGCCGTCCGCAGCCGTCGGGAGGCGACCCGCATGTCGTGCACCGCCTCAATGTCAAAATTCTTGAGCACGCCCTCTCCCTGACTCCACATGTCTTCGAAGCGCGTCCACAGCACCTTGATCGCGGCCTCGCTCGTCGTGTCTTCCGCGTTCAGACCGCGGACTTCAGATCCCTTAGCCATGCGACATGCTAGATGCCGTTATGGATCGACCATGCTTGACTGTCAAAAGGCTTCTCCCCCTCGCGCGGTTGCACTCGCACATAGGTGCCATCGGGTTGCTCGTCCCAGGCATTCACCGTGTCACGAAGTTGTGGCTCGAGAATCGAGTGAATAATGCGATCTCGGATATCCGAGTCAAGAACGGGATACAGGACCTCTACCCGGTGATCCAGGTTCCGCGGCATGAGATCGGCACTGCCGGCGAAAACCTCCGGCGAGTTGCCGTTGCGGAAGTAATAGATCCGGCTGTGTTCGAGGAAGCGCCCCACCAGGCTCACCACCCGGATGGTCTCACTCACCCCAGGAACACGTGGGCGCAAGGCGGAGACGGTGCGCACGATGAGCTCGACGCGAACACCCGCATGGGAGGCTTGGTAGAGGGCTTCAATCGATTGTCGATCGACCAGATTATTCATCTTGA
>JANWJD010000193.1 GCA_025449555.1 Chloroflexota bacterium | reverse complement strand
GCGGCAAAGGACACCGCGCCGCGTAAACCGGACCAGGTGATCACCGTGGGCCAACCACGCGGCAAGCGCAGTGGGGAGCGGGCCAGGAGGCCTTGCACGGCTCCCACGACCACCATCCGGGAGAGCGTGACGGCGATGATCGCCACGATCATGGGCCACCACAGATCGATGCCCAGACGTGAGCTCGTGATCTGACTCACGGGGCGCAAGGCGAGCCCCATAAGCAAGAACAGCAGCGAATTGGCCAGAAAGTCGAGAAACTCCCAGGTTGCGCCCGCCTGCAGCCGGGTCGTGGGCGACATGACGTCCAGGCCACGCGCTCCCAGGAAGAGTCCAGCCGCCACGGTTTCAAGCGGCCCAGAGATACCGAGCCGAGTGGCCACCAGATAGCCGCCATAGGCAATGATCAGGGTGAGGGTGGTCTCCAGCAGGGCCTCGTCGATGTACCGAATGATGGAACTCCCGACGAGTCCGATCGCCACGCCCAGCGCGAGCGAGCCGACGATATCGAGCAGAAAGTGTTCGACCGTGCGGCCCGGGTCGACGGTGTGGGAGGTGACGATGGTCAGCATGGTGGCGAAGAAGACGAGCGCCGTGCCGTCGTTGAACAGACTCTCGCTGGTGATCAGGGTGGACAAGCGGCGCGGCGCGCTGATATCGCCGAAAATGGCCAGAACGGCGACCGGGTCGGTGGCAGACACGATGGTGCCGAACAGCAGTGCTTCCTCCCAACTCAGTCGAGTGGTGAGGTGCAGGGCAAGTCCCACGATCCCCGCGGTCACGACGACGCCGGGGATGGCGAGCACGGTAACCGGGAGGATGGTGGCCCGCAACTCGGAGGAATTGAGATTGTAGGCGCCGTAGAACAGCAACACGGGGAGGAAGACGGTGAGAATGATGCCCGGCGTGAGTTGAAAGTGTGGCGTATCGGGCAGCAGCGCCAGGACTAGCCCCGCCAATACGAGCGCGACGGTATACGGCAATCGCACGAAGCGCACAACGACTGCCACCATGGCGACGATGACAAGGAGACCAATGAGATCTTCGACCGTGACGGCGGAGGAACCAGGCACCTGGATGCACCTCCATGGTTGCGCGTAGGGGACGATGGATGAAACACGCCGGATGCACAATTGTCGGGCATATGCAGCGGCTGCGGCGCGGGGCGCGCCTGGCGGTGGTGGATATCACGCCGTTACCTGATGCTGAGCGTCCCAGCATTCGCCGCGTGGTCGAGGGGTTACGGTACGCTCGGAGCCGGCCGGAATTGCTGGGAACGTATGCGATCGATATGGTGGCCATGTTCTTCGGCGTACCGACTGCCCTCTTCCCGGCCATCGCCGCGCAGTACAAGGGGGCCAGCGTGCTCGGTTTCCTGTACGCCGCACCGGCGGTTGGCTCGTTTGTAGCCACGCTCACCAGTGGCTGGACCGGACGGGTGCATCGACTCGGTTTCGCGGTGGCCGTGGCCGCGGCCTGTTGGGGACTGGCGGTGCTGGGCTTCGGGCTGGTGAGCGTCCTTCCCCTCTTGCTCCTGTTTCTGGCGCTCGCCGGGGCGGCGGACGAGTTGAGCGCCATTTTCCGCTCGACTTTGTGGAACGCGACCATCCCCGATGCTTTGCGGGGGCGTCTGGCCGGGATCGAGCTCATCAGTTATTCGAGCGGTCCAACCCTCGGCAACGTGGAATCGGGCGTGGTGGCGTCTCTCTTCGGCGTTCGCGCCTCGATCATCTCGGGTGGTGCGCTCTGCGTGGCCGGTGTGGTCGGGCTGGCGGTGGCGTTACCGTCTCTTCGCGCATTCGACGATCGGATGGAAGAGCAAGGGACGGAGCGGCGGTAGGTTCAGAAACGTTCGCCCACCAGCGCGTTCGTGGAGGGGAAGCCGCGCAGCCGGCGTGGACGCACCGGGCCGCATGGTTGCCGCTGGAGAGGGCGCGAGGGCGGCGGGCCACTGCGGCTGGCGCCGCGGGCCTGCCCTACCGGACCGCACTCGTGACCGGCCCGACCGGTGATTGCCTCGTCGAGTGTGGGCCGACGTCAGGTTTGGCGTTCGTACCAACCCGTGGGCGAGTTAACGCTATCGAGCGGAGTGCCGGAGCTGTCGGCGTTGAATGCCCACTGCACCGCGTTGGCCAGCACGCGTTGGATTTCCGGCTGTTCGTACACGGGATAGGTTTCATGACCCGGGCTGAAGTAAAAGACTTTGCCGGAGCCTCGTCGGTAGCAGCAGCCGCTGCGAAACACTTCGCCGCCGGAGTACGAGCTAATGAACACCAACTCATCGGGCTGCGGAATATCGAAGTACTCGCCGTACATCTCCTGCCGGGGAATGGTGAACGGATGCGGCACCCCGTGGGTGATGGGGTGACCGGGGGACACGGTCCATACCAGCTCCCGATCATCGGCCTCACGCCAGCGTAGCGAGCAGGTGGTTCCCATCAACAGTCGAAAGATCTTCGAGTAGTGCGCGGAATGGAGCACGAGCAGCCCCATTCCCGAGAGCACCCGGTCGTGCACACGGGCTGCGATCGCGTCGTCGACCTCCTGGTGCGCTTTGTGACCCCACCAGGTCAGCACATCGGTCGCAGCCAGCACATCTTCGGTGAGGCCATGCTCCGGCTGCTGTAGCGTGGCCGTCTGGACCTGCACGCGGTCTCCCAACGTGTGGCGGAAACCGGATGCGATCGTTTCGTGCATTCCGTGCGGGTAGATAGCTCGCACGATGTCGGACTGGTATTCGTGCACGTTTTCACCCCATACGGTGACCCGGATGGGATGTCCCGTCGCATCCATATAAACCTCGCCAAGTGTGAATTGACTCGCATCCGCACGGAAAGCGTGCCGGCCGAGGTGCGAAGCCGTCTCATTATGATTTGTGCGCGTTCGGAGGAAAAATGACGCGGGCAACTGTATTTTCTCCGACGCGCAAAAAAACGGCCCCTCCCGAGAGAGGGGCCGTTTTCAGTGATCGCGACGCTAGATTACCAGCTGCTGCTGCTGCGGCGCGGAGCCGGCTGGTAGCAGTCTGAGCAATAGACGGGCTTGTCACCGCGCGGCTGGAAAGGCACCATGGCCTCTTTGCCGCACTGGGCGCAAGTCGCGGCGTACATCTGGCGCTGAGGTCGGTCGTAGCTGCTGCCACCACCGTACGACGAGCCGCCGCCGTAACTTGAACCACCGCCGTAGCTGGATCCGCCACCCAGGCTATTGCGCCGCTCGGCGCGACAGCTCGGACAACGCTTCGGGTCCTGATACCCGCGTCCGGCGTGGAACTCCTGGTCGTCTGCGGTGAACGTAAAATCGTTGCCGCACTGGACACAGGTCAGGGATCGGTCTGTATAGGTCATGTCTTCCTAACTCCGTTTTTCATTAACGTCTGGACAGAGCTGGAAGAACACCAAGAGCGATCTAACCACCAGCGCGTACCAAAACATCTCTTTTGGTATACACTAAAGTTGACCAGAATGTCAATACTCTTGCATTTTTGGACGCTTTGGCGCCCCAAGAGCGGCGATTTCCGGTACAGTCAGGCCGAAAAGCTCATTTACGGCCCGATCGATCTCGTGGTCGAGTGGGGTACATTCGCCGGGTTGCTCGAGCCTCAGGCGAGCCATCTCTCCCAACTGAACCCAAGCTGGATTGCCGGCTTCGAGGCAGGCGTCGGGTAGGGGCAAGAGCGAGATCGTTGCCACCTTGACCTGGGGGAGCACCCGTCCCTCCTCGCCGGCAAGGGCGCGATAGAGGCCGGTAAAGAGGGTCGAATTGAGGCAGGCGAGCAACGGAAGCAGGGAAGCCGTTGCGCACGCCACGATCGCGATGACGCTGCGGCCCATGGCCATGCGGCTGCGATCGAGCGTGGCGGTGATGCGATCCGCCGTTTGCCGAAACACGACTTTCTCCGGCAGCTCGTAGGTGTCACGGCTCATATACAACCGATCGTCGGGTTGAAGCCGCAGGTAGGCGTCGTGTCTGACCCACCCTCCCCGGTGCACGCTGCCATAACGGGTGAAGTTTCGACCCCGATAGCGCGGCAGGTCGTCGGGGTGTTCGGCGACCTCCCCGTCATAGAAGATGCGGCGGGCGATCGAGGCCCGGTTGTAATTGATGCCGACATCACGCACCCGATAGAGATGCTTCACCTGACCAAGCGTGGGGTGGCGTTGCCCGAGACCGTCCAGCAGATCGAGCAGCGCGCCATCGCCGAGTGGGAACCGGTCGCGGGTCCAGAAGCGGGCCGGGATGCGGTGCTCGGCCTGAGGCACCCGACTGTCTGCATACCCCACATGGTGCAGGATCAGTCCGGGACCAGGCATGGGGCCGAAGATGATGCTGCAGGCCGGGGCGACCGCCCGGGGAAATTCGGCGGCGTGCAGGGTACGCACCTGGTACGGTGCGAAGCGACGGAGCAAGAGGTCACGTGTGGCGGAATGCGTGGATCCATTCAAGATGGACCGGGGCACAATCATGCCGATAGTTCCGCGGGAGCACTCCGCCGCCAGCTCGAGAAAGAGCTTGAACGAGTCGAATGAGTCGGTCGAGGAGAGCTCCTTGCGCTTCCTGATAGCCTTCCGGTCCGCCGGCGAAAATGCGGCGCCCCACGGGGGATTGCCGACCACTGCGTCGAAATTCGCGGCGGGTTCGGGCAGGCCCTCCAGCACGGCATCGCATCGCCGGAGATTTTGCGCCAGAATCTGTCGCCGCGCTCCGGTCTCAATCCAGAGCGAGAGGACTGCCACCTCGACGGCCAGCGGGTCGACATCGAAGCCGAAGACGCATGCTTCGGCCACTTCAGCCGGGGTGCCGATACCGGCACGAACGAGGGTGTGCACTGCTTCGAGCAGAAACACGCCGGATCCCATGGCCGGATCGAGCAGGCGAGGCGGAGCGGCGTGGGTTGATACACGATCGAGAAGCGGAAGCAATGCGCCCTCGACCACGGCCCGCGCCAGAGCCGGTCGCGTGTAGAACGATCCCTGCCGTTTCGCCTGGATCGAGCTGCGCTGGAGCGAAAATCCCGGCCCCTGGGATGGAGCATAGGAGAGGAAGGTTTCATATACGCGTGACAGGGTAGTGCCCGGCGGGTGATCGGCCTGCGCAGCGTCGAGGGCGGAGATGGCTACGATGCTGAGCGGGGTACCCCCACCCCAGGCCCCACCCCCGCGGCGCCCGAGAGGGGAAATCTGAGCGAACATCTGTGGGGATCCCGGTAGATCAGTGTGCTCACCGGGAAGTAGACCCTCTATCAACTCCAGGTCGGATGCGCTGATTACGTAGGCAGCATTGCCGCCGCTGGGGCCGCTTGGTGACACCGCTTGACACGGGATGCGTCCGGCCTGGCGGGCCAGATGGAGGGCGACCAGACGCAGGTAAAGCCGGATGCCGGCCTGGTACAGGGCGACACGCTCTTCATACGGGGTGTCGGTCCCGGCGGGGTGCGCCTGCCGCGCGATTAACTCCACCGCTTGCAGAGCTGAAATCACCTGCTCGGTTGAGCGGGGTGGACTTGGTTGCGTGTTTACGGTTCGAGCGTGATGAGATGAGCGACGCGTCGCTCAAACTCAAACAGGTCGATCTTACCCTCGGCGTACAGCTGCTGCAGCCGTTCGATCGGGCGTTGCGTCCGCCCTTTCAATCCCAGGCCGCCGAAATGTTGCCGCCCCACCATGTAGAGCGGGATTCCAACCACACAAGCCAGGGTCAAGATGACCAGCGCGGTCATGATGAGAAACACGGCGAGCGATAGGAAGACCAGAAATGCGATCGAGAGCAGGATGAATCGGAGCATCATTGAGCCTCATTTCGAACCAGACGCGGAACCTATTCATAGCGTACTCCCTTCCCTGTCTCCGTGTCAGCCCCCAAATTGCAGTCATGGCATTGCGGAAAGTGCGTGGCGGATGGGTCGATGGGGATCGGCGCATCATTTTCACCCGAGAGTGTGTTTCGCACACACAGGTGCTTCTAAGGCTCGTCTGCCTACTCTTATGAAGATATGCAGACGGACCTCCCGCGCACGGCAGCTGTGCCGCCGGCGACGGCTTCACTTGCCCGCCGGCAGTTTCCACGACCCTTTGTGCGAATGCCGGACCGCGAGGGTGCGTTCTGGATTTTACTTGCTCTCGCGGTGCCCAAGGCACTGGGGGCGATATTCACCATCGCCTTGCGGCGGTACCTTGGTCCCGGCACGGCGGGCATCTACGACCTGGCCTACACGCCGTACAAGTTCCTCGATAATTTCCGGAATTTTGGTACGGGTCCGGCTCTGGTGTACGAGCGGACGCTCGATCGGGCTGCCGCCAACACCGCGTGGACGATCAACATGCTCTCGGCCGTGGCGGTTACGGTCGTGGCACAACTGCTGGCACATCCCATCGCGGTGTATTACGGCCACCCCGGGGTGGAAGGAATTCTACGGGTCCTGTCCATTGTCTATGTCTTTGGCTCCATCAGTTCGGTTCACTGGTTCCTGCTGCTGAGAGACCGGAACTTTCGAGCGCGTGCCATTCCGCCCATGGCGCAGGTGACGGCCGCGGGCTGCATCGCCGTGTTGTTTGCTGCCTGGAGCTCGGGAGCGGGCGTGCTGGTGGTACGCGAGATCACGAGCGCGGTGGTCGGCGCGGTGCTGCTGTGGCTTATTTACCCGTTTCGACCTCGAGTTCAGCTGGTGCCACAACAAGCCTGGACTCTGTTCCGCTACGGATCGTGGGTCGGTGGCGGCATCACGCTGCTGTTCCTGTCTCAAAATGTCGATATCTTCATCGCGGGTCGAGTGATTCACCGCGCGAGTGACATCGGCTTTTATACCACCAGTTGGTCGCTGGCATTTATCAGTGCCGGGGTATTCGCGACCGTGGCCACCAGCATCGTCTTCCCCACGCTGAGCCGCTTGCAAGACGATCGGCTCCTCTTGACGGAGAAGTTACTACGAGCTGTCCGGCTTTTGAGTATCCTTATACTCCCTGCCGCTGCGCTCCTCGCCTCACTCGCCCCGGTTCTGATCGTCCCAGTCCTGGGAAATAGATACGCGGAATACGAGAGCTCTTTTCTGGTGCTCTCTCTCCTTGCCGTGTATGCGGGCAATCGAACCGTGTTGTGGATCTTTTTCGAGGGATACAAGTCGACCGGCCGGCCCTGGTTGGTTCCGGCCTATAACGCGGTGAAGCTGGCGTTGATGATCCCGGCCATGATTTACGGCGCGCATCACGGGATTCTCGGGTTGGCGGTGACCTACATTCCCGTTCAGGCGATCGAGATTCCCGCTGCGCTGGGGCTCGCGCGCCGGTTCCTGGACGTATCGCCCGGGGAGATCTGGCATGCGACCCGGGTCGCCATCGGCATCAGCCTCTTCATGGCGGCGGTGGTCCTGGTCGCCGAGCATATCTCGCTCACAATCGTGCATGTGGGCAGCACGTTTACGCTGCTGATCTGCCTGGCCCTCGGAATCGCGGCGTATGTGGGCGGACTGGCGCTGGCGAATCGTCATGCGATGGTCGACGTGCGATCGTTTTTAATGAGTGGATTGTGAGTTTGAGCGCGCGTTGGCGGGAGGGTGCGTGGGGAATGCGAGGCCCTCGGATGCCTCGGCGACGGAGCGCCGAGCTACCGGAATGGCCGCCTGGCGACGATACAGACGTTTCATTTCCTCGAGATTCCGGCGCGACATGAGGACGAGGCTGTCGGACTCGCAGGCATCGAAGCGGGCGGTTAGATCGGCCGGGGTGAGCGCGCCGGGCCGGCCGATAAAGACCAGGTCGGAACCTCGCGGCTCTTCTGCCCAGGGGCGATCCGGCTCGATCGACACCCGTCGACCGACCATCTGGGCGGTGAACCGCAGGTTGGGAGCATCCGCCAGCGCCAGGGTGCCTTTCGCCCGAAACACGTCGGGTGGTAACCCCTCGAGCGCGGCCCGAACCTTTCGATATGCAAGCGGATGGTGCGTGCTGTAGCTCCAGGCGCCGAAGTCCGCCGCATGATCGTGCTCGGAATGGTCGTGCCCATAGCCGTCTGCCGAACGATGGATATTCATTGCACGGTCAAGTGGGCGCGCAAGGCCCATGACGATTTCGACCGGCACGTCGGCCTTGATCGTGGGAACGATGCGGGCATTGGGTGCGATGGACCGTATCCATGCCATCAGATCGCGGCGGGCGGACTCGGGAACCAGGTCAGTTTTGTTCAACAGGATGATATCGGCGGTTCGAATCTGCTCGGCGATCAGTACAGTGTCCAGATGTGGATTGCGTGCGTTTTCCGCGTCGACAACCGTGACGATTCCATCGATGCGGGTGTGCGGGCGCAGAGAAGAGGTGCGGAAGGCCGCCGCAATGGAGGCAGGATCCGCAATGCCGCTGGCCTCGATCAGGAGTGCCTCGGGGGGAACGGGACGGCGCAGCAGATCGAGCACAGTGGTCACCAGGCTTCCCCGCATCGAGCAACACACGCATCCATTGGTCAAGCTCATCGATTCGCCGGCCATGACGTCGACCAGCCGTTGATCGATGTTGATGGCGCCAAAGTCGTTGACCAATACGCCCAGCCGCAGGCCGTGCTGAGCACTCAGCAGACGGTTGAGCAGGGTTGTTTTGCCTGCGCCGAGAAATCCGGTGAGGATGGTCACCGGGAGCAGGGGTGCAGTTGAGTCGGTCATGGTTCATGCTCCCCGTGAATATACGTGAAGTCGGCCGGATGTCATCAGGAATTAAGAATTCGTGGCGTCGGGGTACGTCCGGACTGAGATACTAGGGGTGTTGTTTCACCTGGCAGGAAGGTTGTCCATGAAGCGGTTATTTCCACTCGCCGTGCTGTGCGCCATGACGATCGGCGCCATTCCGATGTCGGTGCAGGCGGCCCCGGCAACCCCGTCATCGACGTCGGCCAAGTACGTCTGTCTGATCGTGCTGGATGCCGGTCGTCCCGATTACATCACGAATCACCTCTCTCAGATGCCTACCATGAAGGCATTTCTGCAGAATGCTCGCTGGTATAACAATGCCTGGGTGGGAGATTTGATGAGCATCACGCCACCGGGTCATGCCGTCATCGGCACCGGCTCCCTCCCCAAGGATGATGGGGGCATCGTCAACTGGGATTGGGGAGTCCACCGCACCGGGACGATCTCGCCCACCATGCAAGCCCTCCAGAGCTACCAGAATGGCTGGGCCTTCAAACTGATCAAGGACTCCGGTACCCCCACCCTGGCGGGCGTGATTCATACCAAGTACCCCACCGGCTTGGTGATTGCGGGCAGTGGCGCTCACTTCCATGCCGCCGGTCCGATGGGCGGACCGGATGCCAACTGGATCTTCTCCTACGATCGGATCAATGGGAACTGGGCACCGTACAGCCTGAGTCCGGGCCATCCGGTGCCACCGAGCCTGCTCACCGATCCCTCCCTCCGCACCCCATTGCCCAGTAGCAACGGGAGCACCGTTCCGCTGGTGTACGATCCGGTGAAGCTGGGGACGCAGGATTCGTTGGTGGTCAACTTCGCGATCAAGTCGCTTCAGCAGTACCGGCCACGTGGCATCCTGATCAATCTGCCGGAAGTGGACACGATTGGCCACTGGTCGCAGAAGTGGAAGAAGGACGAGGGCACGCTGTATCGCTCATTTGACCATGACTTTGCGCGCCTGCTGAATGCCTACAAGGCGGCCGGGATCTACCACCAGACGATGTTCGTCATCACGGCCGATCACGGCATGATTCAATCGAAGCACCGTGTGCTCGACCGAGAAGCGGTGGTCAACCAGATCAAGAGTACGCTCGGCAACAAGGGTACGATCCTGACCAATGGGGGCGGCACCGGCGGCCCCACGATGACTTCGATCTGGCTGAGAAATCAGGCGAACAACGGCCCCATGGCAAAAGCAATTTGGGCCAAGCACTATGACAACGTTTCCGCCATCTTCTACCTCGACCACTCGAACGGTCAGTATCAGTATCGAATGACGGGATGCGAGCAGTGCTCGCCGCAGCTCGTGGCGGCATACCGCTATCTCCTGAGCACCGAGGCGGGACCGACCGGTGAGGATATTGCCGTGCTCCTGCGGGAAGGCGCACGCAATAGCGGGCTGCCCGCCATGCTGGGCCGGCACGGCGGAGCCGATTGGGGATCGCAGCACATCACGCTCATCGTGGGCGGTCCTGGGATCCAACCCGGCATATCGCAGGCGCCGGCGCGACTGGCCGACATCGCTCCGACGATCGAGCGCGAGATGGGGATCACGCCGGATGCACGCGACGGCGTCGTGCTGGCCGACGCGTTTCAGCAGCCCAGCAGCGCCGACGTGGCGAAGCAGTCCAGCATGAACGCGGTATTCAGTCCAATGGTGACGGCGTTGTCCCAGCGGGCTACATCCGATCTCCGGCTGGAGGCGCAGGGCAAGCTGCCGAATTTTATTCCAGGAGATGAGATCATCATCCACTGGAAGCGCCGCTGGGCCGTGACGATCGCCGGCGCCGCGGTTTTGATCGGGACCGCTATCGCGCTGGCGTGGGCCGTGATGGAAGTGCGCCGCCAGGGCACGGGCCTGGAGTGGACTGCGTAGGGCGGCACGGCCCTCACCCCCGGCCCCATAGGCATCAGGTTAAGCAGGATGGAGGTCGTAGGGCGGCACCGCGAAGCAGTGTGCCGCCGCCGGCGGGATCGCATTCGGCCCCATCTCACCGCAAGTTACGGGGCGGCGGGCCACTGCGCTGCGGCGCGGGCCTGCCCTACCGGAGGTCGACGAAGCGCCACGTCCCCTTATCCTGATGCCTATGGGGCACCCTCACCCCCGGGCCCCTCGCCCGCAGGGCAGGAGAGGGGAGAGACTCCCCATCACGGGATTATGTAGGGCGGAACGGCACGCCGGCCGTTCCCTACGACGGTTCCGCGACCCGTTAGCGAGGTT
>JANWJD010000192.1 GCA_025449555.1 Chloroflexota bacterium | reverse complement strand
TTCGGCCGATGAGGCCGACCCGCTCTCCCCGCTGAATCGTGAAGTTCACATCCCGCACCGCCCAGAACTCTTCACGGGAGGGAATAACCGAAGGCGATTTTTCTCCACGGGTCAAGGGTCGAGCCAGAGTTCGGCCGGCCCGCTGCACGCGCTCTGAAAGCACATCTCTGAAGGTCAGATACCCCGAGCTCCGCTGGTGCCGGATAATGTACTTTTTCCCGAGATCCTCCACCCGGATCGCGAAATCCTCATCCATGGCCTAAATGACGTCCGCGAAGGTACGTTCGGTCACATAGAAATACCTGAGTCCGATGGCGAACAGGACGCTGGAGACCAGCAGCGACATACCCAGGTGCAGCCAGGAAAGGGGCGCGTTGCCACCGATAATCGCCCAGCGAAAGCCATCGATGACGCCGACCATGGGATTCAATGAATAGAGCAGTTGCCATTTCTGCGGGATAACGCTACTGCTGAAGCCCACCGGGGATACGTAGGTGCCGATCATGATCATGAACGGAATGACGTACTTGAAGTCCCGGTACTTCACATTGAGGGCAGCGAACCACAAGCCCGATCCGAGCGCGGTAAATGCCCCCAGGAGAAGGAATAACGGGACGGTCACGATGCGGACACTCGGCACAAACCGCAGCACAACCATCAAGACAATCAAGAGTCCGAAGGCAACCACAAAGTCTGCGACGGCGACGATGACCGCGCTGGCCGGCAGGATGAGCCGGGGGAAGAAGACTTTTGACACCATATTGGCATTCACGATCATCGAGTTCGACGCCGCGCCCAGTGCGGTCGTAAAGAAGGTCCAGGGAAGGAGGCCCACGTACACGAGGATGGGATACGGGGCGCTACCCTCGGACTGAAGGTGAGCCAACCGGTTAAAAACTACGGTGAACACGACCATGGTCAAGAACGGCTGGATGACAGTCCACGCGATCCCGATGACTGTCTGCTTGTACCGGACGGTGAGGTCGCGCCACGCCAACAGATAGAACAGTTCCCGGTAGCGCCAGAGATCGCCCCAGTAGTTTCGTATGCCTCGCCCCGGCTCAACGAGAATCTCGTCGAGAGCGGAGGGCGATGGAGAGCGTTGCTCGATCAGAGTGTTGGACATCCGTACTTTACAGAGGATACTCCTCGGGCACGTCTTCCGGCGTCGACGATCGGCCGCTCAAACGTTCGAATACATCGTCCCGTTGAGTCTCTGCGGGACTGACCCGACTCGAGGCGGTGTTGGCAAAACGTTCGAAGGCCCCTTCGCATTTGACCAGGATATCGCGTACACGTTGCGCTTCGGGTGCTCCAAAGTAATCGCGGGCCACGATCTGCTCGTGCCACCGTCGAAGGCGCCCGAGCTCGCTATCCAGATTGTCGACATCCGGAAAGCCGAAGTCGTCGGCGTCGACCTGGTGCAATACGTCGCGCAGAAAGCGCACACAGGCGTGATAGACCTCGCGATACTCCTCCAAGCGCTCTTCCTGGAACCGAGCTATCAGCGCCCTGGATCGCACATCGGAGAACTGCGGAGACGGCAACACATCGACCGTTCCCTCGTATTCTTCAATGCGATCGGCCACCTGACGAATCTGTTCCTCGAGATGCGGCAGTCGCGGCAAGACCGCTACGCCATCTCGCAGGTACACCGCGCCTACCTTTTTCAGTTCACGCCAGACGTAGGCCCGCTTCCGCGTCGGTTGCGAGGGAAGCGTGTAGATGAGCAACAGCCAGTCGCCCACGTCACCATTCACGTTCCCTCCCGTTCTGCTCGCATGTGACCGATTCTACCAACCCACAAAATCTCGTCCGAGGCACAATGAAGACGGGGGCTGAGGATCCATGGCGCCGTGGCGAGGGAACAGGTAGGTCGCGTGGTATTCTGACTTCGCGCCTTCTCGCGTACCACTAAAAGGAGACCCTGATGCTTCGAGAGAGTATGAAACGAGCGCTGCGCGCGCTCCTTCCCGCCGTCTTTCTGGTAGGCGGTATCGCCATCCCGCTCGAGTTGAGAACGGCACATGCGGCCGGCCCAAAGCTGACCCTGCGATGCTTCAACATGACGGTCCGAAATCACGTCTCATGCTGGACCTGGGGCAACACGTTCGCCGGAGGCGAGTGGGTTCACCTCACGTATAGTGTGACCTTTGTCACCATGCCGAAGGTGAATGGCCGGCACCCCGGTCAGACGTTCAAACGGACGGTGAAAACCAATGGAAGTGGGATCTTCACCCGGACGCCGAAGATCTCGTTCGTCACGTCCAACAAGCACACTACGTATTCGGTCGCCGTCACCGGTGTGGGCGCTCAAAAGGACAAGGGAACGACGTCGTTGCTCACGATCGGGACATAGCCCCTGCGGGCCCGCCCTCCCGGATGGCACCAGGCGGCCCGCGGTACTGGATTGCACCAGGCGGGGGGCGGGCGGGTTTTGGCATGGTGGTTCAGTTACCAGGGGTCACTATTGAGCTGATTTAGGCCGCATAGGTTATGAGCATAGACACATTGTCTAGCCATAGCCATGAACCTCGGTACCTATTGTCCACGCACCTGGAGTGTTTTTCGCTGGTAGCCTGAGGAACCGCAGCGGTGCCTCGGGTTTCCGTGCGCCGAAGATTCGGCGTCACGCCAGTTCAGGCGCCCCACTCTCACGCCACGACGGTTGGAGCCATGGTGCAATCTCAAGAACTACCGCCTTCCCTCTACGATGCTGCTCTGGAGCGCGCTTCGTGCGGCCTTGGGCTGGTCGCCCGCGTGGACGGGCGGCATTCTCACGAGATCGTCGAGCAGGCACTGGACGTACTGACGAATATGGCCCATCGGGGGGCGAGCGGAAGCGATCCTGACACGGGCGACGGCGCCGGGATTTTGTTGCAGATTCCTCATTCTTTCCTGCGCAAGGCGTGCGACCGATTGGGATTCGAACTACCGACAGCCGGCGGCTACGCCGTCGGCATGCTCTTCCTCTCCAACGATCCGGAAGTACGTGGCGCTTGCGAGCGGGAATTGGAGCGGATCGCCGCCGAAGAAGGTCAGCCGGTGCTCGGCTGGCGCGACGTACCGGTGTGCCCCGATGCCATCGGCACGGACGCCCGTGCAGTGGCACCCACCATCCGCCAGGTGTTTATTGCACGGAGAGCCCGCAGCGAGGCGGATTTCGCGCGCGATCTCTACCATATCCGGCGTCGACTGCACTGGACGGTACGCGAGCAGTTCGGTGACGACAATGGCTGTTATGTGGTGAGCCTTTCTGCCCGGACCATCGTCTACAAGGGGTTGTTTCGGGGGCCGCAGGTCGCACCTTTTTATCCGGATTTGCGGGAACCTGATGTCACCAGTGCGCTGGCAGTGGTCCATTCTCGGTTCAGCACCAACACGCTCGGGAGCTGGGAGCTGGCGCACCCGTATCGCTATGTCGCGCATAACGGAGAAATCAATACGGTGCGCGGCAATATCAACTGGATGCGCGCTCGGGAAGGGGAACTTCAGGCTGCCCTGTTCAAACCCGGCACCGACCACCTCGGGCCTATCGTGCAACCGGGCGGAAGCGATTCCGCCGCCTTCGACAACGCGCTTGAATATCTCGTGTTGGCGGGCCGCTCGCTGCCCCACGCCGTGATGACCATGGTGCCTGAAGCCTGGGAAAACGACGACGCAATGGACGACGAACGACGTGCGTTCTACTCGTACAACAGTTCGTTGATGCCCCCCTGGGATGGACCGGCCGGTCTAGCATTTTCTGATGGGACGGTCGTCGGAGCGACTCTGGACCGCAACGGTCTCAGGCCCGCCCGTTACTCGATCACGCGGGACGGGCTGGTGGTGCTGGCCTCTGAGGAGGGTGCGCTGCGGTTGCCGGCGGAAGATGTGGTATCTCGCTGGCGTCTACGACCGGGGCAGATGTTGTTGGTCGATACCGCGAAGCGAACGATTCTGGGTGATGATGAAGCGAAACATGCCATCGTGCGACGGCACCCCTACCGCCGTTGGGTCAGTGCCGGTACGGTTCGTCTGACTGATATTCCCGAACCGGTCATGCCGGGAGATGAATCGGTCGGGCTGACCGAGCAGCAGCAGGCGTTTGGCTATACGCTCGAGGACTTGAAGCTCGTGCTTACCCCCATGGCGACGCACGGCAAAGAAACCGATAGCTCGATGGGAACGGACACGCCGCTGGCGGTGTTGTCGGATCGTCCGCAACTGCTCTATTCGTACTTTCAACAACTGTTCGCACAGGTGACGAACCCGCCGATCGACCCGCTGCGCGAGTCCCTGGTTATGTCACTCCAGATGAGCCTCGGTCCCGGTGGGAATCTGCTCGATGAGGGCGCGAACACCTGCCGGCGCATCCTGCTGGACCATCCGATTCTGCAGGACGACGAACTCGAACGCATCCGTTCGCTGCAGCATGAGCCATTTACAACCGAGACGATTTCGGTCCTGTTCGCCGCGCAAGCGGGCTGGGGCACCGATGCACTCGAGGCCGCGGTGCAAGCGGCGTGTGAAGAAGCGGAGCGGGCCGTGCGCGCGGGTATGACAATCCTGATTCTCAGCGACCGGGGGGTGGATTCGAATCACGTCCCCATCCCGATGCTGCTCGCTACGGCCGCGGTCCACCATCATCTCGTCCGTGCCGGGCTCCGTACGCGCACGGGGCTGGTGGTGGAGACCGGCGAGGCACGCGAAGTTCACCACATGGCGCTGTTGGTCGGATACGGAGCCGCGGCTATCAATCCGTACCTCGCTCTCAGGACGGTGCGGGAGCTGGCACACAGTGGACAAATCGAGGGCATCACCGGCTCCCAGGCGACCGATAACTACAGCCATGCGCTCCAGCTTGGACTCCTGAAAGTCATCTCGAAAATGGGCATCTCGACGCTCATTTCTTACTGCGGGGCGCAAATTTTCGAGGCAGTCGGGCTGCATCGGGACTTGATCGAACGATACTTCACGGGCACAGCCTCCAGGATCGGCGGAATAGACCTGCATCATATCGCCCGAGAGGCGCTGGCCCGACACGCCTCGGCGTATTCGCCGCTGGCATCGACCGAGCTTGCCATCGGCGGGGACGTGCAGATGCGGCCACAGGGCGAATTTCACCAGTGGAACCCGGCCAGTATCTCCGCGCTGCAGCGGGCGGTTCGCACCGGAAGTTTCCATTCCTTCGCCGAGTACACCGCGCATTTCGATAGTGAAAGCTCCCGGCTTGCGACGCTTCGAGGACTGTTCCAGCTCACGCCCGACCCGATACATCTGGACGAGGTCGAACCTGCCGTCGAAATCGTGAAGCGATTCTCGACCGGAGCGATGTCCTTTGGCTCCCTCTCGAAGGAGGCCCACGAAGCACTGGCCATTGCCATGAACCGCATCGGCGGCAAGAGCAACACCGGAGAGGGGGGCGAGGAGCCCGAGCGATTTATTCCGGATGCCGACGGCACGTCACGGCGGAGTGCGATCAAGCAGGTGGCTTCAGCCCGCTTCGGTGTAACGGCGCACTATCTGGTCAATGCCGACATGCTGCAGATCAAGATGGCCCAGGGTTCGAAGCCGGGTGAAGGCGGGCAACTGCCCGGACACAAGGTGAGTGAGGACATCGCCCGGGTGCGTCATTCCACTCCGGGGGTTGGACTGATCTCTCCACCACCGCACCACGACATTTACTCCATCGAAGACCTATCGCAGCTCATACACGACCTCAAGAGTGTGAATACAGCGGCCGATATCAGTGTGAAGCTCGTGTCTGAAGTGGGTGTCGGTACGATTGCGGCGGGCGTCGTGAAGGCCAAGGCGGACCATATCACGATCTCCGGCCACGATGGCGGCACGGGCGCCTCACCGCTCTCTTCGATCAAGCATGCCGGCCTTCCCTGGGAACTCGGACTGGCGGAGACACAGCAGGTGCTGGTACGAAACAACCTGCGTGGACGTGTCAGGCTCCAGGCGGACGGGCATCTCAAGACCGGTCGGGATGTCGTCGTGGCGGCACTGCTGGGCGCGGACGAATTCGCCTTTTCCACGGCGCCGCTGGTAGCCGTGGGCTGCATCATGATGCGAGCCTGCCACCTGAACACCTGTCCGGTAGGCATTGCAACCCAGGACCCTGTCCTGCGCGAAAAATTCGCCGGCAAGCCTGAGCACGTCGTCAACTACTTCTTCTCGCTGGCCGAGGAGGTGCGGGCATTGATGGCCCGCCTCGGATTCCGACATTTCGACGACATGGTCGGCAGGGTAGACAAGATCGTAACCCGGCCCGCGATCGAGCACTGGAAGGCGAAGAACGTCGACTTATCAGCGTTGCTCAGCATTCCGAGCGCGACCAAGCGCATCGTGCTCAATAACCAGGAACGACAGGATCACGCGCTCGAGGGCTCGCTCGATGCCGAGCTGGTGGAACTGGCTGCTTCCGCGCTGGAACGCAAGGCCGGCGTGCGGATCGAGCGGACGATTCTCAATACCGATCGTACCGTGGGCGCGATGCTCTCAGGAGAAATCGTCCGGCGATACGGCCCGGACGGCCTGCCTGACGATACGGTCCATGTCGCCCTGACCGGCACGGCGGGCCAGAGCTTCGGCGCCTGGGGCGCCCATGGGCTGACGCTGGCACTGGAGGGTGAAACCAACGATTATGCCGGCAAGGGACTGTCGGGCGCTCGCCTGATCGTCTCCCCGCCCTCCAACGCCGGATACGATCCGGAACGTAGTATCGTCACCGGTAACGTCGCACTGTACGGGGCCACCGGCGGCGAGGCGTACTTCCGTGGTGTCGCGGGGGAACGATTCGCGGTGCGCAATAGCGGCGCACAGGCCGTAGTGGAGGGCGTGGGCGACCATGGGTGCGAATACATGACCGGTGGTGTCGTAGTCGTGCTCGGTCTCACCGGTCGAAACTTCGCGGCCGGCATGAGTGGCGGGTACGCTTTCGTGCTCGACCTCTGGGGGCGCTTCCAATCCGCCTGCAATACCGACATGGTCGCGCTCGAGGCAGTGGAGGCAAGCGACGACATCGCTCTGCTTCGCCGGCTACTCAAACGACACGTCGACTATACCGGGAGCGATATTGCACAACGAGTGCTGACCAACTGGTCGGAATATCTCCCTCGCTTCATCAAGATCATGCCGCACGATCTGCGGCGGGCGCTGGCAGCGCAAGTCGAAGAGCCGGCGTTCGAGGCCGGTGAGCGGGCCGTGTAAGATGGCCGATCCTCAGGGCTTCATGAAAGTCCGCCGTCAGCCACCTCCCAGGCGCCCGATCGAGGAGCGCATACGCGACTACCACCATGTGTACCACCGGCCGGAGCTGCCCCAGCTTCGGATGCAGGCGTCTCGCTGTATGGACTGTGGGGTTCCGTTCTGCACCACGGGCTGTCCGCTCGGAAACTTGATTCCCGATTGGAACGACCTGGTCCAGCGCGATCAATGGCAGAGCGCGCTCGAGCGATTACATCGAACCAACAATTTCCCCGAGTTCACGGGGCTGCTGTGTCCTGCTCCCTGTGAGGCCGCGTGCGTGCTTGCCATCAACGACGATGCGGTTACGATCAAGGACGTCGAGCTCGAGATCATCAATCGAGCGTTCGACGAGGGGTGGGTGACAGCGCAAGTCCCACCGCTTCGCACCGGCAAACGAATCGCCGTGGTGGGCAGTGGACCCGCCGGACTGGCGGCGGCGCAGGAGCTGAATCGACGCGGACACTGGGTCACGGTGTTCGAACGAGACGACAAACTCGGTGGTTTGCTGCGATACGGCATTCCCGACTACAAGATCGAGAAGTGGGTCGTGGATCGGCGTCTCGACCTATTGCGCGACGAGGGGATCGAACTCGTGCCCAACGCGTACGTGGGCGAGAATCCGACGACCGACGAGGTACTCAGCTCGTTTGATGCCGTCCTCCTGGCGGTCGGGGCGTTGCAGGGACGTGAGCTACCGGTGCCCGGACGCGACCTGGCCGGGATCCACCTTGCGATGGACTACCTGACGCAGCAGAATCGACGCGTCGCGGGCGAATCGATGGATTCGCGTGCAGAGATTACTGCACAAGGAAAACGCGTGGTGATTCTGGGCGGGGGCGATACCAGTGCCGATTGCCTGGGCAACGCCCATCGTGAGGGCGCCATATCGGTTCAGGTGCTGACGCACGGTCCGCAGCCTCCCGACGCGGCGCATCCTCTGGCGTGGCCGGATTGGCCGTTCATCCTGCGCACACATCCGGCGCATGAAGAAGGTGGTGAACGGCGCTGGGCCGTCCGGATCGAAGGCTTTACCGGCAAGGATGGCCGGGTCCAGCAGATGCACGCCATTGAAGTGCAACGCATGCCCGACGGCACCACTCAGCCGATTCCAGGGACCGAGCACCTGGTCGAGGCAGACCTCGTGCTGCTCGCCATCGGCTTCGCGGGGCCGGTGCGCGATCGATTGCACCATGACCTGGGACTGGAGTATGAACGGCACGGAGCTATACAGTCCGACGAGCAGTTCCGCACCTCGCTACCCAACGTCTACGTAGCGGGGGATGCCAAACGCGGCGCCTCGCTCATTGTGTGGGCGATCCAGGAGGGCCGGGAGGCCGCGCTAGAGATCGACCGCTTTCTAGCTCGTACGACAGAGTCCGAAGCACAGGCGCGAGCGTCGTAGGGTAACGATCCGGAAAGGAGGGCAACGGCCGCCCGTACCGTTGCCGGCATGGGTCAGACCATGTGCCCTCCCTCCCCCGGCGACTCTGGGGGAGAACGCCACTTCCTACGCTAATGGAGTAGTGGGTTGACGTCTATTCTCCGAAAGGGGAATTCACATCCCCGGTTATGAGTAGTATATGCGGGGAAAATCGATCGTTCTCTGCAGCTCGTCAGTCCCTGCCGCGCTGTCGGTCCTGAAGTCGTTCCACTACACTTGATAGCGATAACGATAGGGGGAGTGGAGACGAGGTGACGGCTTATCGAGATGGGGCGCCGCGCGCGGTCGTCACCGGGCTTGGAATCGTCAGTCCGATCGGACTCACGATTGAAGAGTTCTGGGTCAATCTCACGGCAGGCGTATCTGGTATTGACTTCATCAGGAGCTTTGATGCGTCCCCCCACGGCGTGAAGATCGCGGGTGAGGTCAAGGGCTTCGAGCCGGATGCGTACATACCTCATAAGGAAGCGCGGCGTATGGCGCGCTTCTCGCAATTTGCGGTGGCGGTGGCCCGGATGGCGGCGGAGGACGCCTGCCTCGAGGTCACCGAGGAGAACGCCGAATCGATCGCCGTCGTGATGAACACCGGAAGTGGCGGCGTAACCACCGTGGCGAGCGAGGAGGACATTCTGACGGCTCGAGGGCCGGGACGCGTCTCGCCTTTCTTCGTTCCCCTGATGTCGCCCAACATGGCTTCCGCCCAAACCTCGCTGCAGCTTGGACTCCACGGCCCGAGCGTTACGTCGGTTGCGGCGTGTGCTGCCGGCAGTATGGCAATGGTGGAGGCGTTGCGCCTCATTCGGTCGGGTGATGCGGAGGTTGTCATTGCGGGAGGTACCGAAGCGTGCATCCACCCGCTCGCCATTGCCGGATTCGACAACATGCGAGCCCTTTCGCGGCGGCACGGTGAGCCGAGCGCGGCATCACGGCCCTTCGATCGGGACCGTGAGGGCTTCGTTTTGAGCGAGGGCGCAGCGGCGATCGTGATCGAGTCCGAAGAGCACGCACGGCGCAGGGGCGCACAGGTGCTGTGTGAACTGGCAGGTGGCGCAATCACAGCCGATGCGTATCACCTCACAGCGCCTGCCCCCAACGGCGGGGGCGCTATCCTGGCAATGAGCCGAGCACTGGACGATGCACACCTGAATCGAGATGAGTTGGGCTACATCTCGGCTCACGGTACCGGCACCGCCTTGAACGACGTGGCGGAGACGAGGGCCATCAAAGCCGTGTTCGGAGAGCGGGCCTATGGCATCCCGGTGAGCGCCAATAAGTCGATGATCGGCCACCTTTGCGGAGCCGCCGGCGCGGTCTCGGCGGTGGTGTGCGTGCTGGCCATCACGCGCGGTGTGTTGCCGCCCACAATCAATCTCGATACGCCGGATCCCGAGTGCGATCTCGATTACGTGCCGAGGGTGGCGCGGGAACAACGAATACAGTCGGCCATCTGCAACGGGTTTGGCTTCGGCGGACAGAATGCCGTGGCGGCCTTTCGCGCAGTCTAGATGAGGGCTCGAGGGACGTGGCAAGGACCGCGTTCGTGACCCGTTCCGTGCCTTCGATAGAGGAGGGGTGATGGATGTACCAATCGACATGCCGATGATGGAAGCGCAGCCGAGTTACGACGAACTGCAGCGCAAGTTGATCCCGCTGTGGCAGGTTATCGGGCGAGCTCAACTGGGTGGCCAGGATGAGGACGACAACACCATCGTCGTCATACCGTCGATGACGGTCGACATGGAGCTGACCAGCGCGATCCAGCAGGCATACGAGGAGCGATTCCTCTTCCTGCTCTTGTTGCTGCGCCAGCCACGAGTCCGTCTGGTGTACGTGACATCCGGCGAGATCGCGCCCAACATCGTCGACTACTATCTCCACTTGTTGCCCGGCGTCACGAGCGGCCACGCGCGGAAGCGGTTATTCCTGATTTCACCGCTCGACACCTCATCCCGCCCGCTCAGCCGGAAGTTGTTGGACCGTCCCCGTCTCCTGGACCAGATTCGAGCACTGGCAGTGGATGTTGATCGAGCCCACATTGTTCCTTTCAATACCACCGATCTGGAACGCGAACTGGCGGTGCGGCTGGGCATTCCCATGTATGCCGCCGACCCTCGCTTCTTTCACCTCGGGACCAAGAGTGGGAGCCGACGCATTTTCATGGAAGAGGGGGTTTCTCATCCGATTGGGTTCGAGGATCTCGCCACCGAGTCGGACGTGGTGCACGCGATTCTCAAGATGCGGTTGGCGAAACCTGAGATTCAGCAGGTGATTGTCAAGCTCAACGAGGGAGTGTCGGGCCTTGGTAACGCGGTGGTGGATCTCCGTTCACTGCCGGCTCCGGGTGCTCCGGCCGAGTTCGGCGCAGTGGAACAACGTCTCCGGGAGATGCAGTTCGAAATGCCGGGTGCGCGCTATGAGGATTACCTGGACAAATTGCAACTTGGCGGGGCGGTTGTTGAGGAACTGGTTTCCGGAGATGAGATACGCAGCCCAAGTGCTCAGATGCGAATCACCCCGCTGGGTGAGGTCGAGCTCCTGTCCACGCACGATCAGGTACTGGGTGGGCCGACGGGGCAAAGTTATCTGGGCGCACGTTTCCCGGCAGACACCGCCTACGGTCCGGCGATCATGCGCGAAGCGGCCAAAGTGGCGCGGCGGTTCGCCCGGGAAGGCGTGATCGGGCGGTTTGCGCTGGATTTCGTGGTCGTTCGCACGTACGGTGGCGAATGGCGGCCGTATGCAATTGAGGTGAACTTGCGCAAGGGTGGGACAACCCATCCATTTCTCACGCTGCAGTACCTTACCGACGGCCATTTCGACCCGGATTCCGGTGAGTTCTTGACCGCACGGGGAGATCGAAAATGCTACCGAGCGAGCGATCATGTGGAGTCACCGAGTTATCACATGTTCACGCCTGATGCGCTCTTCGACATCGTGAGCCGACATCACCTGCATTTCGATCATGCCAGTCAGACCGGCGTCATCTTGCACATGGTGAGCGGCGTGGGCGATCTCGGCCGCTTTGGGATGACCGTGATCGCGGACGATCATGACGAGGTGGAAGCGTTGTATGCCCGAACCGTCGGGATATTCGATGAGGAAGCTCAAGCTGCCTTGAGGTAGTGCACGACCACGCCCTACAGATGCAGCCTCGCCCGATCGCACAACTCCTCCAGCTCCGCTCGTAGCCAGGTTGATCGGCTGTCTGGCATATCCCCCGCCTCGCGCAGCAGTCCGGCGGTCGCCGCTGCCAGGGCACGAAGTAGCTCGGCCGAGGTCAGCGTACGCACCAATGCGGTCTCCAGCGGGATGAGCACTTCGGACGGTAGGCGATCGAAGCCCCGTCCATAGCTTACCTCGAGGCCACGGCGGCTGCAGGCGAGGGAGAGCGCCGCATCGCGCACGCCGTGAATCCAGTATTCGGCCTGCCAGAGGCGTCCTCGTTCGCTGCAGATACGGGCACGCACAATATGGTGAACCGCGAGCCCGAATAGATGCTCCGGCGCAGGTGGAGGGAGCGGAGAGCGCTGTACCGCCTCGCCGAACAGTAAGTGAAACTTCGGACCGAGCGCGCCAAACTGAGCCGTGGGCGTGAAGGAAAGGTCGACCTGCAAGGTACCGGGCAGCAGGAAGACACGGTAGATGCTCGAATGCACGGGCAGATCGAAGAGCACGGCCGCCTCGAATTCGGACACGACAGCCTCTGTCCAGTCCGAGAGGACCTCTTCCACCGGCACGCC
>JANWJD010000191.1 GCA_025449555.1 Chloroflexota bacterium | reverse complement strand
CGTCACGGTGGTGCGGACCGATGGCTCCCGCTGGCTGCTCGAGCTCGCGCCCGGCTCCGACGACCAGGTGGCGCTGCGAGCGGCGCTCGCGACCGGTCCGGTCCGCGAGTTCCGGCGGGACGTTCCGAGCCTGAGCGAGCTGTTCCGGCATCTGGTTACCGATGAGTCGCAGGCATGAGCGCGCCGGAAAACCGCCGGCAGGACCTCGCCTCGCTCCGCAGCGTCTACCTGGTCGCCCGGCGCGAGTTCGTGATCAGAGTGCGGAGCAGAGTCTTCAGAATTGGAACCGCTCTGATGGTTCTCTTCTTGATCGGGTCTGTGGTGCTCCAGCAGGGAGTCCTCAACACGGGCGGCGGTGTGACCACGGTCGGGTTCACTGGACCGACCCAGGCGCTGGCCCAGCCGCTCACAGCCGCGGCACGAGGGAGCGGTCTGGACATCGCCATTCGGCGGGTTTCCTCCGACGCTACAGGTCGGAGCCAGCTCCGCAGCGGCCAGCTCGACGTCCTGGTGAGCGGCTCGCCGCTCTCTCCCGAGGTCAGCGTCACCAGTCAGCTCGATGCGACGCTGCAAACACTCCTCACCGATCTGGCCGCGGAAGAGGTGCTGAGAGCCCGGTTGGCCGCGCACGGGCTCAATCCCCGTCCTATCGTGGCCGCGGTGGTCGGCACCACCATCCACGTCCACAGCCTCACACCGTCCAGCCCCCCGAACACGCAACAGACGGTTGTGGGTGTCATCGTGGCCATTGTTCTCTTCATCTCACTGCAGGTCTACGGCCAGCAGGTGAGTCAGGGCGTGGCGGAAGAGAAGGAGAGCCGCATCGTGGAGATCCTGCTCGCCACCGTTCGCCCAGGTCAGTTATTGGCCGGCAAGGTGGTGGGCATCGGCCTGGTCGGCCTCCTGCAACTCGCGATCATCGGAGGCGTAGGGCTGATCCTCATTGCCAGGACGCATGTGGTCAGTATCCCCGCCCTCGGCGCCGGAGTCATTGCCGGAGGTCTGCTCTGGTTCGTGCTGGGGTTCACCCTGTACGCGGTGCTGTTTGCCGCCGCCGGTTCGCTGGTCTCCCGTGTCCAGGATGTGCAGATGGCTTCCCTGCCCATCATCATGGCGCTTAGCGTGGCGTACGTGAGTAGTCTCGTGGTGGTCCTGCCTGATCCGAATGGCCTTGTCAGCACCGTGCTCTCCCTGGTGCCGTTCCTGGCCCCGGTGGCGATGCCGGCCAGAATGGCGGCCGGTGCCCCCGCGTGGCAGGTGGGTCTGGCGGTCGTCCTGACGTTGGCCACGATTCGTGCCGCAATCTGGCTCGCGTCCCGCATCTACGCCAATGCGGTGCTGAGAACCGGCGCCAGGGTGGCGCTCAGCGAGGCGCTGCATGGCAGGTGATCCCCGTGGACGTGGACTACGCCACACTGTCACGTTCTCGTCATTGGATGGTCATCTCAAGCCCATATGCTGAAAATATTCGACTACCAGTATGCTGGTACGGGCTTGCCCGTCTTCCTTTTTATGGTTCGGAATGCGTTTTTATGTGCGAACAACACGAGTGCGGGATGGCACGGACGGCATGCAACGGTGTGACCGTCTGCTTCCCTGGCGACCGACCTCTCACCGGGGGACGACATGCTGAGCCGGGCGTCGCGTCATGCAAGAACCCGTGACTAACGTGCGTCCATTCAAAAAGAGGCGGCGCAGGCGAGTACGGTGGCTCCTCATTGGAGCTCTCTTCCTGGGAGTCGTCGCCATCGTCTTTACCCAGGCGAGCGGTGGTATGGGCGCCGTGACGGCCGACGTGCTGCGTTCCACCATCGGGCCCACTCGAACCGCCCAGGTGGAAAGTGTGTACCTCGAGGCCTCCGATACCTGGCAACGAGTCTTATTTAGGGCCGGGGTCACGCATGTCAAAGCCCCCTGGAAAGTGCCGGCGACACCGACCACGGTTCCCATCCGCCGGGTAGCAGCTCGTGTCCCTTCGATCGTGGTTCCAATTTATCCGTCGAGCCAGGTACCGCCCAAGCCGACTCCCCGACCGACCCCGGTCTTGCATCAACTACGGCCCTTACTCTCACCCTCGTTACCGGGTGAGGGCATCTGGACGGCCAGCGTCGCTCCCGCGTCACCCCGTGACTCTGTGCCGTTGATCGCCAAGGCGTTCATCCGTCCGGATCCAGTTCGACCGTACGCCATTGCCACGATTCTGCGGTTTGACCTCCGATACGTCGCTCTGCATATGGTGGCGGGAACCTCGGAGCCTGGTCGTGCGGTGGGCATGCCGGGGTCCGGGACGATTCCAGTCGCGGATCAGCGGCCGGGGAGGTTGCTCGCTGCCTTCAATGGCGGCTTCAAGTACGCGGACGGCGCGTACGGCATGATGGTCAACCGCACGGTATACGTGCAACCGGTGCCCGGTGTGGCGACCATTGCGATTACGTCTCACGGGCGAATCTTGATGGGCGTCTGGGGACGAAACGCGAGGTTCAGTCTCTCTAACCGGAATCTCGTCTCCTGGCGCCAGAACGGCTTGCTGTTGATCGATCACGGTGTGATCAATCCCCTGGCTGCCAACGACAGCGCGTGGGGAATGGTGCTCAATTCCGCGCATACCTGGCGTTCCGCTATTGCTATCGGACCTCATCATGTGCTGCTGTACGCGGCCGGCAACTCGCTGTCCGCGTCTACCCTGGCCCGAGTGCTCCAGAAAGCAGGAGCAACCAGAGCCATGGAGTTGGATATCAATCCGTACTGGGTGCGAGCCTTCTTCTACGGGAGAGATCCGGCGGACCGTCTTACCATGGCTGGTCTTCGGTCGGATATGCAGGGCAACGGTTCTGATTTCCTCGGCCCATATGCGCGCGATTTGTTCTACATCACGCGCATCCCGGGGCGCAGCAAGCCGTAAGCGGCCAACTTGATAGTGCTGAGGTCATGCCGGCTCTCACCTTTGTAGCCTTCGGTCTAAAAGTCGGAATCTCGGTGAACGATCCAGCGCTGCTGGAGCGGTTGCCGGCGTATCTGCCGTACGGTTGGTCCCCGGCGCCAGATACGGACCTCGACCGCAGCTACTCGCTGCTTATGCCGCCTGATGTGGCCAACGGTCACGTCTATGAACTCTGTCGCGACAGAGCAATCCTGCTGCGGTCCGGTGAGCTCGACCAGGTTCTCGATGTGCTGGAACGTGACATTCGATGGCTGCTCGCCGATGAGGCTCGAGACTGGATCTTCATCCATGCGGGAGCGGTGGGATGGCGCGGACGGGCCATCGTGCTGCCGGGAGCCAGCGGCGCTGGAAAGTCGTCACTGGTGGCCGAGCTCGTGAAGGCCGGGGCACTCTATTACTCAGATGAATACGCAATCCTTGATCGCCTGGGCCGTGTCCACCCATTCGCTACACCTCTCCAGGTGCGCCAGGAAGCGCAAACAAGTCAGGTACGGCGATCCGTGGAGGAACTTGGAGGGCACGCCGGCCGGGACCCATTACCGGTTGGATTGATCGTTTCCGTGCTGTTCCGCCCTGCTGCTCCCGGCGAATTGCTGCGAATCAGTCCCGCCTCCGGCGTGCTGCGAATGCTGGAACATATTGCAGCTCGATCGCAGCCGCACCAGGTATTGGAGGTGCTCACCGCGGTCGCCTCGCAGGCGCCGGCCTTCGCGGGCGAACGAGCTGACGCCGGCCCGTTTGCAACCCGCCTGCTGACGCTCCTCGACTCGCAGCTTGACGATGGGTAGTGTATCCCGTGTCCCTGTAGCTGTACATTCCACGCAAACACGGGAAAATAGGCACTTGTAAAGCCGGCAAGACGCATATAGTATGTGTATGTGCCGCACACAGGGCACACGGACCTATACGGGGGAGTACGGCCGCGACGAGGCAGGGCACATGCCTTGGGAGGCAGGGATGAAGGATGGGACGGAAATGCTTGCGCCACGCGCTCGTAGCGCCGGGCTGGTCGTCCGGGATCTAGACGAAGAGCTGCTTATTTACGACCTGCAGCGTGAAAGCGCGTATGCGTTGAATCGGCTTGCAGGTCTCGTCTGGAAACACTGCGACGGCACCACGACAGTCGGGGAGATGCCCGATCTCCTGACAGCCACATTGGGCGATCAGGTCTCACTGGAAATGGTCTGGCAAGCGGTGTCGCGCCTGTCGGATGATGGGCTGCTCGAGGAACAGGCCAATCAGACGGCTGTTCGCGTGATGACACGGCGCGCCATGATGCAGAAGGTGGCCCTGGCCGGGTCGGTCGCGCTTATCACCTCGATCGCCGTCCCCGCGTCGGCTGCCCTGGCGGCGTGCATAGCGAATTCCTGCCGTGCCGGCTGCACCATTGGTGTAAATTGCACCGGCAGCGGTCCGAGAGGCACCGCCTGCACCCTGTGTGGAGGACCTGCATCGGGCAGTTGTAGAGGTACCTGCTGCGACATCGGCGGATATTTCAATTCAGTGGACGAGGACTGTAGCGGTGGGTGCTGCCCCGGCTATGAGTGTAAACTCGTCGCTCACGGTGGTCACCGCTCGTGCTCACAGAGGGCGGGCGGTTAAGAGAGATACCACTCGGGTGGCCGACAGCGTCCATACTGACGAATGCATCACTGCGATCGGAGGGTCGGTCGGGAGTGATCTGCGTGTGCATCCGAACTGATTGCATCGACCAGGGATCATCCCGGGCACAGCCGAAGTACGTTCGATGATCCTGGGGAAAGCAGAGCAATCACACTCGATGGCCAGGATACTGGCCGGCTCGTGGCGATCCGCGACCACGCACAGAGTTCCCGGGTCAGACGAACTGACAAATCTTCTGCCATATCTCCTTGCTTCCGGCACCGCGCCGCTTGCGTGGTGGCACATTCGACACACCCCGCTTCGCCACACGCCGGCCGCGCAGGAATTGCAAGACGCCTATCGGGAGACCTCGGCGTTTGGCCTTGCCCGCGAGCCCACGATTGAAACGATTTTCGTCCTGCTGCGCGGCGCCGGCATCGAGCCGATCCTACTCAAAGGCTGGGCGATTGCCCGACTGTATCCCGAACCGGGCCTCCGTCCCCTCGGCGATATCGACCTGTATGTCGCTCCTGGCGAGGAGTACCGGGTGGAGGCTGCGCTTCAGACACCCGGGCGTGGGCCGTTCGAGGTCGATCTGACGCACGATCTTTCGGGGCTACTACAAGGTAGGTCGATGACCGAGGTGGCTGCGCGATCTGAGCTGGTGCCGCTTGGCACTTCGGAGATCAGGGTCCTGAATGCCGAGGACCAACTGGCCTATCTCTGCATTCACTTCTTGAAGCACGGTGGCTGGCGCCCGCTCTGGCTGTGTGACGTGGCGATCGCTCTGGAGTCGCGTCCATCCGACTTCGACTGGGATCTGTGTCTCGGCGGAGACCGTACCCGAGCCGATTGGATCGCCTGCACGATCGGGCTCGCGCATGTCCTGCTGGGGGCCGATGTACGAGGCACGCCGGTCGCGAATCGGGCGGAGCGTCTACCCTTCTGGCTGGTTCCGGCGGTGCTCAAAGCGTGGGAACGTCCGCGTGCCTTCGACCATCCCGTCCCGGAACTCATGGTTGAGTCGCTGCGCCATCCCCAGCAATGGCCGGCTGCGCTGAAATCTCGTTGGATGAGTCCGCTCGAGTCCACCGTCCGGGTCGGTGGCTCGATCAATCGGGTACCTCGACTGCCGTACCAGGTCGCCAACTATGCGCTTCAACTGGCCCAGTTCCTTCCCCGCCTGGTGCACGTCTTTGGCCAGAGTTCAGGCCAACGAGATACCGCACCGCGCGAGTCGAGACTATGAAGGTATACTCTGGCATCCTGAAAGTTCGGCCACAGCGTAAAGGACATGATGAGCATCGCAATCGCACATGACACCACGGTACTCCGGTGCCGCACTGAATGGCAGGCACTACAGCGCATGAAGGCAGATGAGGCGCCGGCGTGAACTTCGGTCTGTACCTGTATCAAATTCGCCGCTGGGTCATGTTCGCACTTGCGCCGGCCCTGCTGGTGCTGCTGGCGGCGTATTTCTACGAACACCATCTGCCGAAGATCTATCAAACCTCCACCCTGCTCTACATCCAGGTGCCGGGCGATCAAACGCAACCAGGTTCGACCGATGTGTATGCGAGCCAGGCACTGATCCCGACCTACAGTCAAATGATCGTTTCACCCGTTATCACGCAGGCCGTAGACAGGGACCTGTCGAAGCAGTATCCCGGGTACGCCATCGAGGCTCACACCCTCACAGTCGCGGGGTTGGGCTCGACCCCGTCGGCTCCCGTCAACACCCAGCTCATGACGGTCACGGTCGACGACACGATACCCGCTCGCGCCGCCGCCGCCGCCGATACGGCCGCCACCGAATTCATCCGTCAAATCACGGCGATTCAACGGGCTCGGTACAAAGGCGGAGCTAAGGCGATCCAGCATCAAATCGACATCGAGAATGCGAATATTCAACTCGTGTCGCAGCAAATTCAGAACTATAAAGGTGGTCCGGGAGGCCTGAGCAATCTCAAGGCACAGAAAGACGCCTACATCAGCCTGTATCAATCGCTGATCGGTTCCTCGCAGCAATTCAATCTCGGCAAGAGCACGGCGCTGAACGGAGTCAAAATATTTTCACACGCCCCGATTCCTACCTCGGCCGTCGGCCCGCATCCCATCCGCACCGCGGCGCTCGCCGGATTCGTCATCCTCATCATCTGCCTCGGTCTGCTCTTCCTCTACGATTACTTCGACGATACGCCTCGCACCCCGGAAGAAATGGAGTCGATCGTCGGTGCGCCCATCCTCGGCACGGTGCAACAATTCGATGCCGACCATTACGGTGGCCAACTAGTCACCGCAAACCATGCGCGGTCCCCGGTTTCCGAGGCTTATCGGGTGATTAGAACGAATGTGCAATTCACGGATGTCGATCATCCACCCCGCACCATCGTCATCACCAGCGCTTCACCAGGCGAAGGCAAGAGCACGACCGCGGCTAACCTCGCAAACGTATTCGCGGAAGGTGGCAAACGAGTGACGCTGGTGGATGGCGACCTCCGACGACCGAGTTTGCACCGCGTCTTCGAGGTGGGACGCACGGAAGGTTTGACCAACCTGCTGGTCAGCAATCACACACTGAACGGTCATCACGGAACCAGGCAGAGCGATCGACCCAATCTCGAATTGATCGCCTCCGGACCGCTCCCGCCGCGCCCCGCGGACCTCCTTGGCTCGACCCGCATGCAGGAACTGGCCGATCATCTTCGTCAAGAATCGGAAGTGGTCCTCATTGACTCACCCCCGGTATTGGCGGTGACCGACGCGGCGGTGCTCTCCACCATCGTCGATGGCGTGATTTTGGTGGTCGATCCGGCGAAGAGCAAAAAGCGCGATCTACGGCGCGCGCGTGAGGCCATCGAAGCCGTCGGCGGCAGGATCGTCGGGATCGTCGTGAATCGCCTCAACAAGCGTGGGAGTAGCTATTACTACTACTACTACCACCATAACTACGGCTATCAGTACAACTACCAATACCAGTATCTCGCTCGCCAGCAGGCTGGGTCTGAAACGGGTAATGGTGCGGGCGCGCCGATGCCTCAATCGGACCTCCAGGATATCGACACCAAGGACTCGACCAGCACACCGCGATGACCAAAATCTGCGTACTGGGGCTGGGCTATATTGGCCTACCGTCTGCCAGTATGTTCGCCACGCAGGGCCATGAGGTCATCGGGGTCGACGTTAATCTCGTTCTGGTATCGGCCCTGCGAAGGGGAGAGGTCCATATTCAGGAGCCGGGCCTCAACATGCTCCTCCAGTCCGCGACGCAATCGGGCAATCTGAGGGTGCAATCCACGCCGGAGCGGGCGGAAGCGTACATCATTGCCGTTCCCACACCCCTGGAACGGCATCCGGCAATGGACACACCGCGACCCGATCTGCGTCATGTACGCGCCGCAACCGAGGCGATCGCCCCACTCCTTGAAGCAGGCAATCTGGTGATACTGGAGTCGACCTCGCCTCCCGGCACGACCGCCAACGTGGTGCGCCCCATACTCGAACGGAACGGCCTGCACGCCGGCCATGACTTTTGGCTGGCGTTCTGCGCTGAGCGCGTGCTCCCGGGTCGCATCCTGATCGAATTGGTCACCAATGACCGGATCGTGGGCGGAATCGATCCGATCTCCGCCCAGCGTGCCAGGGACCTGTACGGCTCCTTTGTCGAAGGCGAAATAATGATGACCGACGCGACCACGGCCGAGACGGTCAAGCTCATGGAAAATATCTATCGAGATGTCAACATCGCGCTCGCCAATGAGTTCAGTCGCGTGGCGGGCCACCTGGGTATCGATGTGAGCGCAGCCATTGCGCTGGCTAACCATCACCCACGGGTGAATATCCTGCGACCCGGGCCGGGCGTTGGTGGACACTGCATCGCGGTCGATCCATGGTTCATGGTGGATGCGGCCCCGAACGAGACCAACCTGATCCGGACCGCACGGGCGGTCAACGATGCGCAACCCGCTCGCGTGGCCGATCTCGTCAGCGCGGTCGTCTCCGATGTTGACCACCCCACCATTGCCGCCCTGGGTATGGCATACAAGGCAGACGTGGATGATCTACGTGAGAGCCCGTCGCTGGATGTGGTTCGTATGCTGCGCGAGCGTGGGTATACCGTTCGCGCGCACGATGCTCTGGCCCATCGGGGACCGGACGGTATGGTGCTCGAAACCGATCTCACCGCCGCACTGAGCGGCGCCGATGCCATGGTGATCTTGACGGATCACACCACGTACCGCGAGCTCGATCCATGGTCAGCCGGGCCGAGCGGTATGACCCACCGGCGAGTTGTCGACACCCGAGCCTGCATCGATCGTGCGCGATGGCAATCAGGCGGATTCGAAGTACACGCACTCGGCGCTGGAGGGCGCTCCTCGGTAGTAGAAGAGGTCCCTCACCGAATCTGACTGTTCATGCGGAGTAGCTGCCGCGCGCCCCAGTAAGGAACATTAATGTCTATTTCCCCTGTAGAGCTCATGCGCGAAATCTATGAGACGAGAACAGTGAGCGACGCGAGTGGAGTGAGTCTCCCCTTGGAATCAGAAATGCGCTTGCCACTGGCGGAAGCGCTGTACCGGGTGGTCAGCGATCATACGCCAAATCTGGCGCTGGAGGTCGGCATGGCGCATGGGATGAGCACGCTCGCGATCCTCGGAGGATTACACGCCGGAAATGCTGGTGGAATGCTCATTTCCGTGGATCCCCATCAAAGCACAGCGTACAGAGATGTAGGCCGTACGAACGTTCGATTGTGCGGCATGTCGGCCCAGCATCGTGTCGTCGAGCAGCTGGATTATCTTGCCCTGCCGTCACTGCTTCAAGAACTATCATCCATCGACTTCGCGTATGTTGATGGCTGGCACACCTTCGACTATGTCCTCCTCGATTTCTTCTACGTAGATAAGATGCTTCGGCCCGGGGGAATTGTGGGGTTCAATGACTGCGGGTATCCAGCGGTTCACAAGGCGCTTGCATTTCTCAAGACCCATAGAAAATATGCCGAGATTGACGTTGGACTGAAGCCGGATTACAACGCCAGCAACGTGCTCAAGGCCACGGTGCGCCGCGTCTTACGAAGAAACAACAATGACCGATATTTTAGAAAGCTCGAAGACTGGGAACCAACTTGGAATTTCTATTCCTACTTTTAGGGCACATGACGGCTGTTCGATCACCGGCTCGCTCGTGGACGCTCGAACCTTACACCAACTAAAATCACTATTCCCGTAGGTAGGCGTCACCGTATCGTTTGATCATTGCGATGCATCGAGCGTCGCCTCCGCCAGCCGAATCGAGGCGACATCGATCATCGTACCGTCGATCGAGACGGCGCCTCGCCCCGCCGCCACTGCTTCCTGATACGCCTCGATCACCCGGCGAGCCCAGGCAACCTCCGTCTCGGTTGGTGCAAAGATCTCATTGGTTGGGGCCAGTTGGTCGGGATGGATGCACCATTTGCCGTCGAAGCCCAACGACCGGGCAATCGTGCACGACCGGCGGTATCCCTCGCGGTCCTTGTAGTTGGCCACCGGTCCATCGATCGCCGCCAGACCCGCGGCCCGAGCCGCCACCAGCATGCGCTGCATCGCATAGTGCAGCCGGTGTCCGGGATACGCCTCGTCCCACGCGCCCATGACGCCGATGCTCTCCATGGGCATGCGAGTGCTGGCCGCGAAATCACCCGGACCGAAGATCAGCGCTTCCAGGCGGGGAGTAGCCGTGGCGATGGTTTCCACGTTGACCAGCCCTCGGGCGCTCTCGATTTGCGCCTGCAGCTTGATCCCACCCGGCGGCAACCCCAGACTCATTTCGACGCCGTGCACGAGGGTATCGACCACGATCACGTCCTCGGCCCGGCCGACTTTGGGGATCACGATGGTGTCCACCCGACGTCCCGCCGCCTCCACGATCTCGATGATGTCGCGGTAGAAGTACGGCGTTTCCATGCCGTTACAGCGGTACCCAGCGGTACGCTCGCCCCAGCGCAACGCCGTGAGTGCCCAGATCACGTGCGCTCTGGTCTCCGTCTTGAGCTCGGGCACCACTGCATCTTCCAGATCCAGTAACACCAGGTCGGCCGGCAAGGTCGTCGCCTTTTCGATCATGTGTCGGTTACCGGCAGGGACTGACAGGATCGAACGGCTACGGCGCATCGGTCTGGCCTCCAAATGCGCCCTGCCGGTGCAGCGCGCCGATCTGGCTGTCATCGTAGCCGAGATCGTGCAGGATCTCTTCGTTGTCATGTCCCAACAACGGCGCCATATGAT
>JANWJD010000190.1 GCA_025449555.1 Chloroflexota bacterium | reverse complement strand
GGTGGGGGAAGCCCGTATGCGAGCAAAGCTGCGACCGGCGATGGACAGTAGAGTGACCGCGCTGCAACGCCGGCGATATGTTTGAAAGAGGCCGGTAGAAATCCATGAGCATGCCCGCCTGGTTTCAGATGGGTGGTGTGCTGGAGAACGTGTAAATCACGAACTCAGGCGTTCATCGCCGCGCCCTGCCGGACCTCGATCCCGTCCTCGATCTCTTCTTCCACATCGGTCTGCAGAGCGAGCCGCCGGAGGATGAAACCCATGCCCGTAGCGATGAGCGCTCCTACCACCAGCACGCGGAAAGTATCGTCCAAGGCCAGCGCAAAAGCGTGACTGAGTGCCACTTGAAGTGTGGCTTTCGTAGAAGGAGTGTGCCCCGGGCTGGTGGCGAGTGCGGTCTTTACCGCATTGGAGTGCAGCGTCGCGCGAGAGGTGAGGATGGTGGCGAGGGCGGCAACGGTCAGTGATGTGACGACCTGTTGCAGCGCGTTGGTCAGCGAGGTCACGCGGCTGACCAACCTGCGAGGAGCGGCGTTGATGACCTGTGTGTTGAGTGACATCATCATCAGCCCCATTCCGGCCCCCATCAGGGCAAGCGGCAGGATGAGATCGGTGCCCCTAGTGGTTTCGGTGATACCGGTCAGCAGGAAGGCGGAGATGGCGATCAGGGCGGAGCCGACGATCACCAAGGGGCGGGCGCCGATGCGATCGAACAGCATACCGCTGATCGGCATGAAAATACCGGCAGCAATCGCCTGCGGCAGTAGGATGAGACCGGTATCGAAGGCCCCGTAGCCGCGGACTTCCTGCAAGAAGAGCGGCACCAGGAAAAGGGTCCCGAACAGCGCGAACTGTGCGATCCATTGCACGAGGATGGCCCAGTTGAAGTCCGCCGCGCGGAAGACGCGCAACTCCAGCAGTGGTGTCTCGGCGCGCAATTCCACCACGATAAAGGCGATCAATGCCGCCCCACCGACGATCAAGCCGCCAATCGTCCGCGGTCCGGTCCAGCTGGTGCTTCCCTGGCTGATGCCGTACGAGAGGCTGGCGAAGGCCAGGGGGCCGAGGATGGTGCCGCGCAGGTCAAGACCCGCCGTGCGATGTCGCTCGACCGACGGTAAGGTGCGCAGCGCCAGGAAGACGCCGAAGATGCCGATTGGAAAGTTGAGTAGGAAGATCCAGCGCCAGGAAGCGTACTGGACCAGCCACCCGGCGAGCACCGGCGCGATGGCGGGGGCAAAGAGAATCGGGATACCCATCACGCCCATCACGGCGCCAACTTTTCTCGAGGGCGCGAGTCGATAGACATAGGCCATGGCGATGGGGAGGACACAACCTCCGCCCAATCCCTGCAGCAGGCGAAAGAAGACCAACATTTCGGCGCTGGTGGCGATCGCACAGAGGACCGAGCCTACCGTGAACAAACCCACGGAGAGCATGAAGATACGTTTCGCGCCAAACCGGTCGGAGAGCCACCCTGCCAGAGGAATAACGGCTGCCTGCGCCAGGGCATAGCCGGTGATGGTCCACTGCACCAGCGAGAGACTACTATGTAGATCGCGTACCAGGCTGGGCACGGCGACGTTCACCGCCGTCGCGTCGAGCACCACCATAAAGACACCGACAATGATCGCAACCAGGGGCGCGAGGATCTGGCGGATCGAAAACGTATCGTCCATTTGAGACGATATCGCGGCGGGAGGGCCGGCCAAGATAGGACTCCTTTTACGACCGTCGAGCGGGTGTGGTCGCTCTCGAGTCAGATAATACGGTGCACATTATAGCACGTATGACCTAATTACTGCTGCGCTTACTTGCGGTATGGTAACGCATCTGTACCGTGCTTGGTCGCGCTTTGCTCGTCCCGATACCGCGCACCGCAGCGGGAGCCGCCGCAAGAAACGTGCTCTGCCATGCACCGTATTTCTGCTACCTTCAGAAGGAGTATTTGCTACAGGGGCAGCAAACTTGGGGAGAGATAGGGCGACGATGGACACGGAGCCAACCGGCCTGCCGGAGCTGGATTTCATTACGGGTGGCCTGCCACCAAGCAGCCTGACCGTGGTGGTGGGGGCGCCTGGGACCGGTAAGACGGTGATGGCGCTCCAGATAGCGATGCATCACGCCCGCCAGGGGAAGGATGTCATCCTGTTTTCCGCGTTTTCGGAGCCGCATGAAAAGCTGGTATCGCACCTGAGCAGCTTTTCATTTTTCGATCGCGAGCTGGTGGGCCAGCGGATCACTATGTTGTCGCTCAAGACGGCCCTGACCGACAGCGCCGAAACGACGCTGGACATTATTCTGCAATCGGTGCGTGGGAAGCGCGAACCTCTCATCGTGATCGATGGCTACCGTGGCATGTACCAGCGCATGGGCACCACCGCCGCTCAGGACCTGCTGTCGGGACTCTCCGGACGCATGCCGTATTTCGGGGCGAGCTGCATTGTCACGACCGAATCGCTGCCCGAGGAAGACGAAGCGTTTTTCGAACTGTCCTCGGCGGACGCCTTGCTCGGATTGCACAATCCGCGGGGCGTGGCGCAGCCGATTCGCTCCCTGGAAGTCTACAAAATTCGCGGTCACGCCTATCGGGAAGGTCAGCACGGCTTTGATATCGGTCCAGAAGGGGTGACGATCTATCCGCGACTCGCCACCTGTCTGCCGGATACGACGCCTCCACCCACCGGCCATCGACATCGCTTCGATCTTCCCGACTTCGACCTCATGCTGGGGGGTGGGATTCCGGAGCTCTCGACCACCGTGATTGTGGGCGATGTCGGTACGGGCAGAACGACTTTATCCATCCATTATCTCCTGGCGGGAGTGTACACCGGCGAGGCCGGTCTGATGGTAACGATTGGCGACGCGATTGCCGATCTGCTGGATAAGGCAGACGAGCTCGACCTGACACTGCGATCCCAGGTCGACGCTGGGCGCATCTCGATCATCGAAGTCCCGGCAGTCGAGATCAATCCATATAAGCTTGCCTGGCGCATTCGCACCCTGGTGGAGCAACGTGCCATCAAGCGGTTGGTCATCGATAGTATCAGTGCGCTGGAAGCCGCTCCCACCATCCAGTCGTCGCAACACGATTACCTCACCGCCCTCACCGTGTTCCTGCGCCGGTCGGGTGTGACCACCGTGATGACGCAGGATGCGCCCCAGCTCGACGTGGGGGATCTGGGCTTGCATGCGGTTCGCATGCCGACTGCCAACAATCGGGTCTTGCTGCGCCGCATCGCGTACGATGGACGGTTCTATCGCGTGTGCTCGGTCGTCAACATGCAACGAAGCGCGCACGATACCAGGATTCAACAGTTTGTCATCGCCGACGGCGGTATTCGCATACTCAGTTCGGATGAAACACAGCCGGGAGTGCTGGCAGGCATTGAGCGAGAGCAACCCTTTGATCTCTTCTGAGTCATACCTACCGTCGCATCGCCAACTGGGGCCGGCATGATCGCGGATCGGCTGGTAGTCGTGGTGGACGACGAGCCCGATCTTCGTAGTTTGATCTGTGAAGTGCTGGAAGAAGAGGGTTACTCTGTCGTCAGTCTGCCGCACCCGTCGCTGGCGCTGGGCCTCCAGCAGACACCGTCGCTGTTTCTGATCGACCTGATGCTGCCTGGAATGACCGGAATCGAACTGGCCCAACAGCTACGCCAGGGGCCGTTTGGGAAGACGGGGATGATCGGCCTGTCCGCTTCCTCCGCCATGCTGCGCCACGCGAATGACTCCCGCCTCTTCCAGGAGACCATTCAAAAGCCGTTTGACCTCGAGTACCTGCTGGAGGCGGTCCGGCAGCACGTGGCGTAACACCCCTCCGCTCTGGCTGGCCCGACGAATATACGGCAATTCTTCAGACTGTCGTACGACACCTGATTCGGGTCATACTGGAGTTGAAGGATCTCGGCATCCATGAGTAAATCTACCGACGAACTTATTCGAGAGCTGGAAACCGGCGGCGTCCTGGATCATGGTACGGCGGTCGCTCCCGCGCGGAAGCGAGCGGCTACCGCCACGCCGGCTCGAAAAGGGCTGGCCGGTTCCGGCGTGATACTGCTGGTAATTGCTACTATCCTGGCTGCCGTGGTGGGGGCGTTACCCTTCGGGTCCACGGCCCTGTATCCGTTTGCGCTGTTTGTCACGCTGCTCCACGAGACCGGCCATGCAATCGCGACCATCGGAACGGGTGGCTCGGTTGGGAGCCTGCAGATCGCATCCGATTTGTCGGGCCTCACGCTGACGCGCGGCGGCACCATGGCGCTGATCGCCCCGGCTGGATACCTGGGCGCCACCCTGGCGGGAGTGGCGTTGCTGTTGACCCCACTGCGCTGGTCTCGCTGGGCGATCGGTGCGCTTGCGGCGGTGCCGCTCGCCACACTACTGCTGTTCCATCCGGCAGACACGTTTACTGTTCTGTGGTGTCTCGGCTTCGCTGCGGTGCTCGGCGCCGCTGCCTGGAAGGTGCCGGTGCGATGGTTAGGCTTCTTGCAGATTTTTCTCGGCGTCGAGGCGGGTCTGAACGCTTTCCGCGACCTGCTGACCCTGATATTCATCTCCGGATCGAACGCGCACATCCAGACCGATGCCGAGAATATGTCGCGGGCCCTCTTCCTGCCGGCCACCTTCTGGGCGGTGTCGTGGACGATTCTCTCTGTGCTGTTACTCGTCTGGGCACTGGTGGTATTGGTGCGCCGGGACGTATCGAAACTCCGAATATCCAAATAACACGAAGGCCCGACTCATTTCAGGACCGATGTACTCCGAGCGTAATGGTGCCGATGTAGCCGCCATGCCCATCGTGATTCATGCTGAGAGTTGATTGCGCGCCACCCGCTGCATAAATGGAATCGGTTCGGTTAAACGTGTCACGGGCGGAGGCTCGAGCCCTGTACACCCCGGTCGCAAATACCTTGCTCGTGAGGGTGTCTGAGAAGAAGAGTTGACCGGTATGGACGATATGTCCAACCACCACGCCTCCTAGATGCACCATGACGTGGATGTGGACCGTCCGGCCCCGATACCACCCCGGATAGACGGTCAGAAAGGAGGCAAGTCCCCGTGCGTTTGTGCGCTGTATTCCGCGCAGGAAGGTACGCTTGTCGGTGGGACCGGAGTTCCCACCGGGCGGTCCGCCAGAGCTGGCGCTCATGAAACCCGCATAGATGCCTCCGGCGTCACAGTGCCAGATGTCGACGGCAGCGCCCTTGATCGGCTTGCACGTCGCGGCGTCCACGACTGTCAGCCGTAGCTGCAGTGGTGTACCGGGTTTCCCTTCCTTGATGTTGCTCCGGATCTTCTCGCGGGGAATGTAATAGGGCCCCTGGGTCATTTCGGGCGACAGCACGCAACTCGGAGCATTGGAGACCGCAGTCTCCGAAGCCGCCCTGGCCACGTTCAGACTCCGCCCTGTGCCGGTTACAAGTGCGGTAATACTCAAGCCGCCGAGCTTGAGCAGCGCTCCGCGGCTCAAGCGGGTGCGGAGGTCGAGGAAGCTCGTGCGTCGGCTCAGCCGAAGCATGACCAGGACACCGGTGAAGGTCAGGAGAGACTGACCGGCTCTATATTTCATCTCTAGATACTCCAGGTCGGTGGTCGGTGACTGTCAGGTATGGGTTGTCCTTCTTGCGGCTCCATTCCTAACGGTCTGAAGACGGGTGGAGTCGCCATGGCGCCGGTCAGGACGATCACGGGGCGCTTGAGAAACAGTATAGAAGGGCAATATGACCGTCCCATGACGAAACTGCCCCAGCATGCATTGATGGACCGCCAATCAATTTGGTTCTCCGATCGATGTCGTGTGCTGTCACCACGATGTCGAGCTCCAGAACTGAAATGTCTGGTGGAGACTGACCTTCGCGTGTACCCAATGGTGCAACATGTCATTCCACCGCGCCACTCACTATGTGCATGCCACTGACGAGGCATGCGTCAACAGTTGATCGCCACGCTATCATGTCGAGCAACATCGCCGACACAGGAGTGCGTCATGGACCGGGTGACACTTCGCAGATGAAAGATCGTCTGGCCCTTTTCACCATCGTCTGGCATAAGGCGGAATATCGCGCCTTCTTCCTGATCATGGTCCTCCTGTCCCTCGCCACTTCGTCCACCCTGCCGCTGGTCACGCTCTACCTGGTCAATAGCCAGCATGTTGCCCTGTCACAGGCGGGCCTCTTCTTTGTCGGCGAGGCATTGTTCGGACTCACCCTCGGTTTGCTCGTCGGGCGCCGGTCCGATCGCTGGACCTCACGCCTGCCTGCCATGCGCCTGGCAGCGATCTGGGTTGCCGTCGGGTGGCTGGTCTTCGCCCTTTCCCCCTATCTCTGGCTTACCCTGCCGGTGGGGGCCGTCTTTCTCAGTGCCAGTGCAATCACGATGGGGCAGGCATTCGCGGCTTTGCACGACGTCATGGTCCGGGATGGAGAAAGCGAGCCCGGGCTCGTCAACACCACGGTTCGCACCGCGTTTTCGTTTGGCTTCGTTCTGGGACCGCTGGTCGGCTCGGCCCTGGCGACTCTGGTGAGCTTTCGTGTCGCTTTCCTGGTGGCCGGGTGCCTCAATCTGCTCTGCCTCCTTCCTTTATACGGGCTAGACGTGCGGGTATCGTCTGCGACACCACGTAAATCGAGGGAGTCGGAACCGGCACAGAGCAATGCCTTGCTGTATGTCTTTGTTGCACTCTGCACACTCGTGCTGATCGGTACTGCGCTGCGGATCACCTACCTCCCGATCGACGTCACCAGGCATCTGGGAGGCAGCATCGGCGTGTATGGTACCGTCATGGCCGTCTCACCCCTGGCAGAACTCGTCACCATGCCGGCAGCGGCCCTGCTGGCACTGCGATTCGGTATTGGGCGGCTCGTGCGTTTGGGGCTGATCGTGGCGACGATCGAATACCTCATTCTCTCCGTCAATACTGCGCTGTGGCAGGTGTATCTGAGCCAGGTCATGGATGCCCTGGTTGTGGCGGTGGTGTTGGGACTCGGCCTCACCTATGCCCAGCAATTGAGCCCGGCTCGGGCGGGACTGGTGAGCAGCACGTTCGGCTCCGCCTTCGGCATCGCAACCCTGGTGGGCAACCTCATCGGTAGCGTCAGCATACCGTTCCTGGGAGTGCCGCACATCTTCTTGATCCCACTCGCGACGAGCGGCATTGCATTGGCAACGTTCATCGGGCTGGACCGCACGGCAGCACGCCAGGTTGAGCCGGTAAGCCGGGCAGTATCCACCTAGTTCCAGTCAAACCCCTTGGGGAGGGGCACGGCTCACAGGTCGACACCCTTTGGTCAAAAATCTCCCGGCCCGGTGAAAACCGTGCGCTTTGCGTCCTGGCGCTGTCTTCGGCATGCTGTGAATGAGCGACCGGGTATAACGGCAGTGATGGACCACGGCCTTCGTCGAGAGACTGAATCACAGAATTCAACTCAAGGCTGACTGTATGCACAACGAGGATTGGTTCGAACATTCTGTACTCGACCGGATCGAGGAGGTCGTCGAGCGTGCCGTGGAACTGGGGCAGGCGCCGGGAGTCGTTGCAGCTGTCGCCCGTGGCGATCAAGTGCATGTGGCGACGGCGGGCGTGATGGTGGTTGGCGGTCCCCCGATGCGGCGGGACACGCTGTTCCGGATTTCCTCGATCACCAAGCCGATGACGGCGGCGGTCGTGCTCTCCCTGGTTGATGCCGGACTCCTGCAGTTGGACGAACCGGTCGATGATCTGCTGCCGGAATTGGCAGATCGCCGGGTGCTGGTCAGACCGGATGGGCCGCTGGAGGAGACGGTCCCGGCACGGCGCCCGATCACCGTGCGAGATCTACTCACCTTCACCTGGGGATTCGGGATGGAAGGTGCCATGTTCATGGCTCTCGAGCCGTGGCCCATCTTCACTGCGACCATGGAACGCCACCTGTCCACCTTCGGACCGCCGCAGCCTGACAGTATGCCGGATCCGGACACGTGGATGGCGCACCTGGGTGAACTGCCGTTGCTGGCCCAACCAGGCGAGCGGTGGCTCTACCAAACAGGTTCTCAGGTGCTGGGGGTGCTGGCCGCACGGGCCGTGGATGCCCCGTACTCGGAGGTGATGCAGCAGCGACTACTCGGTCCGCTCGGCATGCACGACACCGGATTTCACGCGACCAATACCAGCCGGCTCTCCACTGCCTATGAGAATCGAGACGGCCGACTCGAAGTGAGCGATCCGTCGGATGGACAATGGTCACACCCGCCCGCCTTCCCCGATGGCAGCGGCGGGCTGGTCTCATCGGTCGATGACATGGTCGCTTTCGGGCGGATGCTGCTGCGCGGGGGGAGCCCCGTGCTGAGGCCGGCTACCGCGGCCGAGATGACCCGCAATCAGCTCACGCCAGTGCAGCAAGCGAACGTGTGGCCTGGTTTCAGTTTTCTGGACGGCCGCGGCTGGGGCTATGGACTCTCGATCCTGGACGATGGCCGGTACACCTGGGAGGGCGGCCTGGGGACCAACTGGTCGAATATTCCGTCGCAGGATCTCACGGTCGTGGTTCTGACTCAGCGTGCTGCCGACGAAACCGGAATGCCGGCCGTATGCGATGCCGTGCTGACGGTCGCTCGAGCCGGCGCGTGACCCATCGGCGCCCTTCACCCGGCGCCGTGCCTTACTGGCGAGCTGCCTCGCCGCCGTAGGGGTTCGACCAACTATGGGGGCGATGTCCTCGAACGGCAGCTGGAACATGTCATGGAGTATGAACGCCAGACGCTCGGCTGGGGCGAGCGTATCGAGCACGACGAGGAGTGCAAGACCGACCGAGTCGGCCAGCAACGCTTCCTGCTCCGGCTGGAGCTCCCCGTCTCGGCTGATCACCGGATCGGGCAGGTGTGCCTCGAAGGATTCCTCGCGCCGAACATTGCGCGCTCGTAGCATGTTGAGGCACACGCGAGCGATGACCGTCGTCAACCACCCGCCCAGATTCTCGACCTCGCCTGACTCAGAGCGGCTGAGCCGCAGCCAGGTGTCCTGCACCGCGTCGTCGGCTTCGGTGAGCGAGCCCAACATCCGGTAGGCAACTGCTCGCAGATGGGACCGGTGCTCCTCGAAGCGATCCGCCAGCCACTCGTGCTCGTTCATCTGTCACATCCTATCGTCGTCGGGTGTCATAGCAGTGACCCCGCACACACTACAAATGTGACAACCAACCGGCCCTGGCCGGACGGTTCGTGAGATAAGGAGAAAGCTATGGCATCACCCATCCTGGTCACCGGCGGTACTGGCACCCTGGGGTGGCTCGTCGTCCCACTACTGAAGAATGCTGGGTGTGATGTTCGGGTACTTAGCCGGCGCGGCCAGGAGAGGGAAGACGGCATTGAGTTCGTGACCGGCGACCTCGCCTCGGGCGAGGGGGTCGGCGCCGCGGTGAACGGCACGGAGATCATCGTGCATTTGGCGGGCAGCACCAAAGGCGATGAGGACAAGGCACGCCACCTGATCCGAGCTACGTCTCCGGCCGGGGTGCGGCACCTGGTGTACATCTCGGTCGTCGGGGCCGACCGGATCCCGCTGGTCAGCGGCATCGACCGTGCCATGTTCGGGTATTTCGGCTCGAAGCTTGCCGCGGAGCAGGCCGTGGCCGACTCCGGCCTGCCATGGACGACGCTGCGCGCCAGCCAATTCCATGACCTGCTCTTGATGACAGCACGGCAGATGGCCAAGCTGCCGGTGATACCGGTCCCGGCCGGGTTCCGGTTCCAGCCGGTCGACGCCGGAGAGGTGGCGGCCCGGCTCGTGGAGCTTGCGCTTGGCACGCCTGCGGGGCTGGTGCCCGACATGGCCGGCCCGCGGGTGTACGGGATGGCCGAGCTGCTCGCGGGTACCTTCGGGCCCGTAGTAAGCACCGGCTGATCGTGCCGGTCCGGTTCCCCGGCAAGGCCGCCCGCGCGGTCCGGGCTGGCGCCAATCTGGCCCCGGATCGGGCCGTGGGCCGACGGACCTGGGAGGAGTTCCTGGCCGAGCGGGTGAGTTCGTCAAGCGGCAGCAGATCTAGAGTTGCGTCTGGTGATTAGCTATTTGTCCGCAAGGCGGGCCACGGAGGACCGGGCCGGGGCGCCAGGCCGGAACCCCCGTACCCTAGCACCGGCGCTACAACCATGGCTAACGCTTCTTTGGTGGTGGTGTCTACCGGCAGGGACGAGAACGGTACGAAGTCGCGAAGCTCAATGGGCAGGGGATGATAATGATAGTTATCATCCCCTGCCCCCCTTATGAGCCCGCCGTGAGGCCCTCGCCAATCATCCCGCGCGCCACCGCTTCCTCAATCAGCCCGTCCGCGTAGGCTCCCAGCGCCGCCGAACCGCCGCTGATCGGCAGGCAACGCGCCCGCACCATCTCCTCCGTGACGCCGTGAGAGCGCCAGGTGCCGCCCCCGCACTCAAAGTTCTGTAAGAGCGGTTGCAGCCGATCCAGGGCCACGGCGAACCGCGCCTCCGCGGTCTCCCGCGCCTCAAACTCCTCCCACAGTCCCCGCACGGCTTCAGTCTGGTCCGGCGGCAGCAGCGAGAAGAGGCGATCGGCGGCGCAGGTCTCGCGCTCCGCCTGGTCCAGCATCCCCACCGGATCATAGGCGAAGGTATCGCCGGCATCGATTTCTACCACGTCGTGCACGAGCACCATTTGCATCACCCGGCCGATATCCACCGCCGCGTTCGCGTGCTCGGCCAGAATGGCCGCCATCATGGCCAGGTGCCATGAATGCTCGGCGCTGTTCTCGCGCCGGGAGCCGTCGCCCAGGCTGTTCCGCCGCAGCACCTGCTTCAGCTTGTCCAACTCCACCGTGAAGCGTAGCTGCCGCGCCAGTCTATCGCCCATCGACCACTCCTCCTACCCGATTCACCCTAATCTTCCCGCCTCAGTGTACGCCTATATGACCCTTGCTTCAGCCGCGCTCGTGGAAATTGGGCACAAACCCAGCCAGCGGGATGCCCTCCCAGGCCGGCGGACCGGTCGGATCGGTCGGATCCGACCGGTCCGACCGATCTCCCGATAGCGCATGACACAAGCGCGTTATACTGGGAATCGTTCAGGGAGGCAGCAGTCATGGCCGAGTCAGCGGCGCCGACCATCCTTTGTCTCGCCAGCTACGAAAAGGGCGCCCCGTTCCTCCAGGAGTGCAAACGCCAGGGATGGGAGGTGCTGCTGATCACCGTGCCGGCCCTTGAGCACTCCGCCTTCTGGCCCCGCGAGAGCATCGACGGCTTTTATTGCATGCCCGATCTCGCCGATACGCGCGCCGTTGTCAACGGCGCCGCCTACCTGGCGCGCACCCATGCGATCCAGAAGGTGATTCCCCTTGATGAATATGACCTGATGACCGCCGCCGCGATCCGCGAGCACCTCAGGTTGCCGGGGCTGGGCGACTGCGCGACGCGTCTGGGCCGCGATCCGCTGGGCCTGCGGGCGCGGGCGGCCGCCGCTGGGCTGCCGGGGCCGCGCGGCGGGGACGCAGTCACGCTCGGGGGGCGGCGCGGCG
>JANWJD010000189.1 GCA_025449555.1 Chloroflexota bacterium | reverse complement strand
CAGATCGACCACCGACCGTGCGCCCTGCGCCCGCAACGACGCAAGCACCGCGCCGTGCCGCTGCTCATGCAGACTGATCCGCTCCTCCACGATCTCCTCTTCCCGGCTGTGGACTTCCTCCGCCTCATCGGGGTCGGCATCGTCCTCACTGAGACGAGCCAGTGCCTCGAGCGTGAGGGTGCGCTGGCGCGCCAGGTAGCGACTGGCTATGAGTTGACGTTCCGGGTGCGCGGGGAGCCACTCATGTCCGTGGCGGAGGAGCTTGTCGATCTCGTCCTGCCCCACCCAGTAGTGCTTGTCGTCATCCAGGACGGGCATCAGGACATACAGATGCGACAGAAGATCGCGCAGCCGGACCTTGCCGGATAGGTCGACCTGGAAGTACCGGCTCTCTCCCCATTCGGGGAAGCGCTCATCCGATGGACCGGATTCGGCACACACCTCATAGCCAAGCGGTGCGAAGAGGCGGTGGATCATTCCCTCCCCACCCCGTGCCGGCAGCGCCGCGACGTGCGCCTGCAACGGACTGGCTTGATCGGCCAGCTCCTGGCGATCCTTACTGCGCCCGGTGAACGCGGTACGGAACACGTCGTTCATAGCGACGCTGAGAAAGGACGAGGCCGCATACGGACGATCGTTCACGTAGTGCTGGAGAGTGAACGAGTCTGCGGCGGCTCCATCCTTGCCGCGTACCAACTGGATCGGATCCACCTCGACCAGGAGCGCGACCGTACACCGCTCGTGGTCTCTGCGCGGATAGAAGACATGCGCCCGTCCGAAGGACAGGTTGAAGGTCTGGAACCGTCCTGGGTTTTTTTGCAGGAGGTATCCGAGATCGGTTGCAGGCTGATGCGTGGTGGTGATGGTAAGGAGCATGGTGGTTGTGATTGCCTCGACGATGATCCACATGCGAGCAAACGAGCGGAACGTGCCGAGACACAGTTTCAGTCATCGAACTGTCGGCCCATACAGTAATGAGTGTACGAGGTGCCGGGGTGAGCCGATGAAATAAATACACCGGCCGGTCTGCCGTAGCAAACCGACCGGTGCAGCACGAAGGATATACGAGAGTCGTTACCGGCAGTAAGCGTTTCCGACCACGCTGTACGGGGTGCCGGCGGTCGTGTCGGCGGAGGCCGCCGTGAGCGCGGAGGCGTCGCCCTGTAGCGCGAACGTACGGGCGCGCAGATTTGTGAGCTGGCTGCCTGGCGCGGGGTTGCCGATGTCCGACTTTGGCACGACCAGGGTAATTGCACCGTCGGGAGTGTAGCCGCTTCCCGGCAAGCCGGTATTCGTTGTCAGTACGGCTCCGCTCGTCGCATCGATCGTGCCGTACACAAACGATGGTGCGCCGGTGGCGCTGGTATCCATGCCGGCATACATGGACGTTCCATCGGCGGCAGTCCAGAGTGTCCGCCATTGATGGAGTGCACCGATATGCGAGAGATCTGCGACCTGGATCGTGAAGATGAGAGCCGTCGTGTTGCCGGGTTCTGCGACCGAGAGCGACAGAATGTCCAGATCTGCATTGTTGGGGGCGCCAAGCTGGTCACCGGCGGGGTCTATAACAACGACCTGACCGGGGAGCCGGCACTGTGGTTTCGCCGCGATTATCGACGGAGTGACCTCTGGGGAGGCGGGACTGCTACCAATCGCATTCCGTGCTACCAATGTGTAGTAGTACGTGGTTCCGGCTTTGATCTTCGCGTCGAGGTAGCTGAGGTGGGTACCGACATTTGCCAGGAGCTTCTCCACGCCGGGAGCGGTCCCACGGAACACGCTATACCCGGTGATCGCGGAGCCGCCGGTGTCAGGGGCACGCCACGAAAGCGTCACCGCACCATTGGCGCTGGTTTGGGTCGCGGTCAAGCTGGGGCGGGCCGGCACCGCCGGCTGGGTCGTATCGAACTTCGAGAACAGGCTCATGCCACCTGATTGCCGGGATACGTTGGCCACGGCGGTAAACGAGTTCAGTTGACTCTGCTGTGACTGTTTGGTGTTGCTGGGATTGTAGGTGCCGGTTCCCGCCTCACAGGCGGCCACACAGCCATCCGCGTATCCCACCAGCACTCTTCCCTGCGCATCGAGGTCGATTCCGATGACGTCGAGCAGGTTTCGATCGTCCGGCTTGTTGGAGCAGGTCGTGCCCGATATGCAGGCCGAGCCACGCTGTACCGGTGCATTGGGTGTCGCGTTCACGAGAGACCAGGTCTGTCCCCCGTCGTAGGTTGTGGCGATGTAGAGGTACCACACCCCATTGAATTGCGACTGACTCTGAAAGTCGCCGCCGGTGGTTGTCCCCAGGAAAGCGAAGGAAGCGCGGTTATCGTCTCCGGCCACCACTGCCGGGAAGAGGGAATTCTGGATGCCTGCCAGGGCACCCACATCAACCGACCTGCTCCAGGTTTGACCCCGATCGTGCGAGATCGCGATCCGAGCGTGGCCGTCGGCGCCCTGATAGCCGAGGTAAATGGTTCCCCTGGCTCCGATTCCAATGGCCGGGTCGTTTCCGATGGCGGCCGTGCTGTCGGGAATCGTGCGCACGGTCCAGGTGATGCCGTTATCGGTGGAGACGGCAACGCCCTGTTTTCCACCGCAGTTACGGTTTGGAACGTAGACCGTCCCATCGGAGGCGACTTTCACATGTCCGTGGATTCCGCCGCATTGCGTGAGCGTATAGATTGGAACCCCCGCTCCGAAGGTCAGTCCGCCATCGTCGCTGCGGGCACAGAAAGACGATGCTATGTCCTGTGAGCAGTAGTAGATGGCGTCTTTGAATCCGGTGACTGGCGCCGTCGTCGGAATCGGCACACTGCTGGAGTATGGGCCTGATCCGATGGTCTGGTGATCCACGCCCGAGGGAATGCCACCTCCCTGCGATGGCGTCCAGGACGCTCCGTCATTGTCGGAGTACGCGGTCAAACTGTCCTGGCCGGTGAGCTGCGATACAAACGTGCGGCCGTATGCATGATCGGTATACAGGATGGGGTCGAGGCTCGTCTTTGACGTGGTGGTCGCGCTGACGTCGCTCCAGGTGGCTCCGGCCGGTGAGGTGGCATCGTTGAACCTAATTTTGAATGTCTGCAGTCCCGCTACATACATCGCGTTGCCCGAGTTCCAATCGACTCCGATCGACGGCTCGCCTGCGCCGCTCCCGCCGAGGGTGCCGGGCACCGTGTAGTTTTGGAAGCGTGGCGCAGTGCCGGTGGACGCGGTGGCGGCATCGGGCGGGGGAGCGCTGCTGGTGGTCGGCTTGGCTTCCAGACTGATCGACCCGGTATACGTCTCTCCCCCCGGCATCCAGGGATCGGCTCGTACGGTGTACGTGCCGGATATCGCCGGGATGACGACTTGTGTTGGACTCACTCCACTGGTGTTCGAGGCAATCACGGCGCCCGCCGAGTTATAGACCCACAGATCGAAGTCTACCGTCGAATCGACGCTCTGATCGTAGGTAAATTTGACCGCGATCTGCTGCGTTGTGTCCGTTCCAGCCGGGACAGTGACATTCAAGGCGTAGTCATCGCACGACGTTGCGGCGGTGCAGGTAGGCGGACCTATCTGGTCGCTGGGGTTGGGGGCGAAGAACGGTCCGTGCGTATACGTCAACACGGTGGTCGACGTGGTCAGCGTCCCGCCATCGGCTTTCGCGCTGTGCGCTGCGGGCCCGATGAGCCACGCTGCGACCAGGGTGACGATGAGAAGCGCTTTGGTCCCGCTGGGCAGTTTCATGTTCTTCCTTCCTTCGTGCCAGTTCCCATGCCAATGCAAGGATCTGTATTCGTGCTCTCCTAAGTATCCGGAGGTGCAGAGCGCATCAGCTATAGGGTCACGGTCCTATTTAGGCCCCTATGAAGCCCTAACTTTGCGGGCTGCACGGGCATATCCGTGGAGACTCAACCCAACGTTTGCTAGAGTACGACCGTGAATCGACGGATCATGCGCGCGATGTCCTCGGCAGCGATTGCGGTCATATGGTTCGCCGAATGCGTTTCTGCGGCAGGTTCATCCCGGTACCCATACGTGCCGCGTCAGTCAAAAGTGGCCGCGTGTGCGCATGCTGGGCCCGCGATTGCTCTGCCCGCGGCATTCCCGACACAGTTTCCGTTTCCTCGCGGCACGATCATCAATCACACCAAGCCGCTACTGAAGCGACAGATCGGGATATACGGATTCGTACCGTCCCGCAATTTCACCTCGACCGTCACCTTTTTCAGGCGTGAGGTCGTGCGTGCCGGGTTTGCCTTGATCGGATTCGAGGTCGACTCTCCCAACGACTCGGAGGGCACGTATCGCGGATACGGCAAGGTGGGTCGCTGGCAGTTACGAAGTCTGCCCGGCTGCGCTGCAGCGATGGCTTTTTCGGCTTCGTCCGAACCGGCTCGCTGAATCGTGTCTGAGGCAGTTTCCGATTTTGGGATGAATGGCGAGAAAGGTAAATTGACGCGGTCTGGCATGCTTGATATATAGAACTAACACGCGGGTTCCATAGTGGAGGAGTTAAGGTTCCATGGCTACCGCTACACGAGAGCCGGACACCGGGGTGGGTAACGATCCACTCTGGGGGATCGAACAAAACGGGATCAATCCGATTCCCGATTCGGAACGGCACGGCGGCCCGCTGGAGTTGTTCTGGATCTGGTTTGCGGCCAATATATCGGTGCTCGCCATCGTTTACGGTGCAATCATCGTCTCGTACGGCATGAGTCTGTGGCAGGGTATCCTGGCCGCGTTTGTGGGCACCTGGCTTTCGTTCTTGCTCGTCGGGTTCGTGAGCCTGGCCGGCAAGCGAGGCGGTGCTCCGACGCTGGTGCTCTCACGCGCGCCGTTCGGTGTGTTCGGCAATCTCTTTCCCAATCTGGCCAGCTATTTCTCGCTGGTCGGCTGGGAGACGGTGCTGGTCGCGCTCTCGACTCTGGCGGTGGAAGCGCTCTTCAAGCGGCTCGGCTGGCCGGTCGGACACGGGACGACCGCTGTCTCGTTCGTGCTGATTGCCGCGCTCGTCATCGCCATCGGGTTGCTAGGTCATGCCACGATTGTGCGGATTCAAACCTGGTTTACTTGGGCATTCACGGCCCTGACCGTGGTCTTTGTCATCATCGAGATACCCAAGATCAACTGGAACACGGTGACGGCGATGCATACCGGGAGCTGGACCAACGCCTGGTTACCCGCCACTTCGATCATGATGGCGGCCCTGGGATTGGGCTGGGTCAATGCGGCTTCCGACTATAGCCGGTATCTGCCACGGAACGTGAGCTCACGAGCCGTGGTGGGTTGGACCACGGTAGGCGCCAGCTTCGCCCCCTTCCTCTTGATCGTTTTCGGCATCTTGCTGTGGGCCAAGAACGCATCGACCCTGGCGAACTCGAGCAATCCAATCGGCGACCTGGCCGCCAATCTTCCTACCTGGTTCCTGGTTCCCTACCTGATCGTGGCGGTCGGCGGGCTGGTGGCCGGAGCGGTGCTCGATATCTACTCGTCCGGTTTAAACCTGTTGACGCTGGGTGTCCGACTGCCACGGTACCAATCGGTTGCCATCGACGGCACGATCATGATCATCGGTAATTACTATATCCTCTTCATTGCCAGCAGCTTCATCGGCCCGTTTCAGGCGTTTCTCTCGGTCCTGGGTGTGCTGCTCACCGCCTGGGTCGCAGTCTTTCTGGTCGATATGGTGCTGTTCCGCCGGCAGGGTTACCGGGATGCCGACCTGTATAACTCCCGTGGTGGGTCGTATTACTACCAGGGAGGGTTCAATCTGCGGGCCATCGTGGCGTGGTTTGTGGCCGTGATCGTCGGCTTTGGCTTGATTCAAACCAGCGTCTCGTGGCTGACCTGGCTCGGCTGGTGGGCGCGCGGACCGTTCGCGGGCAGCAGCCTCGGTATTCTCGTAGCCTTCGTCGTGGCGGCCGGGCTGTACTGGCTATTCAGCCTGGTCCCAATGCCGGGAACCGTGCAGCCCAGCACCTCCCGTGGCACGAGCCCCAGCGCCAGTAGCGAATGACGCCGGCAGACGAAGATGCGCTGTTGGTCGCGATCGACCTGCAGCGCGTCTTCGCCGACCCGGAGAGTCCATGGTCGATACCTGACTTCGCGACTCTGGAGGAGCCTATCTCGCGCCTGCTGACGGCGTTCGGCGAGCGAGCCGTATTTACGCGGTTTGTGGTGCCGGCCGAACCAACGGGAAGCTGGCGCACCTACTTCCGGGAATGGAGTTTCGCGCTCGAGCCGGGGGCGGAGGAGCTGTTCGAACTGGCCGAGCCCTGGTCCAAGTACGGTCGCAGGCCGATCGATAAGCCGACCTTCTCAGCCTACGGTGCGGAGCTTCAACATCTGGTACGCCGGCTCGAGGTCTCCACCCTCGTGCTCTGTGGAGTCTCCACGGAGTGCTGTGTCCTGGCCACTGCACTGGCGGCGGCGGACGACGGCACGGCCGTGCGCATCGTGCGCGACGCGTGCGCTTCGGTGGATCGAGCGACCCACGCCGCAGCGTTGCAGGTGGCGCTGACGGGCTTCGCTCCGCTGATTGCACTGACTACGGGGGAGGAGCAGCTGCATGGCGGCGCAGGCGCTTGATTGCAGAAGCACCGAGCCACGACGAGCACGCCGGCGACAGAGTTTCCCATGCCTGCGCGCAGTACCACGCCGCACACAACCGGTGATGCTTGCTTGACATTTTCCGGTATAGGTAGGGGTCGCCCGGCGTGGCGATCAGCCCTGGCCTCCCGGGGGTATGCCATCGGGTGGGCAGGCGCGGGGGCCCGCCCCTACGAATCTGGCGGCAATGGAAGGGGCGACTGACACGCCAGCCGTGCCCGACGACGATGGTGGCAACGGAAGGCGCGGCACTGCAGGGCGGCCTGGCCTTACCTATTTGTCTAGTTCGGAGATGTGCCGGGCGGCGGCGTAGACGTCGTCGATGATATGCAACATGGCGGCTGCATCCTGGCCGGAGCAGGCCGGGACACGCTTGCCCTCGACTGCCAGGAGAAAATCCTCGAAGACGTCGGGGCCGGGCGGGGCCAGCGGTGGTAATTCGAGCGGCACCGCTTCGCCCAGGCTGTAGCGCGTGAGCTTCGGGTCCATGTCGACGTGCAGGACGGCGCTGTGCGGCGAGAAGGAGAATGCAGCCCGGGTGCCGTAGAAGCTCCATCGGTTCGCGGGTGGGAGATGCGTCGCCCAGGCGCGTTCCCAGAACATCATCGGTCCATGTTTGAGGGTCAAGGTAGCGACGGCATGCTCCTCCACGTCGAAAGTGATACCTTCGGCGGGTTGCTCGACACCGGTGAAGGTAAGGGCTGTGATCGTCTCAACTTCCAGCCTCCCGAAGACGCTGAAAAGAATTTCGAGATCGTAGACGCCCCAGTCATAGAGCGCGCCGCCGCCGGCTTTGGCGCGATCGAGGAACCACCGGGCCTCCGGGTTGTATTCGATGCCGGGGCGAGTAAGGCCACGGGATATCAAGCGCAAGAAGTAGATATCGCCCAGTACACCGGAGCGCACCAGCTCCCGCACCGTGCGTGCTTCCCGGGCGAGCCTGGTATCACCCTGCCGGCACGCCAGCACTTTGCCGGCCGCCTTCGCTGCCGCGGCCATGGCGTCCGCCTCTGCCGCACTCGACGCGATCGGCTTCTCGCACAGCACGTGCTTCCCGCACTCCAGTGCCGCGATCGTCATGGGTGCGTGCAACCAGGGTGGCGTACACACGTCGACGATCTCGACGTCCTCTTCGCGCCGCAGCATTTCCGTGTACTCGGTGTAGGCGCCACCGATTCGATAGGTCTCTGAAAAGGCCGTGAGCGCCCGCGGCTCGACATCGGCGACTGCCACGACCTCAGCCCCCGCTTCCTGCCACTTCTCAGCATGGTGGTGAGCGATCATCCCGGCTCCGATCAGTGCGACTCGGTGCCCCACGTCAGGCCCCCGTCGACAGGTCGGTCACACGCGCCACGATGTAGTCGCGTCCCCGCTTTACGGCTGCATACGGGTCACCTTTTCCCTCGAACTCGATCGAGATCGGTCCGGAATAGCGGCTTTCGATCACCAGGTTCAGGCACCGATCCAGGTCAAAGGCCGGATGTGAGCCCGCCTCATCAAAGTCCATCATTTTGGCATGCACCATGGCGGCATGAGGCAGCATGGCGCGCAATCCTTCGCTGCGTAGTTCCGGCGCGAAATTGCCGAAATCCGGACAGAGGCGGAAGTTGGCCGCATCGACCAGGGCGAGCAGCTCTATGATGGCCTCCGGGGTCGAAGAGAGCCCACCGTGATTCTCCAGCAGCACGGTCATGCCGCGCTCAGCGCAGTATGCAGCCAGGTGAGCGTATCCCTGTGCAACGATCCGCAGCGCCCCTCCTTCATTCATGCCATGCGATTGTCCGGTGTTGACGCGCACAGCCGGGGAGCCGAGCGCATTTGCGGCGTCGATCCAGGGGAGGATTTGAGCGAACTCCGCGCTTCGCTGCTCGGCTGACGGCTCCGCCAAATTACCGACGTCGATCGGCACGTTCACGACCCTGTTGCCGGCGGATTCGAGTGCGGCGCCCACCTCGGCCAGGTACTCCGGATCGGTGGAGGCAAGATGCGCCTGGCAGATTTCCACCTGTGTTATCCCCAGCCCCGCGGCGATTTCCGGCAGAGATAGGATCGAGATCTCGGGGCCGTCTTGTGGCGGTGACCACGATCCCTTGCCGAAATATGGGAGACGACGATGGAAACTCCAACTCGATAAGGCAAGTGTGAGCATATAGGTACCTCCATGGCGCCGATGGGGAATGAGACGATCCGGTAGCACGATCGAACAGGACGTGCCTTTGTATCACACCGGGCCGAGTCCGCTGCCTGGAGGCGCAACCATGGTTCGCGCGAACAGACGTTGCACCTGGAGATATCGTGGGGCTCGCCGACACAGAGTGCTAGGCTGAAAGGTGACGCAGGCTTCGAGAGCCATTGACAGGGCCACCCTGTATTGCCCGAACCTGCGTCACTCTCTTGTGTACAGCAGGGATTGGGCCACACCCAGGTCTGTGCTACTGTGAGGGACGTATGGAGACCAGCGTTCCAGCCTCGGTCGTCATCGAACAGGACGATCAAACCGAGATCCACGTTCAGCCGGTGTTCCACAGTGGTCAGCGCCAACTCGACGTCCGAATCTGGCGGCGTGGGCCATCAGGATTTGCGCCGTCACGCAACGCGCTGGTGGTGCGCGTCGCAGATCTTGCACCATTTCGGCAGGGCATAGCAGAGCTCCTCGAGGCCAGCAAGGGTGGTCGTGAGGCAGCTCGCATCGTCTGGGATGACGACGACACGCGCCGTCTGCGGGCAGAAACCGAGCCGTTCGGTACACGCTATCTCGCCACTTTTGCCTTCTGGCAACGGGTGCGTGACACCTGGAAGGCGGCTGATGATGGACTGGTGCTGGCGGCGGACCGGCTGGAGCAGTTACAGGATGTGCTGACGCGGCTGAGCCCATGGATGGAAGAGGAACCACCGGACGACTCGGAGCCCGACGAGGACGCGCTGCAGCGCCACGCGCTCTATGGCTGGCCTTCACCGGGGGCCGACTGGATCACCGTGGCTCCAGGTCACATTGCATTTCATCCGCGAGGCATCCGCATCACGTGCACGGTATCGGAAGACGACGATCGACGCTCGATCGTGCTGCGTCAATGGAGACGCGTGGATAGTCTCTGGGTGCCGGAAGATACGGCGCTTGCTCTGACGATCGTCGATCTCGACACATTGCTGTTTGCGATGGCTCAACTGCTGGAGGAGGAAGCCGGCGCCGGTGCAACGGCGACGGTGTCGAGCGGCGATGAGAGCACCCTGCAATTGGTCGTGTCGGGAGATACAGGCGCGGAGATATTGACGCTTGAACAGCGACCGGTCCCTGCTGAACAGAGTGACATACATCGCCTTCACCTGCCGTATGAATACCTTCCGCGCTTTGGTCGGATGCTCCTGCAGGCCGGGTCTTTCCTGGCGGCGCGCCTGTCGGAGGAAGAGCGAGCGATGCTGCAAAGCGGCGATCATGCCAGTCCATCGGTGGTGGCCTACGATTCGCTGCCCGAGGCGATTCGATATGAGGTGGTGCACGGACCGGCGTCGTCCCTTCATGGATCGCCGGATGGCGCTGGACCGGGCTCGAACCACGAAGACGTGGCATCGGGTGCCGGGTACGACCAGAATGGTTCCCCGGATGGGATGGACCGCCTGGGCGGAGACGATCGGAGTCGTGAACTGACCGAGGAGATGCCGGCGGTGCGCGTGACGCCGCTTCAGGAGGTACAACTGGGCAGCCACCGCGTGACCATTGCACTCCAGACCGGTCGACAGCATAGCCTGGCCTTCACCTGGAACGATCGCGCTCTGTCTCTCCCGGTGGATGCACTGGGCACATTAATCCAGGATGTGCGTGAACTGTATTACGATGCGCTGCGCGGTCGACGCGGACAGCCGCTCACGATCGACGGGGACCCGGTCGTGACGGTGGGCATCCAGAATGAGGGAACGCACATGTATTGCACGGTACAAAGTGGCACCGGCGACAGTCGGGTGCGGCTGCAGTTCCCCGCCAATCAGGTGCCGCTATTCTTAGATGCCACCGCGGCAGCGTTGGCAAAACTGGAGAGGGAGATCATGGCATGAGGCGCGGCATCCTGAGCGATCTGCAGGGAAACACCGTGGGAGCCATTACGGAGCAGGACGACGGCACCTTGACCGGCGAAGGGGTGGGAGAGGAGTTGGTGGAACAGGCGCCACTCAAAACGTTCGACAATTGGATGACGCATCTCCACCACTCGACCTATCTCCGTATCGCCGAGGTCTCCCCGGACGCTGCGTCGGCTGGAAGAGGGAACCGGCTGAAGCGGTTAACTGAATTGGGGGTGTTGTGACACCGGGCTGGCGGTAAGATTGCCGCCGCACGCGACAATCGTCCCTCCGCCACGAGCCGCGTATGTGACAACGGGTAGATAGTCGTTGGGCGCAGTGATCAACAGGTAGGTCGCAGGCGGACAGGTCTGACCAGGCGAGGGGAAGTGGACCCACTCCAGGAGGAAATACCCATCCTGGTTCCCTCGCAGCGTCACGGTGGTTGGAGCATTCTTCCCGGCAAGAAACGAAAGGCCACGGTGGACGTAGGTTGGCAGCGAGTCAAAGTTTCGGTCGAGGAGTTTTGCCCCGGGATAGCCGAAGAGGGTACACGCTCCAGGCAGGATATTGTGTATCCGGTACAAGATTGCAATGTGCCCTGTAGCCCCATTGCTCTGGCCGGGGCGAACCGTGAGCTGGATGTTCTGACACGGGCGGACGGCAGCCGGAGAGGCCGCCCGAGCGCCGGCGGTCCACGAGCCGATCGACCAGGTGGTCACTGCGGCCCCGCCTGCAATCGTGGTAGCCAGCAGTGCACATCGGATCGCTGTCTTGGTGGTCAATCCGCTCTCCTTCGCGTCCATGACGCAGATATGTGTTTGTACATGGCGACGTGTTCAAAGGTAAAACGTTTGTCCATGCCTTTTGGTTACACGCAATTTCGCGACACGGCGGCGCCGCATGGCGTCGGCTAGCGACACATCTGGAGCTCCTACAAGCGGCGATGGAACAACGTCCCCGTGTCGGGATCCCCTCCGCGCCATGTTGCAGTGCGTTGCAGGGCACGATATACTGTGAACCGCTCTACATGCGACTCGAAAGCAGCTTGTGGGATGGCAATACGGCACAAGATCGAGACACGTCTTCGGAAAGAACGGCGATATCGGTCTCAGAGGAAGGCCGCGGCCGTCGCGGTGACGGTGGGGCCCGGCGCGACCAGAGTGCGCCGCACGAGTGCCTGAACCGAGCATGGACGGCACCGGCTTTCGTGTTGCTGGACAGAGGCCGCCATGGTAGCGATCCGCCCTGGTCTTTCCTTCGGAGCGCTGCTGAAGCAATTCCGCCGGGCCGCCGAGCTTTCGCAGGAACAACTGGGCGAGCGGGCCGGCTACAGCGCCGTCTACATCCGGAAGTTGGAAGGCGGCGATCGCCGACCGATAGCATCGACGATCGAACTGCTTGCCCAGGCACTAGGTCTCGACGCCGGAGAACTCGCGCTCCTTCAGGAGGCAGCGCAGCGTAGTACAAACTCAGCCACCGAGTCCTTGGCAGCAGGACGGGTCCTCCCTGCGGAACCTGTCCAGGCGACCGACATCCACACCTTCCTCATCGCCGATATCCGTGGCTACACGCAATTCACACAAGCGCACGGGGACGAAGCGGCAGCGCGGCTGACCGGCCTGTTTGCCGGCGTGGCGAGAGATCTCGTTGCCGAGTATGACGGCGAGGTCATCGAACTGCGCGGCGATGAGGTTCTGGCCGTCTTTTCATCGGCCCGAGCGGCGGTACGCGCAGCCCTCGCGCTGCGAGACAAGGGACGGCAAATCAGCACTGAGGACCCGACCCTTCCGCTGCGCATAGGAATTGGGCTCGATGCCGGAGAGGCAGTACCAGTCGAAGGGGGATACCGAGGCAGCGCCCTCAATCTCGCTGCCCGGCTCTGCAGCCTCGCGGGACCTGAGGAGGTATTTGTCAGCGAGACCATCATGGGGCTTGCGCGCAAGATCGACGCAGTCGCATACCGAGAGCGGGGACGGGTGCAACTGAAGGGATTCTCGGAACCGATTTCGGTCGTACAGGTGCTGCTCGAGGGCGAAGTCGAAGTGCCCCCGCACCGCGAGACCTTCGACGCGTTACTGGTTACCGGCGCGGCGGCAGGCGAGACGGCGGAACGCATAGCAGTCGCCCTGCAGACTGGAGGGCTCAAGCTACGCATCGCGGGAGAGGAGCCCGAGGAGCTTGCCGCCGCCCTTCGCATGACTGGGTGCGCTCTGGTGTTCGTGGGACCCAATGGAGTTGATGCGAGCCTGCACGACAGCCTGACGGCCGCGCTTGACCCACTTGACGAGGAGTGGCAACCGCGGGTGTTGCTCGTCTTGCTTCCGGGGGTGGCGGATCCATTCGACCCGGCGACGTTGCCGCCATATCTCAGTACACGCATCTGGGTTGACCTCCGCGGCCGGATGGTTGATGATCCGGAAGCAACGGAGCGGCTGGTAGGGGCCATTGCGGCGCCTAACGCGGGCGATCGGCCACGCACCGCGCGAAGTGATGAGCCGCCATATCGTGGACTCGATGCCTTTGATGAAGCGAACGCTGAGTTTTTCTTTGGTCGCCAGGGGGACGTTCAGCGGCTGATCGAGCGACTGAAGGCGAACAATTTTCTAGCCGTGTTGGGTCCGTCCGGCAGCGGCAAATCATCGCTGGTCAAGGCCGGGCTGGTGCCGGCGCTGCGCTCCGGCGTGCTACTGGGCAGCGAGAACTGGACGGTGCGCACCTTCACGCCGGGTGCGCAGCCCTTGACCACACTTGCGGTTCAGCTCCTTCGCCTCTATCCCGGAGACAGTATGCAGGCTACCCTGGACGGCATGGCGCAGGACTCGCGCACATTTCATCTTGCCACGTTGCTGGCGTTGGCCGGCCGTCCACACGAGCCGCGCATCGTCTGGATTGTCGATCAATTCGAAGAACTATTTACCCTGTGCCGCGACGACGCCGAGCGGCGTGGTTTCCTGGCAAATCTTCTCCACGCGGCCACTGCACCGGACGGTCGAACGATCGTCGTGTTGACGATGCGTGCGGACTTCTACCACCACGCGGCGCAGTATCCGGACCTGGGAGCTCGAATTGCCGCCGAACAGTATCTGGTTGGCCCGATGCGCCGGGAGGCACTGCGTCAGGTTATTGAGGAGCCGGCCTGGCGGGTGGGACTCGAGTTCGGCCAGGGATTGGTGGACCGAATCCTGGAAGACGTGGCGGATCAACCCGGGGCGCTCCCGCTGCTCGAATACGCGCTGCTGGATCTCTGGCAGGGGAGGGAGGGACATATACTCACCCTGGAGCGATACCGCAAGAGCGGAGGTGTTCAAGGCGCTATTGCACAGCGGGCCGAGAGGACGCTGGGCCGCTTCAGCCCTGAAGAACAGGCAATAACCCGCCGAATTCTCTTGCGCTTGACCCAGACCGGTGAAGGGGCAGCAGATACGCGGCGTCGCACGAGTATGACCGAGTTGGTCACCCAATCCGGCTCGTCGCAGATAGTGGAGCGGGTGATAAACGCTCTGGTCGGCGCCAGGCTACTCACGGCGAGCCGAGCCGAACCCGGCGAGGAGCGCCAGGTAGAAGTGGCGCATGAGGCCCTGATCCGCGGCTGGCCACGGCTGCGCCAATGGATCGACGAGGACCGTTCCGGCTTGAGAACCCACCGCCGCTTGACCGAGGCAGCACAGGAGTGGTTGCGTCTCGGGCGGGATGACAGTATGCTCCAACGTGGCGCGACGCTGGCAACGGCACTGGAGTGGGCTCAGCGCAATCCGGATGCCTTGAACGAGTTGGAGAAAGAATTCCTGGCAGCCGGCGTGGATGCCGAAGCGGCGGAACGGCGTCAGGCACGACGTCGCATCTGGCTTGCAGTGGGTGGACTGCTGGCCGCCTTGTTCATCGTGAGCGGCGCGGCAGCGTACGCTCTGGCGCAGCAACAGCAAGCCGTTCGTGACCGAGACGCAGCTCTTTCCGTGCTCTGGGCACAGAGGGCCGCCTCATTGCAGGCCCTTGGACTCCGAACGCCTGCCATTCTGGTGGCGGTCGAAGCCGTTCGCAGGAGCCAAACGCCACCGGCCGTCCATGCTTTACGAGATGCGCTTGCGCGGTTCCCTGTAGCCCACATTCTGCAGGGCCACACCGACAGCGTGGTCAGCGCCTTTTACCGGCCCGACAGCCGGCAGATTGTCACCGCCAGCAGCGACGGGACGGCAATGGTCTGGGATGCCGCATCCGGGCGCCGGGTTACCGTTCTCAAACCGGGCGCCGGGCCCTTGAACGAGGCCTCGTTCAGCCCTGACGGGCGCAAGATCGTGACTGCAATGCGGAACGGGATGGCCGGCATCTGGGATGCCAATAGCGGGCGACGACTTGCCTTGCTGTGCTGTCACCGAGGAGCAGTGAAGAGCGCGGCGTTCAGTCCGGACGGACGATGGATCGCCACAGCCGGGGTCGACCGAACCGCCAGATTATGGGACCAGACCAGATCGAAGAGAAAGCCGCTGTGACGCATTCCCAACGGTCGGAAAAAGTGTGTTTTCACATAGTCCCAATAAGTCAGGTGGGAAAGTCTTTGTATGACGTATCCCAGCAGGTCGTAGCCAAAGTTGTTGTACATCCAGGTGGTGCCCGGGGTTGAGAGCGGTTGCTGCTGGCCGAGGAAGCCAAACGCCCTGGCAGGGGATGTCATATCCTCGTCGGGAATGAAGCCGCCGTCCGGCAGGCCGGACGTCATTGTGAGCAGCTCTTCGAGTGTGACCTGCCTCCAGTTGTCTGGGCAAGGAATGACGAAGCGGCAGATGTGGTCCGTGAGGCGCAATTGACCCCGCTCCTTTAGTTGGAGGATGGCCGCTGCGGTAAAGGCCTTGGTCAGCGACTCGATTGGAAACACCGTGTTCGGTCCATTTGGGATCCGGCGCTGCTCGTCGGCATTGCCATACCCCTTATCCAACAAGACGGTGGTGCCTGAGGCAACAAAAACGGCGCCGCTGAAACCGTGTGTGGTCACCTGAGGATCCAGGTAGTTATTCACGAGCGAAACGAGCTTGCTCGCGGTCGGTGCGGGAGTACCCCGAGCATCTGCCGGCTGCGGGCTCAGAGCGAACACGCCGAGCATCAAGATGAGAGTGTACTTGACGTATGCCTTCATAACGCGTCCTTTCGCGGAATATCGATATCGGGCCGGTTTCAGTACCGTCAAGGATACGTGACCGGCCTACAGGGCGCGAGATACAAGTGATACTACGCCCGGTACCAATCGCATGCCGCCCAGTATCGGTAGCGGTATCAACTGTATCTGTTCGAGGAGCCACGAGGGAGCGTACGCTGTCACGCAAGGGGCCGTGAGTTGTTCAGCGGCAATCCATACCGTCTTTACCAGGAACGAAGGGAGCACAACAATGCGTCACCTATGGATCGTGATAACTCTGATGGTTTTCGTGATTGCGGCAGGAACGGTCGCCGTGTCGCCGTCAGGCCAGGCGTCAACCCTGAGCGCAAAAAAGAAGTGTCATCATGTGACGAAAACGGTGCACGGTAAGAGCATGCGGGTGAAGGTGTGCCGGTCCATCAAGGCCGAGACATCAACTCCCACCCCGACAGCGACGCCTCCACCGGACATCCACAAGCTGTTTCGTCTACACTCCGTCGCCGTGGATTCCTACGGTAATGTCTACGCATCGGCCCTGAATCCCGCTCGGATCGTCAAGCTTGGCCCGGACGGCGCGTACGTAACCTCCATGGGAATGGATGTGCTCAAAGAAAATCAGAGCGCCGGGGGCATTTCGTGCGGTCCCACCGGTATATTTGCCGGACGCCAGGATAGTATCTACGTGACCGACGGCTGCCAACATGCGATCTTCGCCTTCTCCGCTTCCGGTGAGTTACTGGGAAGGTTCCCGCGTGACCCACAACAGTCCTCCGTGTACGGTCCCAACGATCTCCAGTACCTGGCGGTCGACCAGGGAGGCAATGTTTTCGCTTCTGCCTTCTCTCTGGGCCGCGTTGAGCGTTTCTCCGCCGACGGTACGCGCCGGGATACCGTCTACCAACCCAGCGAGGGTGATCCTTTGGGGATTGCTCTGGATTCGCAGGGCAATTTGTTGGTCGGCCTGGCGCGCGAGGGCATCGTCGTCAAAGTATCACCCTCGGGTCAGGAGTTGGCGCGATCCAGTGCGCTTGAGGGCGACGGGCCGACGGTTCGAGGTGTTGCCTTCGATTCGCACGGTGATGTGTTCGCTTCGGTGGACGGAGGCGGTGGCCTGAACCCCGCCGACCAGATTGCCGAGCTCTCACCCGAACTGAAACATCTGCGGACGATCGCGGGAGCGGGAACGGGCCCCGGCCAGGTTGCCATCCCGCAAGGATTGACCCTCGACAGCCAGGATAATCTCTATGTGGCGGAATCCTTCAACAATCGCATCGAAAAGTTCTCTCCATCGGGGCAGCTTCTGGCTACCTGGACTGGGGACTAATGCGATGGATGAGGATGTGGCCAAGGTCGCGAAAGAACGGACTACCCCACGTTGTAAAGGAGAGGAACCCACCGAAGAGGATCACGGCGTCAATGCTCTCTCTGCCCTGCGGCAACCAATAATCGTCGGCGAGATTGAGCCACAGCGCAAACTCATCGAGTGTCAGCGCCGCCCCCATGCCGTACAGGAGCGCCGTGGACCGCATCCAGTGCCGATCCTCGCCCAGGCCAACCCCGATCTGTAGGAGCCAGGCATATCCGATGATCAGGAGCAGTAAGATGCCCCACACCAGGTGGTGGATGTGTTTGCCGCCCGCCGATACATTGTGAAATGGTCCTCGCCCGGCTCGGATCATGTGCGTCATCACTCGCACGCCGGCGAAGGTCACAAAGAAGCTACCGGAACTCAGCATGGCGCGCTCCCGCCGAGGATTGCGGAAATGCTTCTGATAGAGCGCCTGAACATGGTCTGCGACGGGAGAATCGTACGGGAGGCCACTCGGGGCTAATTCGCCCTGGTTACGCTCCGGCATGTCACTCCTCCCATCAGCGCGCCCTCCGCAAGGCACATTCCAACTCTCCACGATTGTGCCACGCTTCGAAATCTCGGTCCGGTCCAAACACCGACATCCATCGGTTCATTCCGAATCCGGAACCGGCGCATCCGGGCGAAGCGGTCCGGCCGATCGATCTAGTAAGCAGCCCGCAGCGAAGGTTCTTCCGCGATGACTTCCAGGAAGCGCGATTCACCCGCCATGATCGTGTGTCCCATGGATCTGTGCAGCCAGCGATCTTCGGTGGCGTGGACGAAGGACCAATATGCATCCGGGTTGTCCCATTCGCTCAGGACGGCGACGTACATGTCGTCATTGCGGTCTCGCACCAATCGAAACGACCGGCACCCGGGCCATGTTTCGGCCGTGGTTGCAAGCCCGTGCCAGCTTGTCACCCAGATGGCCGACTCAGCCGGCGAAACGAGAAAGCTCGAAAACACGACAATCGGTGGTTCTGCCGGTATGGTCGCTGGTGGCCGGACGTCTGCCGTGTCTGCTTGAAATCTGCGATGTGAACCGGCCCCGCGCGGGGTGGCATCGGCGATGGATCGTATGATTGCGGTCATCGAAAGACCTCTTCTGCCGGGTGCGGTATGTCTCTAGGCACAGCCTACCGCGCTGAGGGCGCCTGGGGCATCGGGCGGATGACTGATATTTGGTGGCCATGTGTATGAGTTGCGCAACGTCGGTTCTGTGGGAAGCACCGCCCTGCCCCATGACCATTACCGGTCATGCTGTGACGGCTTCGGGGGAGAGCCTGCTCACCACTGAGAAGTACTTTGCGTCCGGGTGGTGGGTGGCGATGGCGGCGGTGGTTTGCTCGGGGACGAACTGGTAGGCGGAGGTAACCCGCACACCAATGGCGTGCTCCGCATCCAACAGCCGCATTACTTTTTCGTGGTCGGCGAGCTCGGGACAGGCAGGATAGCCCCAACTGTATCGCTTGCCCGCATTCTTCTCGATGCCGAGTTCTTTCCGCATGATTTCGTGGACATATTCGGCCAGCGCCTCCGCTGTTTCTACCGAGAGCCCATGGGTATAGTACGACTCGGAATAATCTCCGCGTGCCTGTAGCCGGTCGACCCGCTCGGTCGCCTCCGGACCAACGGTGACGAGTTGCAACGCCACCACGTCGCGCCGGCCACTGTCGAGGGGCGCGAAGTAGTCGGCGATCGAGAGATGCTCTTCGCCGGATTGCCGGGCGAACGTGAAGCGGTCGATCTCTCGCTCGTGGTTCTGTGGGTCGAACAGTACCACGTCGTCACCGACGCTGTTCGCCGGGAAGTAGCCGTAGACGGCCCGCGGCTGAAGATACCGTTCGGCGATCGCCTCCCGCTGCATGCGGCGCAATCTCGGCAGAAAGTCCTCGCGCAACAGTTTGGTCCACTCCTCGCCGTGGACTCCCTTCCCCCCCCAGGAGAGTCGGAAGAGCGAGCGTTGCGCCAGCCGCTTGAAGATCTCATCCAGTGGCAGGCGATCCAGGGTGCGCGTTCCCCAGAACGGCGGCGTGGGAATGGGGACGTCCTCCCGCACGGACTTCGTGAAGTTGACGGGAACCGGCGCAGGGGCGGGGCGGGCTGCAACTCCGGCCTTTGCTTCCTCCGCTTCGTGGTGGACCTGCGCCACTACTCTTTCCGCGAGCGAGGTGTCGGTCAGCTTGTCCATGGTCTCCAACCCCTCAAACGCGTCCTTGCAGTAGAAGACGCCCGGCTGATAACGGCTTTCCTCGTCCACATAGATGATGCGCCGGCCGTATGCCCGATTGATCGCCGCGCCGCCGATCAGGACCGGGAACCCAAGGCCCCGATGGTGGAGCTCTTTCACCGCCAACGGCATCTGCTTGGAGGTGGATACCAGCAGCGCGCTCAGACCAATCGCGGTGGCATCGACTTCCACTGCTTTGTCGATGATGGTATTGAGCGGCACCTGCTTGCCCAGATCGTGGACTGTATAGCCGTTGTTGGTCAGGATGGTATTGACCAGGTTCTTGCCGATGTCGTGTACATCGCCGAACACAGTGGCCAGAACCACTGTGCCCTTGGTCGAGCCTTCGCGTTTCTCCAGAAACTGCTCCAGGTGGGCCACGGCACGTTTCATCACTTCGGCCGATTGCAGCACGAACGGCAGGATCAGTTCGCCGGCGCCAAACTTATCGCCGACTTCTTTCATCGCAGGAAGCATCACGTTGTTCAGCACGGCAACCGCGTCCTGATGGGTGAGCGCCTCGTCGATATTGGCTTCGATCCCGTCCTTCTTGCGGTGAACGATCTGATAGTGAATCCTCTGTTCGGCGGCCATATCCTCCATGGGATCCTCGGTGCTGTCCTGTGCATCCGAGGGCGCCCCGTGCTGCTCGAAGTATTCGATGAAGCGAGAAAGGGCATCTTCGCGCCGGTTATAGATCAGATCCTCGGCGAGCTTGCGTTGCTCGGAGGGAATCTCCGCATAGGGACTGACATCCTTGGGATTGACGATTGCCAGATCGAGCCCGGCGCTGACTGCGTGGTACATGAACACCGAATTGAGCACCGCGCGCGCATGGGGAGCGATCCCGAAGGAGACGTTGCTGATACCCAGCACCGTCAACACGCCCGGGCACTCCGCCTCGATGCGCCGGATGCCTTCCAGCGTATTCTTGGCGCCGTTGGCCTCTGCCATGTCGCCGGTGGTGAGCGGCAATGTCAGCGCGTCGAAGATGAGATCGTGCGGCGCCAGGCCATACTCGTTGACCGCGATGTCGTAAATACGCTTCGCCACCCGCACCTTGTGCTCCACCTCACGGGCCATGCCTTCTTCGTCGATGGTGAGGGCGACGACCACAGCGCCATGCTCCCGTGCCTGATTCAGCACGGTATCGGTTCGCTCGCGTCCATTCTCCAGGTTGATGGAGTTGATGATGGTGCGCCCCGGCGCACGTTTCAGCGCCTCGGTCACCACCTCCGCGTCAGTGGAATCGAGCACCAACGGACCATCCACGCTCAGACTCAGTTTCTTGACGAGGGCGCACATCTGTTCGCTCTCGTCGATGCGTTCCGTCAGTGCCACCTGCACATCCAGGACGTGCGCACCCCCGTCCATCTGGTCGCGCCCCACATCCACGATCCCCTCGTAGTCGTCGGTGAGCAGAAGTCGCTTCACCTTTCTGCTGCCGGTCGAGTTGACCCGTTCGCCCACCAACATGGGGGCAGGCTCTTGATGGAGCGGCACGGCATGGACTCCGCTGGCCACGGAGGGCACCTGCGTTATCTCACGTTCTCGAGGCGCCCGAATCCCAATACGATCCACGACTGCCTTGAGATGCGCCGGTGTCGTGCCGCAGCACCCGCCGACGATATTCACGCCGTACTCCGTCACGAATTCCTCATGCGCGTCGGCCAGAGCCTCAGGCGACAGGGGATATATGGCGTCGCCGCCCTCATTCAGAGGGATGCCGGCGTTGGGGATGACGGAGATGAACTTTGGGCAGTACTCGGTGAGATAGCGCACCGGCTCGCGCATATACTCCGGGCCGGTGCTGCAATTGAGACCGAGCACCTGGATATCGAGCGAACTCAAGGTAGTGGTAACGGCGCCGATATCGTTGCCAAAAAGCATGCGCCCCGACAAATCGAGCGTGACCTGGGCTTGAATCGGTACCCAGCGGCCGGACTCTCGGAAGTAGTTTCGAATACCAAAGATGGCGGCTTTGAGTTCCAGCATGTCGAACATGGTTTCGACGATGAGTAGATCGACTCCGCCTTCCACCAGCGGCTTCGCCTGCTGGGCGAAGACATCGGCTAGTTCGTCGAAGGTGAGGTCGCTGAGGGCTGGATCCTCTGATGACAGCAGCTTGCCGGTCGGCCCCATCGATCCCGCGACAAAGCGGGGGTTTTCCGGCGTGGTGTACCGATCGGCCACACGCCGGGCGATCTGAGCCGCCGCAAAGTTCAGTTCATACAGCTTGTCTTCGAGGCCGTACTCCGCCAGGCGGAGGCGGCTGGCGTTGAAGGTATTGGTCTCCAGGACGTTGCAGCCCACCTCCATGAAGGAGCTATGAATCTCTTCGATGATGTGAGGGCGGGTGAGCGTCAGGTAATCGTTGCATCCCTCTTTGCCGCCAAAGTCCTCGGCGGTGAGGTCGCAACCCTGGATCGACGTGCCCATAGCGCCGTCGAAGAACAACACGCGTTCCCGCACGGTATCCAGATAGGTCGACGGTTGGCGCGTGATTCCATCTCCAGCCACGAGGCAACTCCCAAGAAAACAGTAGAAGCCCGACTCGCGGGCTCACAGGACGGCGATATACGGCACCATTATAAGGAGTGCGAAGGGAGGGGACTTTTCACTACTCGTATTCACGGCCACCAGTCGGATAAAGCCTATGTCGGATGAGGCGTTGTGCGAGAGCATAGATATCTTGTTTATCACCCTCTTTTCGAATGCCAGCAGCGACGACGTACACGGTGACCTTCTCCTGATCAACCATGTAGAGCACGCGATACCGTTGCAACACCTTTACACGATAAAAGCCACTGAGCGCACCGACCAGCGGTTTGCCCTGTGCTTCAGGCTCATGTGTGAGTTGACGAATGCGGTCCCGAATGGCCCGCTGTATCCTGCGATCCTTAATTCTGCGGATCGTCTCGACTGCAGTGTTGGTGAGTTGGACGTCCCAGTCGCGCACTAGAGTCCAAGCGCACGATCGAGGTCATCTATGGAGATGGTTACCCCCGCTTCAATCTCACCCATGCTCTGTCGTAGTTCGTCCATGAGTTTTGAATCGCTCATGATGTCCAGAGTCTCCACGATGGATTCATACAACTCATACGGCAGTACAGCCAGGACGGGCTTACCATATCGAGTCACCGTGATAGCCGTCAGGTCGCTCTGTTCATCAAATGTGTCGGGCAAGCGGGTGAGTTGCTCTCGCGCCTCGCTCATTGAGAGGTTATATGCCATCGCTCACTCTTTCTGTACAGATTATTGTACAGGATGGAGTACATCTCGTTCCTCAGGACCTTCTATAACCACAGTGGATATAAATCAGAAGCCATCTCAGATGAGATGCAAGAAACGCTTCGCGGGGGCTGAGTGGTGGTCACGTGTAAGACAAGTGGCGTGCAGGGCAATGAACGGCTGACGGCCACGACTGGGTTGGTGCTCCTGGTGCTGCTGGCGGTTGAGGGGTTCACGGTCTTGAGTGCGCGTGGGATGTTTGGCGTGCACGTGTTTGTGGGTCTCCTGCTTATTCCGCCGATTGGACTCAAGCTGCTCAGCACCGGCTATCGGTTCACGCGCTATTACACCGGAGATCGAGCGTATCGCCAGGCGGGCCCACCCAGTCCCATTCCGCGGATCATTGCGCCGATTCTCGTACTCTGCACGGTCATCCTCTTTGGGACCGGTGTGTTGCTACTGCTACTGGGGCCACAGCAAGGTGACTTCACCCGCACGATCCACACATTTGCGTTCTTTCTCTGGTTTTTCGTGATGGCGATCCACGTTCTCACCTATGTCTGGCGAACCCCCGATTTGGCGCTGGCGGATGTCTCATCCCGCGGGAGCGCACTACGAGGCGGCGTCACCCGAGAATCCCTGGTGGTGGGAAGCGTGTTACTGGGCGTGATTGCCGCAGTGGCATTCCTCCCACTGGATGCCAGTTGGGTCCAATGGCTGTCATTCCGTCACGGTGGATAGGGACCATAGGAAAAGAGGCGTGCTCCCGATGATACGAAGGTCGAACAGGTAAGGCAAGGTGCGCCTGGCCGGCGTCCCACATTCGAGTGATGCAGCCACGTTTTGGGCAGCGGCTTTCCCCATACGAACCGAGAGATAGCCGGTTCTCCATTATCCGTTCTAATGACGTGGTCGTCCGCCTTGACATCGCGCACATAGCTATGAAGGTAGTCGATAGCCGCCGGGGCTGAGATGGGCGGACGGCACAATTACTCCGGCTGGATGACGCCGAGACGAATGGCATGCCGTACCAGATCAGTGCGGTCGTGTGCGTCCAGCTTCTCCATGATGTGCATGCGATGCGTCTGCACCGTCTTGATCGAGACGAAGAGTTGATCTGCGATTTCCTGGCTGGTCTTGCCTTCTGCGACCAGTTGCAGCACCTCACGCTCGCGTTCGGTCAACAGGGCGAGCTCGTCGCCGCCCTCCTCTACCAGCCGCTTACGGTACACGTCCAGCATCATGCTGGCCATCGTCGGTGAGAAATAGCTTTCGCCACGGGCAGCCGCTTTCACCGCGGTCACGAGCTCTGTACCTGCCGACCGCTTCAAGACGCAGGCGGTAGCCCCGGCATTGACGATCTGCATCAAATATTGCTGGTTCTCGTGCATGGTGAGAATGACGACCCTGGTGCGTGGGAACCGGCGTCTGATCTGCCGGGTCGCTTCCGCCCCATTCATGTTCGGCATGGCGATATCCATGACCACCACATCGGGCTGCAAATCCTCAACCATCTCCAGGGCCTGGCGGCCGTCTTCAGCCTCGCCCACCACCGTGATCCCCGGTTGCGCATCGAGTACCATGCGGATACCTTCGCGCAGAATCGCATGGTCATCCGCCAGGAGCACTTTCGTGTCCATCATGATCGGGACGTGGCTCCTCGACCGGATCCGAGGGGCACTGTCACCGTGACCCGTGTCCCTACTCCCGGTACGGTCGCAATGTCCAGTGTCGCTCCGAGCAGATCGGCCCTTTCCTGCATACCGTACAAGCCCAGCCCTCCGTGTTTGGTGGGGCCGGAGAGCAACTGCCGATCGAACCCCTTGCCGTTATCCGCGATCGTCAAGATGGCTCGTGTGTCCGGAAACGTCAGAGCGAGACGAGCGCCCGCTGCATGCGCGTACTTACCACTGTTTGCCAGTGCTTCCTGGGCGATACGAAAGAGTGCCAACTCGACATCCGATGTCAATGGTTCCGGTGGCGACTCAATCTCAGCGTCGACCTGCACGCCAAAGGTGTCCTCGTACTCGTCTACGTACCAACGAAGCGCCGCGACGAGTCCAAAATCGTCCAGGATGGTTGGTCGTAAGTCATGGGATAATGCCCGCACGTTATCGAGCGTTCGCTTCGTCAGATCGCGGATGCGGTCGAGACCTCCGCGCAATTGAGCGCCATCGGCCGGCAGGAACGGCTCGAGGAGATCGACGTTGATCAGGAGCGTCGACAACGACTGTGCGGTGTCGTCGTGTAATTCACGGGCCAGGCGCTTGCGCTCCTCCTCCTGGGCCTGGAGTACGCGCATGGTTAATTCCTTGCTATACCGCTCGATCTCGCGAGTTCGCTCGGCGACCTTTGCTTCCAACTCCTCCGACCAGGCCTGCAATCGGTCGCGGGACTTGCTTGTTTCCTCGTAGAGGCGAGCATTCTCGATCGCTACGGCAGCGTGATTCGCCAGTAGAACCAGCAGATCTTGATCGTCTTGAGTGAACGACTCCGCACCGATCTTGTTGGTGAGGTAGAGATCACCCGCGGGTTGCCCCTGGAACACGATGGGTACTCCCAGGAGACTGCTCATCGGTGGATGGTTGGCCGGAAAGCCGTGGCGACGCGGATCGTCACCGATGTTGGGAATCCGAAGCGGTGCCACGGCCTTGATCAGCGCTCCGAGGAGGCCGTGCCCTTGAGGAAGAGGTCCGATCGCCGCACGCTGTGCTTCACTGATGCCGGACGTGATGAACTGGAGAATTCGTCCCTGTTTGTCAGACACACCGAGGGCGGCATATTGACTGTGAACCAGTTCGCGTGCCGAGTCCGCGATATTTTGGAGGACACTCGAAAGATCGAGCGCACTCGAGATGGATGTGATCGCAGTATTGGCCGCATCGAGTTCACGCACGCGGCGCGTGATCTCCTCATTGGCCACCGCGAGATTTTGGACCTGGTTCTCCAGTTGTTCGTTGAGCGACTGGATCCACTCCTCAGCCTGCTTGCGCTCTGTGACGTCCCGGGCGATGTGCGTGAAGCCCAAGAGGTGTCCCTTCTCGTTGTGGACGGCCGTGCTGACGATGTTCGCCCAGAACCGGGAGCCATCTTTGCGTACACGCCATCCTTCGGTCTCGTATTGACCCAGGCGCGATGTCTCGGCGAGAATTCGTGCCGGTACACCCTGGTCCACATCCTCAGACGGGTAGAAGGTCGAGAGTGGCTTGCCGAGGATTTCCTCGGCACGGTACCCCTTCACCCTCTCGGCTCCTGTGCTCCACGACATGACCCGTCCCTGCGGATCCAGCATGAAGATCGCGTAGTCCTTCACACTGCCCAATAAAGCAGCGCTCTGGGCAACATCCTGCTGTTGGCGCTCGATCACCGCGAAAACCCAGAACGAAAAAGGGATAACAGCAATGATGAGGACGAAAAAGATGACGAACACTCGCAGCGTCGAATTGCTGCCGAAAAGTGGCTGCAGCACCGACAAGCTCAGGATCTCGAGCGCAAGCAAAAAAGCGACGGGTACGACCACCGTCAGAGCCCGCAATTTTCTGATATCGAGATCCAATGCGTACTTCACCCAGCCGCCCGATTGTACGGGAAGGATCTGGCTTCGGGCTGCTTCGTCCCGGAACCAGGACCGGTTCACGAGTGCCAGACGACTTCTCGCACGGTGAAGTAGCCTCCGAATAGCGTCATCGCGGCTCCCACCGCACCGATCAGCGCCTCCGTGCCCCCACCCGGCTGCGCGATCGCGAGAACGATCAGCGTGTTCAATCCTATTACCACGAGCAGGATATCGAACAAGGTACGGACATTGGACTTTGCGAACGTTCCTTTCGTCTTCATGACTGTACGGTAGCGCCAGGACCGGCTCCCGACCATCGGGTGGTGACCTGATTCTCTATCTGGAAGCGCCTGAGGAACCGCTCAGCTTGCCATGCTCAGGCGTACTGCGATGGACCTCCGGAAGAATTCAGCGTTTGACAAGCATCGCACGAATTACGGGCTCGAACTGCCTTTCGGTGGGCGACGGTCATTCCTTCCATGTGAACTGTGAACGCGACTCAGTAGCATGCTGCGGCCCAACTCACGCCCGGCCCACCAGAGGCCGAGCAGGAGGAACGGGGCACCCTGGATCATCGCGTGGAGGTTGCCGTGCATGGCTCCGCCGAACATGATACCCATGCCAATAATGCCGGCCAGCGTCGAGATGAGGACCAGGGCATGACCTCGGATCGCCTCATGTTCCACAGCTACGCCTCCACCGGTGGCTTGGCTTGCTCGGATTTCGGCTGCGTGGGAGGCGCATCTCGTTGTTCCCGATAGTAGTCCTTCCAGATCAACCGGTAGACCTTGAGGTAGCGAGGAAGCCGGTTAAGACCAGGAATCCAGGGCAGGAACATAAGTATCAGCGTCAAGATAGTCACTGTGAGAATCGCCAGTGCATCGGTGTTCGCCGCCCAGGCGGTGGTGTACGGTGGGATCTGGTACAGCATGGTGTAGAGCCAGAGCCAGGCCTGACCAGGATAGTTGCCGGTTTCGTTCATCACGCCCCAGGTCGAGCCCAGCAGATTGAAGTTGGCTGCTTTGGCTGCCACGGCATTGTTTTGCATGAAGAGCAGCGGGCGGGTGTAGTCGGTCTGATAGAAGTGGCCGCTTGTCAACAGCAGTCCATCCATGGCGCCACTCTGCCCCATCTGCAGGAGTGCCGCCATCATGGGCGCTACCGGTCCACAGACACAGGCCGGAATCGCGATCGTGGGCGGAGTCTCTTTCGCCTTGGCCAGTGCCTTGCCGTACGCATCTTCCCAGGCAGCTTGCTTTGGAGCGGAGGCTGCGTTGAACTGGGTCAACTGAGCTTTGAGAGCCGGGTTCATCGCAGCCGCCTGTGTAAGCGGGCCAAGCACAAACGACTGCGCCGTATCGACCGGAATGTGCACGCCGATCAGCTTCTGCAATGAGACAGGGCCGATGGTCTGCACCGAGCCGGTGCCATGGTTATAGGGCGGACCATACCCGGCGACGGGGCTGTTCCCGTCGAGCGAGTCGAGGGTCGTTTGTACAAAGGTCTGGGGCGATGCCTGCGCCACACCCTGGATGGTCACGGGGGGTTCATCCGGCGAGGAGAGGACCAGCGAGAAGATGAGTACCAGAACGAGCACCACGGCGGTTGCGACCAGAAACTCCTTCACCAGGTCGTAGGGCGCCATCCGGACGTTGCGGTAGTACAGTTTCTTCCGCGCCATCATGAGCGCACCTCGTCGGCCATGGCATCGTCGTACGGTCGTACCACCCCACGCATACGCACCAGCAGTAAGTGGGCTGAGATAAGCGCGCCGACCACCAACGGCAGAATGAAGATGTGATAGCCGTACATCTGACCAAAGTTCAGGACGTTGAAAAAGGCTCCGACGCCCACCGCATTGAGTGCGTCTTTCCCTTGCACCGCGATCCATTGAGCATCGAAGTTTTGTTGAGAAATGTAGCCGGTAAACGCGGTAAGGATCGATGCCAGAAAGGTCATCACGCCCACCACCCAGGTGAGACCACGACCGTCCCGCCACGCGCCCTGGAAGAAGGTAGCCCAGAGATGGACCACCATGAAGAAAAAGAAGGCTTGAACCGACCAGTAGTGCGTGCTGTTCAAAAAGTGGCCGACGGTGGAAAAGTGCCACCACTGCGGGCCAAAGGCTGCGAGCACGATACCGGAGACGATCAGGAGAATGAAGCTGGCGAGTGTAGCAATGCCAAAGAGGTAGACGTAGCTGTGAACGTAGGCCGGCTGCTCGTACGGCAGTAGTTCCTCATAGGGGAGAGTTGCACTTAGTTTTTGTTGGACGCTTCTGGTCAGGCTCATCGTTCGGTCTTCCGGCCACCCGGGAAGGGCAGCAAGACGGCCAGGATGAACACCAGCACCATGAGAACGATGACGATGAGATTCGCCACTGAGATGAGGATGAAGCCTGCATGAAAGTAGTGAGCCGGTGCATTCATAAAGTCCGGAGTCATCGATCCTACCTCCACGAATCAGTTGTGTACGCGAACGTCAGCGAGAATCCAGCACCACCTGGTTAGCGTCACTGGACAAATCCGGCTCTGATCGTACTTCATCCGTCGACACAGTGCACGAGTGACCTCAGCCTAAATGGAAACCCACGGGCGTCCCATCGGTTGCACACCTGAGATTGGTGTCATTCGCGCCTGACATTCCCGGCGTACTCCTATCCCGGGTGCAAAGCGGCGGCGATCTTACCTCCCGATGGGAAACTTCCGTTCCAGGTGTCTACCGCAGGCGTGACTCGCGTGAAGACACCGGCCAGGGTGCAACGTACATGGCAATGACCAGCACTGAGAGAGTCACAACCTCGCAGGCGAGGACTTGAACGTTCGCCTACCCACCAATTCCGGCGACAGTGCGGGCAATGAGGTAGGACGCTAGTACAGCTCCTGTCGGCCCAACCGCAACGAGTTCACCAGACGCGGGAAGAGGCGATGAGCGAAAACTCCCGTATACGCTCCGATCAGTGCCGGCATGAACGCTGCAGGCAGAGGCAAGTCCGCATCTCGGTGGGGGCCCGGGGAAGCAACTCCGCCGTGAGCGACGATCAGGGCGGCCGGAATGCCCAGACCCAATAACAGAGCGAATCGTAAGGCGCCCTTTGGGTGCGCGAGACTAAAAAGACATGCGCCGCCGAGTAAGAGCGCGACCGACAATACATCGGCATCAGCACGAAGATGCAGATAGCCCGTGACGAGAGAGAGGATCAGTGCCCCCATATACAGGTGCGGTCTACACTGTCCGCTCCGCGCACGCCAGTCGGAAAAGCGTTCGGCGGCGGCAGAGGTGATGAGGTCAGCCAGGGCCTGAAGCCAGAAACGCATCAATCCGCGCGATCCCTCCCGCAGTGAGTGGCGACACGCCGCGCGGAACACTTGAACCATTTGTCCGCCGAACTCGCGTCGGAAGGTCGGTGGATACGCGATGAGCAAGATCCCATACAAGCGGGCGGAGAGGTTGATGCTTCGTTCGAGGGAATTGGAGACGCTCATTCGGTGCCTTCCAGCAGGAATCGTCCCGCGCGCGGTAAGAGGTGCCGGGCCCGTGCAACCTGTACCAACTGAGCCAGTCGTTCGGCCTCCTGTTGTGCAGCGTGTCTCCCTTGATCGGTAATGTGATAGTACCTGCGTCGGTCGTCGTCAAGCGCAGGGTCGGGGCGCTCGTCGCATTCGACGATCATACCCGTGGCAACGAGTTGTTTGATCGAGCGGTACAACGTCCCCGGTGCCAGACGTACCTGACCACCGGTTTGCTCTGCCACCTCTTGCATGATGCCGAATCCATGGCACTCGTGACCGGCCAGCACCAGCAAAATATGGAACATCGCGGGTGTAAAAAGGCCCGGCGATGAATCTGCGCGAGTCATAAAATTCGTCCCCCGTGAAGAGCAGCTATAACCACTGTGGATATAATAGCGAGGTGTCGCTACACGCAGTCAAGCTGGAGTCTTTTTTCGCATGTCGCCTGGATCGAAACGACGACCTCGCCTCCCAAGAACTCCGCGATCCCAGCCGGTGCGAAGAAGATCGGCAACGTCAGCCAACTGCCGGCCAACTCGGCGGGAACGGTATCAGACCCAAAAAATGGTGATCCAGCGGTCATTATCCACGCGTCGGGGTCAACATTCTACGCCTATGACGCAGTGTGTACCCATGCCGGCTGTACCGTGCAGTACGATCCTCAGCAAAAGCTCCTGGTGTGCCCTTGTCATGGAGGTACCTTCGATCCGGCGCACGGCGCCCAGGTTGTGGCGGGTCCGCCTCCATCACCGCTCACGCCAATTCAGATGACGATCGATGCGCATGGCGACATCTATATCGTTTGATCACGTCGGTCACTCAACGTTTGATGAACGCGTCCTCAGCATCGAGGTCCCGACACCAACCAGGTTGCATTCCGGCATGGGAAGTAGCAGTTCATGAGGAGTTCATTGAAGTTTCACGTGATTCTCAGACCCAATTGATACGTTTGAGACTATGTGGATCAGAACTCTCTGATCGACGCATTCAGGCATCCTTTGAATCTACAGCGATCACTTCGCCCAGGCGGCCACCGAGGGCGCAGCTCAAGCTAGAGGAGCTTTGATGAAACCAAGACCTCTCCATCGAACCATTCCGACGCTCGTACTGACAGCCGCAGCAGCTGTGCCCGCCGGCTCGGCGCTCGCCGCCACCGCTCACGCGTCGAGCGCGAAGGCTCAAGTGTTCAAAGGGCCACTGGTGGACATGCGGTGGGGACCGGTGAAAGCAACGATCACCGTCAAGAACAAGAAAATCACGAAGGTGGGCGTCACCGTCAACCCCGACACCGCGAGATCGCAGTTCATTGACGATCAGGCTGTCCCGCTGTTGAAGACCGAGGTCCTGCAAGCGCAGAGCGACAAGATTGATGGAGTATCTGGTGCGACTAACACCAGTGACGCCTTCACCCAATCGCTCACAGCCGCGATTGCGAAAGCCAAGGCACATAAGGCATTGAAGTAAGGAGCAGGGCACTCGGTTTCAGGTACCTCTTCTGATCTAGCTGCCCGACCAGGTCCAGGCGGTGATCTCGGGCACGTCTTCGAAGTGCTGTCGCGAATATTCCACGGCCCGGTCGATCAGGAGTTGAAGCTCGGCCACCAGCCTGCCGGATTGCGGGTGGACGCGCGGGACCCGCTTCAGGGCCTCGATACACAGGTCGTAGCGACTCATGTGATTCAGCACGACCATATCAAATGGGGTGGTGGTCGTACCCTGTTCGTTGAAGCCGCGGACGTGAAAGCGCTCCGCGTTTGGACGTCCGTGCACGATCTCGTGCATGGCTCGTTGGTAGCCGTGGAAGGCAAAGATCACCGGCCTGTCCGCCGTGAACAGATCGACGAAGGTGGTCTCGTCCATCCCATGGGGATGTTGATCGCGCGGAAATAGCGTCATGAGATCGACCACGTTGACGAACCGAACCTTGAGATCGGGGACGT
>JANWJD010000188.1 GCA_025449555.1 Chloroflexota bacterium | reverse complement strand
TATTTACCCGGCCCCTCGCCGTTGTACTCGGGTCCCTGGTCGCGCCATTTGCTGCCTGGAATATACGCGGAATCGAAAATAGGGAATCCTTGAATGTGGTCCCAGTGGTAATGCGTGAGCAGGAGCGTGCCGTGCGCCGCGCCCAGCGACTTCCCGAGGGCACGTATCCCGCTACCCGCGTCGAGTGCGATTAATGTTCCATCGTCGAGCGTTACCTCGACGCACGACGTATTGCCACCATACCGAATGGTCGAAGGTCCCGGAGACGGAATCGACCCACGAGTTCCCCAAAATCGTATCTTCATTCAGACCTGTATCCTACCAAGTATCCTTCCTAGTCTGCATGTTTCGAGCCAGCCTCTGCAGTGACCTACTTCACGTTTTGCAGAGTCTGGTTGAACATCCGACTCTGAACCGTGCGCCGGCAGCTCTAACCAGCCGAGATGACCTGCGTGTCCAGTCATCCGCGTCGTCCGACTCAGCCATGAATGAAAGCAACCGGTGAGCCGCTCCTCGTACTACATCGCGCATGTGGTCCCCGGTCTGGAAGGGGTCGCCGAGGGGGAGATCGTCTCGGCCTTGCCGGTCGATCGCCCATTTCGTGTCCTGCGCGAGTTCGACGATCGCACCAGTATGCTGATCTTTCGCTACGCCGGCTCGCCATCGGCCCTACTCGCGCTGGGAACGGTCGAGGACGTCTTTACGTTGGCTGCCGAATCCGAAAATGTGCCGACCAGTCGGGCTGGTCTCGCAGCGATACGATCGGCCGTGGCCAGAGGGCCTGTATACGCGGGAGCCGTTGATCGTGCTTTCTTGGTTCGCCCGCGTCGACGGGGCAAGACCACCTTTCGAGTCATCGCGCGTAAATCAGGAGACCATGCCTTCCGGCGAGTCGACCTACAGAAGGCGGTCGAGTTGGGCGTGCTGGATCGTCTCCCGAGCTGGCGTCTGGTGGAGGACGATGCGCAGATCGAGGTCTGGGCAAGTTTGACTGGCAGTCACCTGGTCGTGGGTCTTCGCCTCTCAGAGAGTTCGATGCGGCAGCGCGACTACCGGAAAGCGAGTCTGCCTGCCGCGCTCAAGCCGACGGTGGCACGCGCCATGGTCTTGCTCTCCAAACCACAGGACGACGACGTAGTGCTCGATCCCATGTGTGGCTCTGGTACCATCCTGATCGAGCGCGCCCGTGCAGCGCGTTATAGGCTCCTCTTGGGCGGTGATCTGGACGAAGCAGCGGTGATGGCGGCGCGGGAGAATATCGGGACACGCTACAAACCCATCGAAATACACCGCTGGGATGCGCGACAGCTCCCGCTGGAGGACGATTCCGTCTCCGCAATTATCACCAACCTCCCGTTTGGCAAGCAGATTGGCACGCCGGCAGAGAATCGCGCCCTGTATCCCGCACTGCTGGCGGAATGGGTTCGTGTGCTGCGGGCCGGTGGCAGAATGGTACTGCTCACGGGCGATAAGGCGCTGCTGACGCACTCCGTGCAACAACATCCGCGACTCACCATCGCGCGGCAGATGCCGGTGATCGTACGCGGCTATCGTGCCACTCTGATGGTGGTTACGCTTTGACCAAAGGCGAGCAGCCACGTCTTTCTGTATAATTTGGTGCTGTGGCCAGGCGCCGGCAGCGTGGTGACGGTAGCTCAATGGCAGAGCCCCGGATTGTGGTTCCGGCGGTTGGGGGTTCGAGTCCCCTCCGTCACCCCACCTCCCTTCTTCGCTCCGTTCGCGGTCACTATGGAACGAGACTATGCAAGGGACCGAGCCTAAGACCGCGTACTTCACCTTGAGATTCGACGCGCCCACTGAGCGTTCCATCATCGATCTGTGGATCGCCCTGGCGGAAGAGGGCGTCGAGCTGGTGGGCCTGAGCGGTCATCGCCCTCACATTACGGTGAGCGCCTACGAAACCGATGACGTGGAGTCGTACATCCCTCTGCTTGCGGAGTTTGCCGAGACCGCTGCCCGCTTCCCCCTCCGCTTCGAGGCGATAGGCGTCTTCCCCACCAACGGGGTGATATTTCTGGCTCCCACCGTGACACACGCGTTGCGGGCTACCCACCGTACCCTGCTGGCGCATCTGACCGGCCCGGGCCGACCTCCGGTGCGACACGAGCAGTTGCTACCGGACCGGTGGATTCCCCACTGCACGCTCGCGGCCGGAGCCGACCCCGGAACGGTGGCCCAGGTCATCACCTTCCTCACGCGTGCCTGGCAGCCCGTAGCAGGTTGGGTCGAGGGGATCGGGATCCGGGTGCCACCTGATACGACCGATGTCTATGATGTATCGTTCGCGGGTTGGGATGCGCGGAAAGACGTTTTTGTTGAGGAGGATTGACCGTGACGGTCCAGGGAAAGGTCCAATTCTCGGATTTCGACTCTCGCGGATATCGTACCGTCGACGTGCAAACGGGATACGCGGAGTGGGTGCCCAACTACGAAAATACGGTGGAAGACGCCATGGATATTGCTCTCCTCGAGGATCTGACGGAAGTCCTATGGCCGGCGACACGTCGCGCGGTTGAACTGGGCTGCGGCACGGGAAGGACCGGAGCGTGGTTGCGAGGCAACGGAGTCGAGTCGATCGACGGAGTTGACATTACGCCCGAGATGATCGCCGTCGCCCACCCACGCGGCATCTACCGGCACCTTCACCAGGCGGACGTCACGGCAACCGGGCTCGAGTCCGGCGTCTACGACCTCGTGATGATCTGCCTGGTCGACGAGCATCTCTCTGACCTCCAGCCGCTCTATGCCGAAGCGTGGAGGCTGGCGTGTCCAGGGGGAGTTCTGGTGCTGGTTGGCTACCACCCACACTTCATCATGACCGCCGGTATGCCGACGCATTACGACCGCCGGCCCGGTGAACCGGTTGCGATCGAAACATACCTTCATCTGCTGAGTGAACAGGTCACAGCCGGCTTGCAGGCGGGATGGAACCTACTGGAGATGAAGGAACGTGTCATCGACGAGTCGTGGCTAGCGTTGAAGCCGAAGTGGGAGCGCTTTCGCCATCACCCGATCAGCGTCGCCTTCACCTGGCGCAAGCCGAATACTCGGGACAACGGATAGAGGCCGGCACCAGCGCGATACGCCCCTGACATCTCCCTACAGATCCCGGTCGACCAGCCGCGCCCGGATGCGCTCGATCTCCTCAAGTGACACGCCGGCCTGCAGAAGATACGGTTCCACACCGCCGTACCGCTCGTCGAGATGCGACAGCACTTCCAGCATGACTTCGGCCTGCGGGGTGAAACGTTCCAGTTCCCGGGCTCGTTCCTCCCGTTCGCCCGGTCCATTCTTCAGCCATTCCTGGTTGAGCGGACGCAAGCATGCCTCCGACAACGCGTAGTCCTCGCCGATGATCTCTCGTGAGACGCCCGCCAGGTCCAGTAGAAGTGCCGCAACCATGCCGGTGCGATCCTTACCGGCCATGCAATGAATCAGTACTGCTCCGCTGGGTGCGTTGGCGATCTCGCGCATGATCTCCGCCATCGCCGGCGCGAAGCTATCAAGGATGCGCTTGTAATCGTTCGCCAGCGTCGTGAAGTTTGCAGGTGCGCTCCTGGTGGGATCGACCAACGACACATTCGTGTACCGGATGCCGCGCTCCACCGGCTCCGCGAACGGGTTCGGGTACTCCGCCACTTCGTCCGGACGTCGCAAATCGATGATGGATCGAACTCCGTAGTCGATCAGCGAGGCACGTCCGGCCTCGGTCAACCGCGCCAGGTTGTCGGTGCGCACCACGGCGCCCCAGCGTGTCGTCTTGCCATCGCGCGTGGGATAACCACCCAGGTCGCGAACGTTATAGCATCCCTCCCAGTCCAGGTGGCGGATGCGTGCTTCGTCTTGAACTGCCATAGATATTCACCCTTCCTTACCCCATGATGCCATGCCTTATCCTTACTCCATGGCAGCCAACCGTCTACGCGCCGTCGTGCTCGACCTCGACGACACGCTGATCGCCTCCGAACGCGCGCGCAAGCGCGCCTACGTCCAACTGGGAGCCGACGGGATCGATCCCCGGCAGGCGACCGCGGTCAATGCTCGGTGGTTCGACCGGTACCACGCCGGCGAATGTTCGCTGGACGAGCTCCGGACGGGGCGATGGATCGAACTGGGACTGTCACCGGAACGTGCCCTCGAGGTCGACGAGCAGTACCGCCGGCATCACAGCCGCATTCGACCCCGGCGTGATGCGGTTCGTACCCTGCAAACTCTTCATGCAACGGGATTGAAACTGGTGCTGTTGAGTAATGCCGGGATCGATTATGTACGAGACCGAGTCGCGGCTGCCAGCTTCGATGGATTGTTGGATGGCATTGTCGATATCGCGCACGCCGACTTCAAGCCGCACCCGGACGCCTTTCAAGCAGCGCTCGAGATTGCAGGAGAGAGTCCACAGCACACCGCCATGGTCGGCGACAACCTGGAGGCCGACATCGAGGGAGCGTTGAGCGCCGGCTTCGCGCGAGCGGTCTGGCTCACCAGGCGCAAGCCGTACCCTGATGCGCGCGTCATCACGCTTCGGTCCCTGGCCGCCGTGCCGTCGGCGCTGTTGGGCTGGTGACGAGCGCAGGGAAATCGTTGAAAGAAGTCGTATGACCGTTACAGTCGAAGATATTCGCGCTGCCGCACGCGTTGCCGGACTCTCCGGAAAACCGCTCTGCGTGCATTCATCCCTGAGCTCTTTCGGGTATCTCGAGGGGGGCGCCGAAGCGGTCGTGCGCGGCTTGCTGGCGGAGGGGTGCACCGTGCTCGTGCCCACCTTCTCTGGGGCCTTCATCATTCCGCCGCCGCCTGACATGCGGCCCCCACGCAATGCCTGGAACTACGACCAATCCGACACCGACCGGGTTGGTGTCGGACGACGGTACACCATCGATACCAACGAGGTGGATCGCTCTATGGGAGCGATTCCCACGACGGTGCTGAAGATGGAGGGGCGGGTGCGTGGCGACCATCCACTCAACTCGTTCAGCGCCGTCGGGCCGCTGGCGTCCGATCTGGTCGACCGGCAAACTCGAGGCGATGTGTACGCGCCGTTCGAGCGCCTGGTGGAACTGGGAGGCTCAGTCGTCCTCATGGGGGTCGGATTGACGTCGATGACGCTGATTCATCTGGCGGAACGCGAGGCTGGCCGGACGCTGTTTCGCCGCTGGGCGAACGACGTCGACGGCAATGCCATGATGGTCGAGATCGGCAGCTGCTCCACCGGTTTCAACGCATTTGACCCGATACTGGCGCCGCTCGAACGCCGCACGACCGTGGGAGAGAGCGTCTGGCGGATCTTCCCAGCCGGACCAACCCTGTCCACAGCCACGGAGGCCATCGGCCGGAACCCGCGCATCACACACTGCGGGAAACCCGAGTGCCGCTGCAACGACGCCGTCCTCGGGGGCCCAATCCTCGACCGCTAGCCGCATACCTGCGTATAGTAGCCCCATGGAAACATCTCCCGCTCCCGAATCGGAAAATACCTGTTCCTTTTGCGGAAGGAGTCGCTCGCAGGTCCGGCTGCTGGTGGAAGGGGCGCGCGGCGCTTTCATCTGCGACGACTGTGTATGGCGCCTCTTTCGCGATCACATGAGCCCGGAAGCCCGGTCTCCCCTCCCTCCATCTGCTCATCCTCCCGGACATGGCACTGGGACCATGGGAGCCGATCCTGGTATGAGTGGAAGTTTTGACCGGTTCACGGAACGCGCACGGAAAGTCCTGACCCTCGCCCAGGAAGAGGCGCAACGCTTTAGCCACAACTACATCGGTACCGAGCATCTCCTTTTGGGTCTGGTGCGTGAAGGCGAAGGGGTCGCCGCGAAGGTCCTTTCCAATTTCGGCATCGAACTCACCAAGGTGCGCAGCGCGGTGGAATTCATCATCGGGCGCGGCGAGCATCAAGTGATGGGCGAGATCGGCCTCACTCCACGAGCCAAGAAGGTAATCGCGCTCGCGATCGACGAGGCACGTCGACTCGGTCATCATTATGTTGGCACCGAGCATCTGTTGCTCGGTTTGATCCGGGAGGGCGAGGGCATCGCCTCTGGTGTGCTCGAGAGCCTGGGAGTCACCCTCGATAAGGTGCGTGCAGAGGTGATCAAGGTACTGACGCAAACGGAGAATGTCCCTCACCACGGCGTGCAGCCGGAAGCCAGCCCCAGCGCCGCCGACACGGGACAGCCATCCTCTGGGTTCTCAGGAAGTTTCGATCGGTTTACGGAACGCGCCCGCACAGTCCTGACCCTTGCGCAGGAAGAAGCGCAGCGTTTCAACCACATCTACATCGGCACCGAGCATCTTTTGCTGGGATTGGTGCGGGAGGGCGAGGGGGTCGCCGCCAAGGTGCTGTCCAATCTCGGCATCGAGCTCACCAACGTTCGGAGCCAGGTGGAATACATCATCGGCCGTGGAGAACGGCAGGTGATGGGTGAAATCGGCCTGACGCCGCGTTCAAAAAAAGTGATCGAACTTGCCGTCGATGAGGCACGTCGGCTGGGTCACCACTACGTCGGGACCGAGCACCTGCTGCTCGGCTTGATTCGAGAAGGGGAAGGCGTCGCGGCCGGAGTCCTGGAAAGCCTTGGCGCGAATCTCGAAAAGGTACGTTCCGCAGTCATCAAAGAACTCACCGGACGTGGCAATCCTCCGCCGGAGCCGTCTTGATCACTCCTCCTGCCCGTATAGCGCCCTGAAGCGTTCACGAGCACGGTAGAGGCGCTGACGGATCGCCGTCCCGTTCATGCCCATAATGTTTCCGATCTCGTCGGTCTTGAAACCCGCCACGATGAAGAGGTAGAGGACGTCGCGATCCATGGGGTTCATGCGGTCCAGTACGCCCTGCACCACGACCGACTCGTCGGAGCTGTGGTAGACCGGCACGTAGTCGAGCGCGTCTGAATCCGGGTGCACCCAGCGTTTGCGTCGAAACTCGTCCATCGATCGGTTGCGGGCCACCGTGTAGAGCCACGCGCCATTGATCGACTTCCCGCGTTTCAATGCTTCGTACGCTCGAAGAAAGGTGTCCTGCACGCAATCCAGCGCGACATCGCAATCGCGCGCAATCGACAGAACGAAGCTGTAGAGCGGTCGCTCGTACTCAGTCATCAACGACACCAGCTCGGTGTGAGCGTCATACTCAATGCTCGAAAATCCCTGAGTCCCGTCGTGTGCCAGGACTGTGCTCATGCTTCGCTCTTCCCACACATACCGAGTGAGTCGGTACGCGTCATCCGAAATGACTTCAACTGTTGTAGGCACAGATTGCGCTTAGGCGATAGGGCCATCACAGCGTTACTACGCTGAAACCCCTCGGATGAAACGCTCCGGCACGGCTCTCGACCGAGAGTTAATCGAATCGAAAGAATTCGGAACGGCCGGCCCTGAAAATGAGTGGGTCACCCTCGACCAGATCCCCCGGCCGCGGGTCCGATGACTCCCGCTGCCGCCGGACGGAATCGGAGCGGGCGCTTGCTACTTGCGCTTCATAAGCTGATCGAGTTGCGCCGCATCACTGGCATTGTAGGCCTGCAGTGCCCGATACGTGAGAACCACCCACACGACGAAAACTATACCGCCGACTACTAGAACTGGTATCTGATACGGACCTATGAACTGTTCCATGCTGTTACTGATTCCGTTCAAGTCAGGCATGATTCGATACTCCCCCAGGTCGAATTCGGGTGCCGGCTCGCGGCTGACGCTTTCTCCCCTGGGGCGACAACCGGAGCCGAACACTCCCTTTGACCGTAAGACCGAGTGTTGTTAACGTCCAGAGGTCAAGCGGTGCACCGGACCATAGGCCCTGCGCAGAGGGGGACTATGGTCCGCCCCAGGACACTTTGTCCGGCTTCGGTTCCCAATGGAGACGGGTGATATCCGAAACCCAGCGCGTAGGTGCGCTATTACACCGCGCCGTCCTGCGTCGTCCTGGTCGAGCCTCCCAGCGGAGTATGGACAACCTCAGGGTGCTCCCCGGTCGGTGTTCCCTCACCTTCGGGTATGGGAAGCTCGGGCTGGCCCAGGCTCCGGTGCCGGTTGACGATCTCGGTGAATTGGACTCGATCGAGCGACTCATCCCGGATCAGCGCGGCAGCAACCGCGTCGAGTGCCGGCCGATTGTCTCCCACGATGGTGAGGGCTCGCCGATGCGCTTCTTGCACCAATCGGTTAACGGCGGCGTCGATCTGTGCGGCGGTCTCGTCGCTGTATTCTCTGGGATCGAAGGGGTTATACGATCCGCCATTGGGTCCGTCTCCACCGGAACCGAGATAGGTCGGCCCGAATTCATCCACCATGCCGAGCTCGGTGACCATGGTACGGGCGATTGACGTCACCATCTGGATATCGTTCTGGGCGCCTGACGTGATGTCATCGAACACCACTTCCTCGGCGGACCGACCGCCCAGACCCACGGCCATCCGATTCAAGAGATAGTCGCGTCGATAGTTGCGGCGTTCGTCGACCGGTAAGAACTGAGTGACGCCGAGCGAGCGACCACGCGGCGTGATCGTAATGCGCTGTACCGGGTCCACATTCGGCAGCAGGAATGCGACGATAGCATGACCCGCCTCGTGGTAGGCCACCGTGCGGCGTTCCTCTTCATTCATCAAGGGAGCACCTACGCTGCCGAGCGTGATGCGGTCCAGTGCCTGCTCAAAATCGGCCTGCGTGACCTCAGCACGATGGTTGCGGGCCGCGGTGAGGGCGGCTTCGTTCGCCAGGTTAGCGAGATCGGCCCCGCTCATCCCCGGCGTGCCCTGGGCGAGCGTGCCGAGATCGACCTTGGAGTCGAGTGGGATCTGTTTCGTATGGATCTTGAGAATCGCTTCTCGGCCCTTGCGATCAGGTGGATCGACCACGACCTGACGATCGAATCGACCGGGTCGTAAGAGGGCGGGGTCGAGCACGTCGGGGCGGTTGGTCGCCGCCAGAATGATGACCGCTTCGTTCGGCTCGAACCCATCCATCGATACCAGGAGCTGGTTCAGCGTCTGCTCTCGTTCGTCATTCGACCCGGCGAGCGGACCGCGGCCGCCGCGAGAGCCACCGATTGCATCCAGCTCGTCGACAAACACGATCGCGGGTGCCGCTTGCTTCGCGCGGTCGAACAGGTCGCGTACCCGGCTGGCGCCGACACCTACAAACATTTCGACGAATTCGGTGGCGCTGATCGAAAAGAAGGCGACCCGGGCTTCACCTGCTACGGCTCGTGCCAGGAGGGTCTTGCCGGTTCCCGGTGGCCCGATCAACAGCACACCTTTGGGAATACGCGCACCTATCCGGTGGTAGACGCTCGGATCGCGCAGAAAGTCCACGATCTCCTTGAGCTCATCCTTGGCGGCATCGACTCCCGCCACGTCCGCGAACGTCGTGTGCGGGCGTTCCTCGGTGTACAGCTTCGCCTTGCTGCGTCCAAAGCCGAAAACACCTTGCTGTTGCTGGCGCGCGGCCCTGGAGCCGATGAAGAAGAGACCGAGCAGAAAGAGCAGGGGTAACGCCTGCAGCGCTGTACCAATCACGGTGACCCAGGCAGGCGCCGTGGTATTTTCAAGCGTCACCTGCGTCCCATGCCGGTCCATCAAAGCCACGGTGGAATTGAGCAGCTCCGGTGCGATCACGGTGGAATACTGCGTGTAGGTCGTCGCCTTGCCCTTCACTTTGACCGTGTACGGACGTTTGAACGTGCCGGTTATGGCGGTATCGCGAATCTGGGCATTGCGAATGCCATTGGACCCTACCTGGGCGATGAACGTCGAGTAGCTCAGAGTCGTTTGAGCGTTCTTTGCGGTCGTGTTCGCCAGTTGGGGCAGATAGAAGATGAAATTGAATAAGAGAACCACGGCGATCGTAATGATCCAGCCGCGGCTCGACAGGCGAAAGCGGGGGGCGCGCGGACCGCCATCGCCCGGCCCGCCGGGACCACCCGGCCCACCCTGGTTGCTGCCTCCACCGCGCGAAACGTCGCGCCCGGCGCGCGAGGTAGGAGGGCTATTGGTGTCGTTCACGGTAGTTCTCCGATCAAAGGTGCGCGCCTGTCGCCCAATGTGTCGCCGGAATGGCGATCCAGGGAGATGCCACGCCGGCACCGAGTTGCTATGTCACGCCTCAAGCGTACACATGTCGGACCAAATCGGGAAGCGAACACGCTCGAATGGGACGCACTGCGCCTCGAAAGGGTCACCGATCGGGAATTATGATACACATACCCCTTACTTATTAGAACATGCGTTTTACTTGGAGATGAGGAAGTGAGACGTTGACTGGACCACCGGACGACTCGTCCGGTCAGCCGCTACCATGAGACCGTGTTTCGTCGCATCGTGCTCCTACTCGCGGTCCTCGTGCTTATCCTGTTGGCGATTACCGCCGTCATTCTCTTTTCCGCCCGGCGTTCTCTGCTTGCCGGGGTGACGGATTTGCGGCTGGCGCAAGACCGGATCCAGCTCGTGACGGCACACTCGTCGCTGCGCAGCGCCCTGGGACAGGTGAGGGGCGACATTTTGCAGTCGCGGAGCAACTTTCAATCAGCCGACGACCGGCTCGCGCTGGTGGCGCCGTTGGTCGAACATGTAGGGTGGGTACCGCAGGTCGGACCGGAAGTTGCCGCCGCCCCCCACATTGCGCATGCCGCTCGTCGCACGACCGATGGTGTGCTTTCGCTGCTGGACGGGCTGGCTCCGGTGGCACGTCGTTGGGATGCCACCTCCGGAAATGGACGGGTTCCGGCGCTGGTAACTGGACTCACTTTCGGTCGCCGCAACTTCGAGCGAGCCTGCACGCAGTTCAATCAAGCCGAAGCGAGCCGCCGAGCTCTGTCCGCCGACACCTATCCGGCTGCTCTGGCTTCCGCGCTCCACTCCCTCGACGACCGACTACCTCGCCTCCAGATCTTCTGCCGGCTCCTGGCGCTCGCTCCAGCACTGCTGGGTGCCGAGCGGCCGGCCTCCTATCTCGTGGTCTATCAAAATTCGAACGAGCTCAGGGCCACCGGAGGATTTATCGGCAGTGCCAG
>JANWJD010000187.1 GCA_025449555.1 Chloroflexota bacterium | reverse complement strand
GTCTTGCTGCCCTCGGAGTAGAAGGGGCGCAGATTGATATTGGCGAAGCCCCAGCCGTACTGGTCGGCAATCTGACCGCACAGCCGGTTGACCGCATCGTAGTTGCCGTCGACCGTGACGAGGGTGGTGCCATATACCGCGGCCGAGAGCAGCTTGTTCTTTTCCAGATCGGAGGGCACAAAGACGTAACTCTTCAGGCCGGCGCGGGCGGCGAACCCGGCCACTGAGCCGGCAAGATTACCGGTGGAGGCGCAGGCAAAGGTGTCGAACCCGAATTCGAGGGCTTTGTTGACGGCCACCGAGACATTGCGATCCTTGAAGGAGAAGGTCGGATTGACCGAGTCGTTCTTGATCCACAGATCCTTGAGGTCGAGCGCCCTGGCCAGTCGATCGGCGCGCTGCAGCGGGGTCCAGCCCGTGCCGAGATCGACCGGCCGGCGACTGATGGGGAGGAGCGCGCGATAGCGCCAGATGGTGGTGGGTCCGGCTGCCACGTGCGCGGTGGTCACATAGCCGCGAATTGCGTCGTAATCGTAGCGGACCTCGAGCGGCCCAAAACAACTGTCGCAGTAGTAGTGTGGAGCGATCTCGCTCTCCGCGCCACACTGGCGACAGACCAACCCGGTTGCGTACATCGGTCTCCTCCTTCGGTCCTCGAAATACTAAAAGCCCCTGAAAGATTCAGGGGCTGATGTCCGCCGTATCTTTCAGACCACGTCTGACGGATTTTCCACCTCGCCCACGTCGGGTAGGTTGGCAGGCTTCACAGGGCCGTTCCCTCAGCCACTCTTGATAGAGCTTGGTATTCAGTTGTTAGAAGTATTCTAGCGGGAGTTCATGTGTAGAACAAGTGGGCAGAACGTACGGAATTTCAGGACCTCTCTACTGTTCCGCACAGACGCAGTCGCCAGGTGTGCAATCGGACCAACCTCGCAATGGAAGGGACATATGAAAGTCATAGGAGCAGGATTCGGACGAACCGGCACGTTGTCACTCAAAGAGGCGTTGGAGACGCTCGGATTCGGCCCGTGTTATCACATGTCCGAAGTCTCTTCTCACCCCGAACACGCCCCACTCTGGACCGCTGCCGCCAACGGTTCCGACGTTGATTGGAATGCGATCTTCGAAGAGTACGAATCGACGGTGGACTGGCCCAGTGCGGCGTTTTACGTCTGGCTGATAGAGGCCTACCCCGATGCTCCCGTGATCCTGTCGGTGCGTGATCCAGATACGTGGTACGAGAGCTGCATCAATACTATTTATCCTGCCAGCGCGCCGGAAGCCGGATCCGACTTCGCCACGAGTGATGATCCGATGGCCCAGATGATCGCGGCGGTCATCTGGCAAGGCACATTCCAGGGAAAGTTCCGCGATAAACGCCATGCGGTCTCCGTCTTCGAGCGCCACATTGAAGAGGTCCAAACTCGGGTCCCGGCCGATCGGCTGCTGGTCTTCGATGTGCGACAGGGCTGGGAGCCACTGTGCGGCTTCCTCGGGGTTGAAGTGCCGGAGAACCAACCCTTCCCGCGGGTGAATTCCACGCTTGATTGGCAGAATGAACGGGCGGCTCGAGATGAAGAGCCTGAGACGGAGCAACGGGCCTGAAGTGGTTGGTTGTCGGTCACACCGGGTGCATCGAGGTAGGCAGGATCGGGGGTAAGGCAGCTCCACCGAGGGGAGTGGATGCTTCGGTCTGTGTGTTGGCCCTGTATCGCACGGTCGCAGCGGGACACGGGGCGGCGGGGCGGCGGGCCACTGCGGCCTGGCGGCCGCGGGCCGGCCCTACCGGATGGCACTCGCGCGACCGGCCCTATGCGGGGGTGATACCTTCGAACCAGGATTTCCGAGCAGGATTTCTCGGTTCACCCCGAAATCCGTCCCAACGAGCCTTCATCTGTACATATCGTCCAGTGTTTGGGCCGCTCATTTCAGACAGTCTGTCTATAGGGCGTACACTGTCTTGACACGTACCATAATATGCAGTTACGGGGAGAACGTGATGACTGAATTCGCGACCACAAAACGGATGGCCCATCGAAGCAACAGTACTGCTGTTGCCGGTAATCCTGTGGTCAAATCCCGCCAGACAGTGTCAGGCGGGATTTTTGTCATTATTCTCCCCATCCTTGTAATTCTCTCTGTACTCGTACTTATCGCGGGCGCGGGAGGTTGGAGGAGCTAGCCGGGAACGGCGAAACACCAACAAGGCCTCCCGAACGGGAGGCCTTTTCTTTATCTGGACGGAGAGACCGATGGCAGTGGCAAGCGAGGCGATAGACGCCGGGGAGATTACCCCGGAGGAACGTCAGACCGGTGGCGAAATTATGTGCGCAGCCCTGGTGGCGGAGGGTGTGCGCGTCGTATTTGGCTATCCGGGCGGGGCCATCATGCCCTTCTATGACGCCCTCCATACCTGTGACGATCTTTATCATGTGCTCGTGCGCCACGAACAGGGTGCCACCCACGCTGCTGACGGTTATGCCCGCGCCACCGGCAAGGTCGGGGTGTGCGTCGCCACTTCCGGGCCGGGAGCGACCAATATGGTGACCGGCCTGGCCAACGCCTTCATGGATTCGGTACCGATCGTGGCCATCACCGGTCAGGTGGCACGGCCCGCCATCGGCAAGGATAGCTTTCAGGAGACGGATGTGATCGGCGTGACCATTCCGGTCACGAAGCACAATATTCTGGTGCGCAGCGCCGAGGAGTTGGGGCCGGCCATCCATGAAGCGTTCGCGATCGCGCGCAGCGGGCGCCCCGGCCCGGTGCTGATCGATGTCCCGAAGGATGTTCAGTTCGAGCACGCCGTCTACCGGCGTCCCGAGCGCCCGCCGACGCCGATGCAACGCGGCTCGCACGACGAGGATCAACTGTGCAAGGCGGCGGATCTGATCGACTCGGCTCAGCAGCCGCTGATCATCGCCGGCCATGGCGTAATCCTCTCCAACGGGTACGAGGCACTGCGCGTCCTGGCGGAGAAGACCGATATCCCGGTCATTACCACGCTGCTGGGTATCAGTTGTTTTCCGGAATCTCATCCGCTGTCACTCGGCATGCCGGGGATGCATGGATCCGCCAGTACGAACCGGGCGATCGACGAAGCGGATCTGCTGGTGGCAATCGGCATGCGTTTTGACGATCGCGTGACCGGCAAGATCAGCGAATTCGCGCCCCGGGCCCGCATCATTCACGTCGATATCGAGGCGGCAGAACTGGAAAAGGTGGTGCGGACCGAGGTAGCGATCAATGCCGACGCGCGCGCCACGATGGAGCGGCTGGGCGAGATGGTGAGCGAGCGCTCCCATGCGGAATGGAAGTCGAAGATCGGCGGCTGGAAGAGCCCGACATACACCGTCGAGCACGACCTCCCGCAGCCGGTCGACATCCTGGCCGAGATCAAGCGCGTGAGCGGCGGTGAAGCGATTCTCGTCACGGATGTAGGACAGAACCAGATGTGGGCCGCGCAGCATTACGGCTACGATCATCCCAATACGCACATCACATCCGGTGGGCTGGGGACCATGGGATTCGCCCTGCCGGCAGCCATGGGTGTGAAGTTCGGTCAGCCGGATACGGCGGTGTGGGCTGTGGCGGGCGACGGTGGGTTCCAGATGAACATCCAGGAACTGGCCACGATCGCGGCCGAGGGGCTGGAGATCAAGGTCGTCATCATGAACAACGGCTACCTGGGTATGGTGCGGCAGTGGCAGAAGTTTTTCCATGGGGCCAGATATTCGGCGACGCCCATTACCAGCCCCAACTACATCCTGCTGGCCCAGGCCTACGGCTTGAACGCGCGCCGGGTCGATCATGTTGATGAGATGCGGGAGGCCATGGAGTGGGCGGCCTCGACGCCGGGTTGCACGATCCTGGATATCGCAATCGAGCAGGAGCGTAACGTGTATCCGATGATCCCATCCGGTCAGTCGGTGGCGGCGATGATCGAAGACACCGTGCCCGAGCGTTTCCGCACCGGGGAGGCCGCGGGTGAGTGAAGCGACTCTGACCCTCCGTTTCTCCGAAGGCACGGGCGCCGTGGATCGCATCATCGGCCTGCTGCGGCGGCGCGGCTTCCCGATTGCCGGTATGACGCTGGAGCGGACCCACGCCGATGGCGTGGGACGGATGACGGTGGTGGTGGACGGCCTCAATCACATCGAGCAGGTCACCCGACATTTGCGGCGTCTGCCGGATGTGCTGGAAGTGACGAATGCCGGCGCCGGAACCATTCAACGTGAGTTCGCGCTGGCCCGCGTCCATTGCGTGCCGGACCAGCGCTCCGAGCTCGAAGCGATAATCCAGCACTACGGAGGGCGAGTCATTTCCACCGGGGAAGAGTATCTCGCGGTAGAGGCTTCGGGCCGGCGCGATGAACTGGATGCCATGTTTTCCGAGCTCATGCCGTACGGTATTGAGGAATCAGCGCGCACGAACCCAATGGCGCTTCACGCTGGAGCTCCGGCCACTGAGTGGCAAACGGTCTGAGAACGGAAGGGGACTAGATAGATGGCAAAGGTGTATTACGACGAAGATGCCGACATAGACGCCATTCGGCGGCGACGGATCGCCGTCATTGGATATGGCAGTCAGGGACATGCACACGCGCAGAACCTGCGAGATAGTGGCTGTGACGTGCGGGTCGGATTGTACGAGGGAAGTGGAAGCTGGAAACGGGCCGAGGCAGACGGCTTCGTGGTGCAAACGGTAGCCGAGGTCAGCGCCTGGGCCGACCTCATCAGCATTCTGCTGCCCGATCAATTCCACAAGTCCGTGTACGAGGACTCGATCAAGCCGAACCTGGCGCCCGGGAAGCTCTTGATGACGGCCCACGGGTTTTCGATCCACTTCCGGCAGATCGTACCGACCGAGGAGATCGACGTCGCCATGGTGGCGCCCAAAGGGCCTGGTCATATGGTCCGTCGGCTGTACTTCGAAGCGGGTGTGCCGGCACTCTTTGCCGTGCAGCAGGATGCCTCCGGCCATGCCGAGGCGCTGGCGCTGGGCTATGCCCGTGCCCTGGGCAGCACCAAGGCCGGAGTTTTGCGGACCACGTTCCGCGAGGAGACCGAGAGCGATCTCTTTGGCGAGCAGGCGGTGCTCTGTGGTGGCCTTTCGTCGCTGATCAAGGCGGGATTCGAGACGCTGGTGGCGGCCGGTTACCAGCCGGAGCTGGCCTACTTCGAATGTCTACACGAGACGAAGCTGATTGTCGACCTGATTTATCAAGGCGGACTCTCATATATGCGCTACTCGATCAGCGACACCGCCGAGTACGGTGACTATGTCTCGGGGCCGCGGTTGATCGACGACCACGTGAGAGCAACCATGCGTCAGATTCTGACCGAGATTCAGGACGGTTCCTTTGCCCAACGCTGGGTCGACGAGTGCGAATCCGGCGGCAGTAACTTCCAACGCATGCGGGCGGAAGCCCGTAACCATCAAATCGAACAGGTGGGGCACGAGCTGCGCTCGATGATGAGCTGGCTCAACCCCAAAGATGTACCGGCGGACCCAACATCGGTCGCGTGAGCGTCGGCCCGGAAGGAGCATAGTATGAACGACGAGCGATTTGACCAAAACTTTGTGTGGTACGAATGGGGGTTTGTCAGCCCCGGAGAAGTGCCGACCGATGATCTACGCGTGCCCGGTGACGCCCGGTCCGAGGGCAACGGCTCGTACGTCGCTCCCAACGTATGGGACGACGAATGGACACGATGGACGACGTAGTCCGTAGTTTCGATCTCGTACTGTTGCCGGGCGACGGCATTGGGCCAGAAGTATTGCAAGCGGCGGTGGATGTGCTGGAAGCAGTCGCCGAGGGCAATAACCTGGATATCCGGTATACGACACTGTTGGTCGGGGGCGCCGCCATCGACGCCTACGAAACGCCGCTCCGCACGCAGGACCTCGAGCGCTGTCGAAAGGCTGATGCGTTGCTGCTGGGAGCGGTGGGCGGGCCAACGTGGGACGAATTATCGGTGGAGACCCGGCCCGAGCGTGCTTTGCTCCGTCTACGATCCGAGCTCAACCTCGGCATCAACCTGCGCCCGGTCACCTGGACTGCGGCGGGCGGACGCCATGCACCGCTCACCGAGGAGGTAGCCCAGGGCGCAGATATTGCCTTTGTGCGCGAGCTGACCGGCGGTGTGTACTTCGGTCAGCCGTCGTACTACCACCGAACGGTGGGCGGGCGGCACGCGGTGGACACGTCGACCTATTCCGAAAAGCAGGTGCAGGCGGTGCTCGAGTTCGCCTTCGAACTGGCACGCAGCCGGCGGGGCAAGGTGACGTCGGTCGACAAGGCGAATGTGATGAATACCTCCCGTCTGTGGCGAGAGGTTGCAACCGAGTATGGGCGGGAGAATCCGGACGTGGAGCTGGAGCACGCGCTGGTTGATTCGTTCGCGATGTCATTGATCCGATCACCACGCACCTACGATGTGGTGGTGACGGAGAACCTATTCGGCGACATTCTTACCGATCTGGCGGGCGTCATTGCCGGCTCGCTGGGCGTCCTGCCTTCGGCCAGTTTGCGACCCGGCGGCGGGGAGCGGCGCTTTGGACTGTACGAGCCCATCCACGGCTCGGCGCCGTCGCTGCGGGGACAGGACGTGGCGAATCCGGTGGGGAGTATCCTCTCTTTGGCGCTCATGCTGCACTGGTCGCTCGGTCGAACCGACCTGGCAAACAAGGTGCAACACGCGGTGAGTCAGGTCATGGCCGGGGAACGCCTGACCGCTGATCTGGTCGGCAAAGGCACAACAGCGGTCGGGACGCGGGAGTTTACAGCAGCAGTGATCGAACAATTAAAGGAACGAGGAGGTGCCCGTGAACGTCGCGATATACGACACCACGTTGCGTGACGGTTGCCAGGCATACGGGTTCAGCCTCACCGTCGACGACAAGCTGAGGGTAGCCGAACGACTGGACGAACTCGGTTTCGCCTACGTCGAGGGCGGCTGGCCGGGATCCAATCCACGCGACGAAGAGTTTTTCGCCCGGGCCAAGCATTTGCCCTGGCGTACCAGCCGGTTGGCAGCCTTCGGCAGCACGCGGAAACCGTATACCGCGGCAGCCGCCGACGCGAATCTTCGCATTCTGCTGGACGCGGAGGCGCCGGTGGCCACGATCGTGGGGAAGTCGTCGGCGGAACAGGTGCGGGTGGTGCTGGGGATCCCACTGGAAGAAAACCTGGCGATGATCTCCGACTCGGTGGCGTTTTTGAAAGCTGCCGGACGTGAGGTCATGTTCGACGCCGAACACTTCTTCGACGGTTATGCGGATGATCCGGCGTATGCACTGGCCTGCTTACAAGCCGCGGCAGATGCCGGCGCGGATTGGGTGGTGCTCTGCGACACCAACGGCGGCTCGTTACCGTCTGCCATCGCCGGCGCGTGCGCGCAGGTGGCCCGGACGGTGTCCACGCGGTTTGCCATTCATACCCATAACGATGCTGAGCTGGCCGTGGCCAATTCTCTGGCGGCGATCGAGGCCGGAGCGCAGCAGGTGCAGGGCACGATCAACGGCTACGGCGAACGCGTCGGCAACGCCAATCTATGCTCCATCATCCCGAATCTTCAATTGAAACTGGGGCATTCGTGCCTGCCGCCGGAAAGCATCGTGCGTCTCACCGAACTGTCGCGCTATGTCAGTGAGGTCGGGAATGCCCCACATTCATTGAAGCTGCCGTACGTGGGCACCGAGGCCTTCTCGCACAAAGCCGGGATGCACGTCAACGCCGTGATGAAAGGCGCGCAGACGTACGAACATGTGGCGCCCGAGTCGGTGGGGAACGAACGGCATGTGCTGGTGTCCGATCTTTCGGGCCGCAGCAACATCCAGCACAAGCTCGAGGAGCTCGGGCTGGCGCTCTCACCGGAAGCAACCCTCAAGCTGTTACAGGAGATCAAGCAGCGAGAGCACAACGGAACGATCTACGAAGATGCTGACGCCTCCTTTGAGCTGCTCGTGCTCCGTACCGCCGGGACGCACACCCCGCAGTTTCATCTGCAGTCGTATTCCGTCACCACTGTGCACCGGGCCCGGAGTGACGGCTCGGAGGCAACGGTCAAGGTGCGGGTGGGGAAGGATCGGTCGCTGGCCGCGGCCGAGGGTGTCGGTCCGGTCCATGCGCTGGACGCGGCGCTGCGCAAGGCACTGATCGAGTTCTTTCCCGGCATCGCGCGGGTGCGCCTGGTGGACTATAAGGTACGCGTGGTCGATAACGAGAGCGGTACCTCGGCCCGGGTCCGCGTCTGGATCCAGGCCACCGACGGACATCGCACCTGGAACACGGTGGGCGCCTCGCCGAACATCGTGAGTGCGAGTGCCACCGCGCTGGTCGACAGTCTCGAGTATTCGCTGCTGGCGGCGGAAGGCGGGCACACGGCGCGACAGTTGACCGGATAGTGGCGGGATATTAATGGATGATGTAGGCCGGGGCTCTGTCCCCAACTCGATCCAAGCGAGTCGTCGTAGTGATCGCCGGGTGTGGCGATCAGCCCCGGCCTCCCGGTGCCGGACATGACAACGAACGAGCCGGCGACGGAGTCATTCATGCCGCAGGACGGCGCCACGCCGGATGAAACGTCAGGCCGGGTCGCCCACAAGGGGCGACGCTACAACGGTTGTCGGCTGTCGGGCAAATTTGTTCAAGCGAGCGGCGAGCTACGGATCCCGAGTGCTGGGCCACAGGTTCTGGAGGCAGTAAAAGGACAGTATGAATACCACCTCGAATGTTGGGGGCACGCCCCAGTACGCACCGCCCAAGACCATGCTGGACAAGATCTGGGAGCGACACGTGGTCTTTCAGGAGCCGGGGGAGCCGGCGATCCTCTACATCGACATGCATTACGTGCACGAAGTGACATCGGCGCAGGCATTTGACGGTCTACGATTGCACGGTCGAACGGTGCGTCGCCCCGAGAAGACGGTCGCCACCATGGATCACAACGTCCCGACCTGGGAACGGTCGCGCCCCAGCACCGATGCGATCGCCGTCCGACAGATGGAGGCGCTGGCCGAGAACTGCCGGGAGTTCGGCGTGACGCTGTACGATCTGCACAGCCCACGCCAGGGAATCGTGCATGTGATCGGGCCCGAACAGGGCTTGACGCAACCGGGCATGACTATCGTGTGTGGAGATAGCCACACCTCCACGCACGGTGCATTCGGCAGTCTGGCCTTTGGAATCGGCACTTCGGAGGTCGAGCACGTGCTGGCCACGCAGTGTCTGCGGCAGACCAAGCCACGTTCGATGGAGGTGCGGGTCGACGGTGATTTATCTGCCGGCGTGACCGGCAAGGATCTGATCCTCTCGATCATCGGGCACATCGGGGTGGACGGCGCGGTCGGCCATGTGATCGAGTATCGGGGTGAGGCCTTCCGCGCGCTCTCGATGGAAGGGCGCATGACCGTCTGCAACATGTCGATCGAAGGCGGCGCCCGCGCCGGGATGATCGCGCCCGATGAGACGACTTTCGCCTACGTGAAAGGCCGTCGCCATGCCCCGCAGGGTGAGGAGTTCGAGCGGGCCGTGCGCGATTGGAAAGGACTCGGCACCGACGAAGGCGCGACGTTCGATCGCTCGGTTCGCCTCGATGCCACGCAGATCGAGCCGCATGTGACCTGGGGCACGAATCCCGGCATGGTGGCGCCCGTCACGGGCCGGATACCGGTGCTGGACGAGCTGGCCACGGAGGCGGAGCAGCGCGCGACCGAACGCGCGCTGGAGTACCTGGCGCGGCGTCCCGGGATGGCGATCGGCGATATCGAACTGGATCGGGTCTTCATCGGCTCCTGCACCAACGGTCGCATCGAGGACTTGCGGATAGCGGCGCAGGTGGTGCAGGGTCGCCGGGT
>JANWJD010000186.1 GCA_025449555.1 Chloroflexota bacterium | reverse complement strand
GGTGAGCCTGCTCCCGCTGGTGCGGACACGCTTGTCAGGTAGGGGGGTGGTGACAAGCGGTCTGGCCATGGGTCTCTCAATACTCTCCAAGATTCCAACGGCTGTGCTCGTTCCCGCATGTATCTGCTTCCTTCTCTTTTGGGCCCCAGTTCGGCGACGTACCCTGACTGCAGTCGTATGGATCGCCACATTGAGCGCGGTACTCGCGGTCTATCTCCTCTATGGAGCGCTCCGCGGTGAGCTATTTCCATTATCCGGTCCCGGCCCTGACGGATATCCCCGGCCCAGCTTGATCGGGGGGCTTCTCTGGGAAGCAAGTAGGGGCCGGGACGGGGGCCTTATCAATCCGCAAAGTCAGTTCTGGCATTTTGTGGGGGTCTGGATTCAGGCAGACCCGGTGCTCGTCGTCGGTGGAACAGCCGGTTCGTTCCTCTGTCTCATGGCGATCCGGAGCAACCGAGCAGCCGGCCTGCTCGGTCTCGCTACGTTTTCCTGGTGGGCCCTGTTCGGGCGCGGCGGGGTCGTCGAGATCTACCACCTCATCCCGGCCATTCCGCTGCTCGCCCTGTGTCTGGCAATCGCCTGTCACATCGTGGTTTCTGCTGTGCGCTCTCTAGGCAACCTCAGATCGACCATAATCCGTTCCCTCCTGGCCGAAGACTTACGCGATCCAGTTGTTGCGGCATTGCTCGTCTCTTGGATTGTGCTGGGACTGCTCGTCCGGGCCGCCTGGACGATTCTGGCCCAATGGTTCTCCAGCCACGCTTGGGCACGGTCGATTGTCCTGCGCAAAATCCTTAGCATCGATCCTCGCGCCTTGGTCGCTGCGGTCATACTCACAGCTATGGTGCTGAGCGGCTACAGGAGTCCGACTCTCGGGTTCGCGGCTAATCACGTCCTTCTCTGGAACGAGCAACGGACCGCGGGGCAACGGGCAGCGATCGACTGGGTCACGCGCCACGTGCCGGCGTCGAGTACACTACTCGTTGAATCGTTCATGTGGCCGGATTTGCACGATGGGGCGCACGGTAAGGTTTGGATGCATGCATTTCCGTACGTGCAGGCTGAGCATGAACGGCGGATCCGGGAGGGCATTCTCCACAACGATTGGCGAGGAATCGACTATCTCGTCGGGGGACGGATCTTGCTGAACTTCGCGTACCGAACGCCACATCCTCGATATGTGAGCACAATCCTCGTGACTGAAGCGCTCAGGCACGCCGAGATTGTCGCTGCATTCAACAATCCCAACTACCCTGTGTGGGTGTTCCGCGTCGACCACACGGGAGGACCGTGAATCCGAGTCGGACATCGGAGGGAAGCAATGGCAGCGCGTCCAAACGCATCCGACACCGTTCTTGTTCCAGTGTGTCCAAACCCTATTTTTATTCTGGGGTCGTTTCGTTCGGGCACATCCATCCTCGCCGCTTCCCTGGGGCAGCACAGTGAACTCTGGTATTTCGAAGAGTCAAACTTCGTAACGAGTCTCTTCAAACCGGGGCGCCTGGACATCGCCGGTGCGTACGAAGTGGGGAGCTACTGGCTGGGTCACCAGGACGTATCACGAGAAGAATTCGCCACCTCGGTTGGGTTAGGCGTGAATGCCTTATTCACAAGTAGGAGCGGCGGCAAGCGTTGGATCGAGAAGTCACCGAGAAACACGCTCATCGCCGGCACTCTCGCTGATCTCTTCCCCGGAGCCCGGTTTCTCTGTGTCATCCGTGATGGTCGGAACGCGGTACATTCCATGCTCAACTTCCTCGACAGTGTTAGCGAGGAAACAAAGGCTAAATGGGCGCAGAGGGGCTTCTCGATGCCGTGGTATCAGGATTTCCGCACGGCATGCCGAGCGTGGTCGGACTTTGCCCTGGCAGGACTCGACTTCGGGAGGACGCATCCAGACCGGTGCCACACGATTCGTTACGAGATGCTCGTCGCTCACCCCCGAGAGATTTTCGTCGAGGTCTTCGAGTTCCTCGGTGTGGCGTGCGAGGAGGAGCCCATAGATTACTTTGGGGCACATCGGATCAAATCCAGTTTTCCGCAATGGTCGCCGAAACGGCGTGACGATGCATGGCTGGCCTGGTCGCATGAGGAGCGACGAATTTTTTTGGATGAAGCCGCGACTGCGATGATGCAGGCGGGCATCGCCTCCGCGGACGAGATTCGCGGCCTGGAGACGGACGCCGGGTCGTCTGACCAGAGTCGATGAACGACTGGATCGACCGAACCAGGGGCCACGGATGACTCGTGGCCGGCTGCGCATCCTGATGGTTTCAGACGTCTATCCGCCCGTCGTGGGTGGTCTTGAGAGACATGTTCAGACACTGTCAAAGGAGCTCGTCCGGCGGGGCCATCAGGTTGATGTTGCAACCCTCTGGCACGAAGGGAGCCCACGCTTTGAGTTGGACGAAGGCGTGCGCGTGCACCGAATCAAGGGGTGGAACCGTGTTCTGCGCCCCTTTTACCAGGACGCGCAACGCATGTTCCATCCCACTGCTCCAGACCCTGGGGTCACTGCTGCCCTGGGCTCTCTCGTCGCCGGCACCCGCCCCGACATCGTCCACGCCCACAGCTGGATGATGTACTCGTACCTACCCTTGAAGCGCTGGTTTGGGGCCAGGTTGATCGTCACGCTCCACGACTATTGCCTCGCCTGTGCGCGCAAAGATCTCATGCACGAGGGCCTCCACATCTGCTCGGGACCGGCTTATGCGAAATGTTTGCGGTGCACTCGCGGCTGCTATGGATTGGGGAAAGGGCTTCTTTTGACCACGGGTCTAGCCGTAGAAAGTCATTTCCACGCAGGCGTCGATCGATACGTGGCGATTAGTCGAGCGGTGGCCCGTGCAAGCGCGCTAGCAGCAGGTGGAATCGGTATCGAGATCATACCCACCCTTATTCCAGATCACGTGGTGGACGCGGTAGGGGAGGCCGAACGCCCAGCCTTTGCCCCTCCCGGGGACTATATTCTCTTCGTGGGCAAATTGGGCCGGCACAAAGGGGTTGGCGTCTTGCTGGACGCATACCGGGAAATGTCCTGCGATGTCCCGCTGGTGATGCTCGGTCTATCCGCACCCGATACCCCTGCCACGTTTCCTCCCGGCGTGAAGGTCGTCTACAACGTCCCCCACCCCCTCGTCATGGCCGCCTGGCAACATTGCACCATCGGAGTCGTGCCTTCGATCTGGCCGGAACCCTTTTCACAGGCAGCCCTTGAAGCCATGGCATGCGGTCGCGCTGTGATCGGCACAACCGTCGGTGGCCTTCAAGACGCGATCATTGACGGTGAAACGGGAATCCTGGTACCGCCTGATGATGTTTCTTCGCTCCGCAACGCGCTGACCCGGCTCTTACAAGACCCCGGTTTTCGTATGCGGCTCGGGGCCGGCGGACGCATTCGCGCCCGCGAGTTTCGTGCATCGTCGGTGACTGATCGCATTGAGCAACTGTACGTCGAGACGCTGCGCAAGATGGACGAAATGAAGCAGGTGCAATCACCATCAAACCTGTGCGGCAACTGATGGTGCTGCCTCAGTCGAAGCGATCACGAGTTCGTTATAGAGGTCCACGAGCCTTCTCACCTGCGGTTCCCAACTGAAGCTGGTGGTATCCGGCCTTTCCGGTCGTTGTCGGTAGTCTGCTTCCTTGATTCCATCGACGAGCGCCGCTTCGCCCTTCGCCGTCACAGGCGAGATCCAGGAGGGAAAACGATGCGCGAGCTCAGTGAACGCGGGAATCGGGCTGCATACGACCGGACAGCCTGCACTTATGGCTTCCAGGACGGTTAGGCCAAACGCCTCCGCAGAAGACAGTGTCACCAACACGCTCGCTCGCTGGTACCAGAGACTGAGTTCCTCATCCGAGACAGAACCGAAGAATGCCACACGATCGTCCACTCTACGTGACACGGCGAGTCTCTGGAGACTGGCCCGTTCGGGTCCATCTCCGATGATGACAAGCCGATACTCTTCAGGCAGGCGGGGCAGAGCCGTGATGACAAGGTCGACCCGCTTGTAGGCTTCGAGTCGCCCTACACAGAGCAGAAGATGCGGGATTCTCGCGGGCGCCGGACCCACGTGAGGACGGAGACGGCTATCGACACCGTGGGGCATAACCATCATGCGGTCGGGTGAAACACCGAGTCGAGCTATGACACGATCACGCTCAGCTTCGCTGTCACACAGGACACAGGCAGCGCGAGACAGTGACCACCGTCCCACGGCCAGATACGGGCGATGAAGTAACTGAGCTAGCGTGCTGTGCGGGCGATCATTGAGGTGTGTCGATACGACGAGGCAACGATGCCCAAGAGCGGCAGCGATCGGTACAACGGCGGTGTGATAGTTGTGCACGTGCATGATGTCAAAGGAGTCCTGCACGGTCCGCAGATGGGACCAGAGTTGTAGTGACACGCGATACGTGGGGCCCAGCCCCACGGTCCCAAAGCGCCAGACCTCGACATCCCCCGAATCGTCATACGATCCTGGACCTTTCTCAGGAACCGCGGCTGCAACAACCACTTGATGTCCCAGGGCACGCAGCTGTTCACTTATCGCCTGCACATGGCGCTCGACACCGCCAAATTGGGGATAGTACCCGGGAGTAATCTGGAGGATCCGCATAACTCCGCACGTCCTGATCTCGGTCGCTCATAAAGCGGCCCATCCCATTACGTGAACGGCTATCCAGGGTGATGCGCGCGCTCGTGACTGAGTATGCTCATCGTAGACTCAGTGTCGTCATGTGTCAACGTACCCCCGAAGCGGGTAATGGGCCATGTGGATGGTAGTTGCGGCGCGGCAGATCCGACTATACTGTCCATGAAGGATGGAAAGAGGAACGCGCAGGGTGCTCCTCATCGTGTGCATCGTTGCTTCGCTGGTCCTGACCGGCGTACGTGCGACGCACGCACAGGGGACGCATTCAGGGCAGAATTCTGCCTGCATATTTGACCACATGACTCTGCGGTCGCCGACTAAGACATGCCGACCGCGGGCGAAAGCCTACCCTTCAACTGTCGTCGGCGCTGTGCAGCGCTCGATCTACGACAGTTCGCTGATCTTCGGCATCCCGTACGCAGTGCTGTTGAACATCGCGAAGTGCGAGAGTTCGCTCAATCCGCGGGCCAGAAACGGAACCCATTTCGGACTGTTTCAGTTCGCTCCCGCGACCTTCCGGCAGGCCGCTGCTCGACTCCAGGCAACAACCGGCCTTGCAGCCCGTAGCTACTGGAACCCGTTGGACTCGTCCTACGTGGCAGGTTTCATGTTCGCGACCGGCGATGCACCACGCTGGAGTTGCGAGCCACCCATCGGCTAGCTTTCCGGCCGGCTACACCGTGGCAAACGCCGAAGGACAGATGTCGGCCAGGACGCATTCTCCGCAACGCGGGGACCGAGCCGAACAGACTCGACGACCGTGCCAGATCAGCAAGTCGGATATTCGTCCCCACGACTTCCTGGGCAGTAGCAGCATCAACTCGCGTTCGATCTTTACTGCATCCTGCTCCCGAGTGAGACCGAGACGACGTGAGAGGCGCTGCACGTGCGTGTCTACCGCGATGCCCTCATTGCGTCCAAAGGAGTGAAAGAGCACAACATTCGCCGTCTTTCGTGCCACGCCCGGCAGAGTCACCAAGTCTTTCATAGTGTTGGGAACGTCACCGTTGAACCGCTCAACCAGTGCCGTTGCCGTGGCTTGAATACTCTTCGTTTTATTCCGAAAGAACCCGCACGAATGAATGATGGTCTCGATCTGCGCAGGGTCGGACCGGGCATACTCGTCCGCGTTGTGGAACATGGCAAACAAGGTAGGAGTGACGGTGTTGACCCGTTCATCCGTGCACTGCGCCGACAGGATGGTGGCCATGAGTAACTCGAGCGGCGTGGTAAAGGTCAGGCCCGTTGTCAACTGACCGTAGAGGGGCTCCAGGCGACGAAGTACGTCCCGAGCCTGAAGACGTGGAGAACGCCTTCTCACCCGCTCACCGCCGTGTAGTATCGACTCGATGGCATACGTCCCGTCACCGTGGATAAGAAACGCGAGGCAGCCACCACTCGGTCCAGCGACACGCCGGATTCAATATCCATGCCATTGAGCATGTAGATCAGGTCTTCGGTGGCCACATTGCCGGCGGCGCCCGGCGCGTAGGGACAGCCACCCAAACCTCCGGCGGAGGAATCGAAGGTGGAGATTCCCAGCATGAGACCGGCCAGCACATTTGCCAGAGCGGTGCCCCGTGTGTCATGGAAGTGCAGCGCAATCCGGGCCGGTTCAATTTCCATCGAGACCGCATCCACCACGGACATAACCTGTCGGGGTGTGGCCACGCCGATCGTATCGCTCACAACCACCTGCTCCGCACCCAATTCGACCAGATATCGAGAGACCCTCACGACTGCCTCGACCGCCACGTCGCCCTCATACGGGCACCCAAAGGCGGTTGAGACGTAGCCGCGAATCCAGAGACCACGCTCGGTCGCGCCACGCACTACCGGCTCGAATCGCTCGAACGTCTCGGAAATTCCGGCATTCGTATTGCGGCGGCTGAAGGTTTCGGACGCCGCCGTAAAGAGGGCGATACCGTCAAGTTGACCGAGAGCAGCTCGATCCAGACCTCGTTGGTTCGGAACAAGCGCAGTAAAACGCGTCTCCCCGGCGCGATCGATCTGCGCCAGCACGTCTTCCGCGTCTGCCAACTGCGGGATCGAGCCTGGACGCACAAACGAGGTTACTTCGACGATCGGCAATCCCGCAGCGGCCAGCAGGTTCACGAATTGGACTTTGGCGGCCGTGGGCACCGAGGTCGGCTCGTTCTGCAACCCGTCTCGGGGACCTACTTCATACACCGTCACGCGGGACGGCAGTGTTTTACGCATCCATTTGCACCAACACGGTTCCCGCAGCCACCATCTCACCGGGTTGCACCAATATGGCTTTTACGGTGCCCCCGGTAACCGCCTCCACCACGTGTTCCATCTTCATGGCCTCCATGATGACGAGCGGCTCTCCGGATTCCACGGTCTGTCCGGTCGCCACGCTGATGGCGATGATGGTTCCCGGCATGGGAGCCGCGAGATTCGAATCGACGGCGTGCCGCGCCTGTCCGGTACGACGGGAGTCCAAGGGTCGAGGACGGCGAAGTTCGTACGCCACTCCCTCGTAAACGGCATCATACCCGTCCAAGCGATGGGCGATTACCACGTTGATCGTCGAGGCGGCTTCCCGAAAAATGACCCGGTCCGACCTGATGTCGACCAGGGAGATCCGAGATTCGATTTCCTGGGTTGCAGCGAGCCATGTATTCGTACCAAGTTTTGTCAACGCGACGTCGCAATGGCGGTCGTCAAGCTGGTACTGAAAGCGTCGCGGGACGCCCGAAATCCGCCAGCTGGACGTCGCTTTCCAGGGATCTCCCGTTGCATCCGCGCGGCACACGTCGGCCAACGCAGCCGCAATCAAGATCTGCCAGGGGGGCGCCGATGACGAGAGCGGGCGCCATGTTCGTTCGATGAACCCGATGTCGACCTCGCCGGCAGCAAACTCGGGTCGGGTTGAGATCCACTGCAGAAACTGGAGATTCGTCGTCGGTCCCGCGCACACATAGCGGTCCAGGGCACTGCGCAAGCGGCTCAGTGCCAGAGAACGCGTCTCCGCATAAACGATAAGTTTGGCGATCATGGGATCGTAGTACATCGAGATCGAGTC
>JANWJD010000185.1 GCA_025449555.1 Chloroflexota bacterium | reverse complement strand
TTCTGGTAGCTCATATCGACTGGAAGCGACGTCTGCAATTGAATCCCGGGTGGAAGGCCGGGCCATTGATATCCTCCATCACACCTGACTTCGCGAGCGCGCCGGATGTGGAATCCCCCACTTCCGACTCCCTCCAGGCTTTGCTCTCCGCACCTGACATAAAGCGTCAAGAGGCGCTCGAAACTTACCTGTGCAATCAGGCGGGCAAAGTCATGGGCATTTCGAGTCGCAAGATCAGCGTCCAGCAGTCACTTGCGAGCCTGGGGCTTGACTCACTGATGGCTGTAGAGTTGCGCAACCGGATTCGTATCGACCTGAACGTGACGGTGCCCACCAAAGCATTTCTCGAGGGTGTGGCAATCGAGCAGATCGCAACCATGGTGCTGATGCAATTGTTCGCCGGTGAGGCTGTGAGTACGAATGGCCACGTCGCCAGCGAGGAATTGGAGGAGATCACGCTGTGACGCTGGCGGGCGATCTCGCAGCGCTCGCGCAACAAGGGGTGCAATTGTGGGTCGAGGACGGAAAGCTGCGAATCAGGGCGCCCAGAGGGGTTTTGACGCCGGCCACACGAGAGATGCTGGCGAGGCAGAAAGACGAAATTCTGGAACTGCTTCGATTCCAGACCGTTCCCAGGCTCACTGGGGTTGTCGCCGATCAGGGCACGGTCTCCGGTCCTGTCCCGCTCACTCCTTCTCAGCACGCGTTCTTGTACGATTCCGGCACCCACCGATTCAATAGGCCGGTAGGACCGATACGCATGGAGGTTCGGATACCAATGGATCCGGTCCTCCTGAAGCAAGCAGTGGCTGAGCTGGTAGCGCACCATGATGCGCTACGCATGCGTTTCGAGCGCCAGGGCAAGGCCTGGCACCAGACCAATTTGAGCCGGGAAGAGTGTGAGATTTTTTCTCATAGTGATGTCAGTCACGTACCGGCAGAGAAGCGGAAGGCGGCTGTCAAGGCAATCGAGCGAAGAGCCTTGAAGGACATCAATATCACCAGAGGTCCAATCATCCGGGTGGTTCTCGTGACGCAAGGCCCCACGGCTCCAGTTCGATTCTTCTTCGTCATTCATCACCTGGTTATCGATTTCTATTCGATGCTCATCCTTGCTCGAGACCTGGAGAGCGCGTACCTCCAGCTACAAGCGAATGAGGCGGTTCGACTGCCCCCCAAGACAACATCGTTCAAATTGTGGGCAGAACGCCTTGACGAGTACGCCGGCTCCAACGAACTGCACCAGGAACGAGAGTACTGGCTCACGATGTGCCGGGACCGCCCCTCCTCTCCCCCCATAGACTTCAGGCAGCTCCGGGGCCCCATTGGTCGGAGGCGCGCGGTCAAGGTCGCACTCACTGCCGAGGAAACCGGAGCGGTGATGCAGGATCTGCCGGCACGACACGGGATCAACAGCATGGCAGTGGTATTAGCCGCACTCTCTCAGGCCTACAGTCGCTGGACGGGCAGCTCGTTATATGTCGAAGTGTGGACTCACGGTCGTCAGTCGCTGCTCGAGGATATAGACGTGGCACGCACTGTTGGCTGGTTTGCTTCGAGGTATCCTCTCGTCGTCGACCTCGAAGGTCATTCGGACTCCTTGGCTGCGTTATGCGCGGTTGACAGGCAAATCAAAGCGACGCCCAACGGGGGAGTCGGGTACGGCATCTTGCGTTCAGTGATCGGCGATCCGTCAATCAGGAATGCACGTATCCCGCGCATTGTTTTTAATTTCCGAAGTCAATCCGAGGATCTCTCCTCCGAGAGCGTCGTATTCGCACCACTCAGGCCGTCAGGCGAACCATCGAGTGCCTGGTTTCCCGCCCAACGATTGCAAAACTGGCGTGTATCGCTTCTAGATGGACAGTTACGCTTCTTTTTCAACTATCACGAAGCGGTATTCAGACGTTCGACCATGGAGCGGCTGGCTGATCGGACGATCGAAGCAATCCGTACGTTCATTTCCGACGCAGCATCTCAATAAGAATGTACGGAAACGCTGTGTCGCAGCAGAGTCGATGTCTCGTCTCTTCGTTCTGTGTGCTACTTCACTTGACATTCGGACGTTTCCTGATACCGTAGATATGAGCCAGTGCTCTCCAAAGAGCACTGGGTCATTCGGTCGTAGCATGGGGATTCGGACAGGGGCACATCAGTAAGGGGGCAACTGATGACGGTCAAATTGGAAGCGATCACATCAGAATCTTGGGAGCTGCCTGTCAAAAGTGGGCGGCACGGTTCATGCATGAGGCCCCGCTGGACTCTGGGGGATAGCGTGAACGATACCATCGCATGGGGAGGAATAGTGTGAAAAGACTTGCATTAATCGTTGTACTCGGAGGCGCTATGTTTAGCGCCGCCATTGGGGAAACTCACGCAAGTCCATCGCAGAAATTAGCTGTAGCGAGTCACGCCCAGAAACATAAGAGTTCGCGGACCGTGGCACAGGCTTCATCGAACACCATCACCGGTATCGAGCTGGATTGCAATTCGCTTGGTGCCTCCGGGTTAGTGTTCTTCAACAACGGCAGTCCGAATTCGTATACCGGCACCGTCGATCTCGCGGTTCAGTATTTGAAGCCAGGCACCCTCAGCACCTGGGTCACACTGACGACGACCACGGCGGACTCTGCTCACAACTTCTTCTATAGTGTTAATTACACCGGATTCCCCGGAGCAACGGAATACCGGGTGATCGTGACGGGAACCAACCCCGACATCGGTGGCGTGGGTGTCAAATCGTCCTTCAAGGATTGCAGCGGTTCCACCGGTACCGTCAGTCCGACCCCCACTCCGACGAATACGCCCACCAATACCCCAACGGCGACTCCAACCAACACCCCAACCGGGTCGCCCACGAACACACCCACGGGGACGTTGACGCCGACGAATACTCCAACCAATACACCGACCCCGACGTCGACGCCGCCCGGTACTCTGCCCACGTCGACGCCCACCAACACTCCCACGAATATTCCGACCAGTACTCCAACTAATACGCCGTCAACTCCGCTGATCCCGATCGTGACGGTGAACACGTTGGTCCCGACGGCAACGAACACACCGACCAACACGCCGGTGCCGCCGACCGCCACCCCCACGAATACGCCCACGAGCATCCCGACCAATACTCCAACCAACACGCCGGTGCCGCCGACCAACACGCCGGTGCCTCCAACGGCCACGACGGCTCCGACTGACACGCCGGTACCGCCTGTGCCGACCAATACACCCAAGCCGGCTGCAAAGGCCACCGCGACCGCGACCAACACTGCCGTGGCTATTGCGAGTACCGCGACCAACACACCGGTCCCGGCACCCACATCACCTCCAGCGGCAGTTCTGCCGGTTACAGGCTACGGCGGTACGAACCACGCAGTGGCCCACAACCTGGCGGTTGGACGGGCGTATCGCAATGCGAGTGGTAACGTCGCCCTCGGTGTCACCGGTCAACCCCAAACTGGAGGCGGCAATGGTCCGCTCGGCTCGATGCAACCAATTCTCCCGATTATGTTGGGAGCGATAGTCGTCGGCCTGGGCGTTCTTACCCGCAAGTTCGCCTTCGCCCGAAGGTAGACTCCACCGACTGATCTAACAGAAACACCCGGCTTCCCATCAAGGGGAGCCGGGTGTTTCTCATTGGTCGACCGTCAGTCGAGTTGGAACAGTGGTGTAGCTATTTACACTCGGCCGTTGGTTCCGTTGCCGCCTTCAGTCACCGGCAATCGGGTGATGCGGACCTTCTTAATACGCAATCCTTCAACGTCCGCAATTTCGAGCAGCACATGATCGGCGCTGACAGTGTCGCCTACTTTCGGCACATCTCCCAACTCCGCGAACACAAATCCTCCGAGGGTGTCCAGGTCGTTGTCGGTTGAGAGATCGACGCCGATCTCTTCGTTCACTTCTTCGATGCGTACGCCGCCATCGACTACCCACTCATCGTCGGAGACCTGCTGGAAGAGCGGTTCCTCGACGTCGTACTCATCCTGAATCTCGCCGACGATCTCCTCGAGAATGTCCTCAATCGTGACGAGCCCGGCGGTTCCACCGTACTCATCGAACACAATTGCCAGGTGGACTTTTCGGCGCTGGAATTCACGCAACAGGTCATCGGCCCGTTTGGATTCAGGCACGAAGATGGCCGGGCGAGCGATGTCGCGCAGGCTCACATCTACCTCGTTGTGTCGCACGTAGCGCAACAAGTCCTTGTCATAGAGAATGCCGACGACCTGGTCGATGCTCTCCTCGTAGACCGGGATGCGTGAGTGCCCTTCCCGTAGAACCACGTCGAGGGCGTCCATGAGAGGCATGTCGACCGGCACGGCCACGATATCGACCCGCGGCCGCATGACCTGGCCAACGACCACTTTATCCAGGTCGAGGATGCCCTCAATTCGCTCCGTCTCCTCCTCCGATAGGCCGCCTTCACTGTTCTCGGCCAACTGCAGAGTCGAACGAAACTCGTCCTCGGTCACGGCCGGCACGGTGTGGCTTCCGGCGCCCAGGCCGAGCAAACGCATCATGATACTGACGATTCCACCGGTGACTTTGAGTACGGGCCACAAGAGTATGGAGAACACCTGCACGGGCCGCGCCAGAACGACTGCTGCGCTTTGAGGCCGGCGGACTGCCACATTTTTGGGCGTCAGTTCGGCAAAGATCAGGACCGCAATCGATATACCGATGGTGGCGGCGATCTCACCCCACGGTCGCGGAAAGATGGATGTGAAGAGCAGCGTCGCCATGCTCGCCGCGACGATCAGCGAGGTCGAGCTGACCACCAGGATGGTTGAGAGGAACCGATTTGGGTCACGGCGCAGGTGCGCGATCACTTTTCCCACCCCGCCGCGCTGTTCGAGGGTGTGTACATTGGACGGCGAAAGCGCCGTGAAGGCGGTCTCCGCCGCCGCTGACATGGCCGCCAATACTATTGTCAGGATGAGGACGAACGCCTCAATCCAGTGTGTATCCACAGTTAGACGAGTAACTCCTGGCGCAAGTGCGTCGCTTGAAAGAGGGCGCTGATTGAGCTGCCTTCGTGGGTGCGACGGATTGCTTCGCCGATCAGCCACGCAATATCCCGAATCTCAATTTTCGGGTCGCGGCAATGTGGTGGAACAAGAATCGTATTGGTGACGACCACGCGTTCCAGCTTACTGTTCCGAATCAGCGCCGGGGCATCGTCCGCCAGAACCGGATGAACGGCGTATGCCATCACCCGTGAGGCTCCCCGGTGCAATAAGACTTCGGCCGCTTCGGCCAGCGTTCCGCCGGTGGAGATCATGTCGTCCACGATGACCGCGACCTTCCCCTCTACATCCCCGACCATTTCCAACACCTCCGCCACATCGGGTTCCGGGCGGTGCTTGGCGATGATAGCAAGACCGGCCCCAATGCGGTGCCTGAACTCATCCGCCCGCGAAACACCACCGCTGTCGGGAGAGACCACCACGATATTGTTGAGGTCGGTTTCGTCGAGTTCGCCGGCCAGAATGGGAATGGCCGTGAGGTGATCAACTGGAATGTCGAAAAATCCCTGGATCGCGGGAGCGTGCAAATCGATCGTCATCACACGGTTAGCCCCGGCCGTGACTATGAGGTTCGCCATCAATTTGGCGCTGATCGGCTCACGGCCGGAAGCCTTCTTTTCCTGCTTGGCATACGCATAGTACGGGATCACCGCCGTGATCCGCGCGGCCGAAGCTCGCTTTAACGCGTCGATCATGATCAGAAGCTCGATGATGTGGTGATCCGACGGATTCGACGTCGGCTGGATCACAAAAACGTCGGCGCCACGTACGTGCTCCTCGATCTTCACGCGTGTTTCGCCGTTCTTAAAGGTCCCCACCATAGCGGTTCCCAGGGTCACGCCGAGATACCGGCAGACACCCTCTGCCAGGGGACGATTCGCGTTCCCGGTGAAGATCTTCAGATCTGCCATTAAGTCTTACTCCCTGAACGAACTTCCGAATTGGCAGCTTCTACGTTGTGGTTTCCATCGTCCGTTGCTCGAGCTTCTACCTCCCGAATAACTCGTGCGGGTACCCCCGCCACGACTGTATACGCCGGTACATCATGGATCACTACAGACCCTGCGCCGGTAAAGGCTCCCCGTCCCACCGTAATGGGTGCGCGCAGCATGGTGTCGCTGCCGATGAATGCCCCATCCTCGATGACAGTACGCTGTTTGGACACACCATCGAAATTGCAGGTCACAGTGCCGGCGCCGATATTCACATCAGAACCGATCAAAGCATCACCGATGTAGCTCATGTGGTGCATCTTCGTCCGAGGGCCAAGCTGCGATTCTTTGATCTCTGCGTAGTTTCCAATCTCGGCTCCCGTTCCGATCACGGAACCCTGCCGAACGTGGGCGTATGGTCCAATCGTCACTTCGTCATCCACCCGTGCATTCTCTACTGTGGAGTTGAGAACGGTACATGACTCACCGATTTCCGAGGCGGAAATACATGTACTCGGGCCAATGATGCAGCCGGACCCAATTCGAGTTGGACCGGAAATGATCGAGAACGGGTGGATCACCGTGTCAGCCCCAATCTCGACCTCATCGTCGATGTAGACGCTCGAGCTGTCCACGATTCGTACGCCCATCCGCATCAAACGATGCGCGGTATCACGGTAGACCTCGCGGCTTGCCTGTTCTAGCTGAAGAAGATCGTTCACGCCTAACAGCGCGGACTTCCCAGTCAGCGTGACGCTCTGGATCGGCACGCCTCCCGCTGCTGCAGCCTGGGCCGCACACGCAATGACGTCGGTGAGATAGTACTCCCCCCCAGGCGGGTGCGGCTTCAACTGTTGGAGGGTGCGCCGCAGAAAATCCGCGTCGAACACGTACGCGCCGAGGTTCACCTCCCGCAGAGCACGTTGTTCCGGAAGGAGGTCCGTCTCCTGTACCAGTGCTGCGGGGGTGCCGGACGCATCTCGAATAACCCGGCCCAGCCCTCTCGTATCGTCTACCTCGGACGTGAGCAGCACGATTGGGGCACCGGTGTGTCCCTGCAGGTCCAGCATCTCACGGTACGATTCTGCCGGAATGAGCGGCTCATCACCATGAACCAGCAAGAGACGGGATGTAGTTGCCGGCAGCGCGGCCAATCCAATTCGTGCAGCATCACCGGTGCCCAGCTGTTCTTGCTGGAGCACATACCGACACCGATCCCCTATCACCGCCCGTATCTCGTCGGCTCCATTTCCCACCACCACGGTCGGCTGCGAGAAGCCACTCCTTTGCAGCGCATTCAGGACCCGGGTCAGCATGGGGCTACCGGCCAGAGGGTGCAAGACCTTTGGAAGGCGAGATCGCATACGGGTTCCCTTGCCGGCGGCGAGGACGAGAGCTTCCTCAC
>JANWJD010000184.1 GCA_025449555.1 Chloroflexota bacterium | reverse complement strand
TCGTCGTTACTGGCCCACTCCCACACCGACGCTCCACGAGCGCAATGGTCGATGGCCGCGTTGATGTCCAGGTACTGTAACTGCGGTTGCTTGTCGATGACGATCAGGTTCACGTAGTCGCGGCTCCGCAGGCAGTGATCGGCCACCGAGAGGAGGCAGTTGGCATCCGGCGGGAGGTAGATCCGGGTGACGGTGCCGCGTTTGGAGAGCATAACGTCGATCAAGCCAGGTCCCTGGTGGCTGAAGCCGTTGTGGTCGTTGCGCCAGCAGGTGGAGGTGAGCAGCACGTTGAGGGACGGCACAGGTTCACGCCAGGGCAGACGCCTCGCTTCCTGCAGCCACTTCGTGTGCTGCACCGTCATGGAGGCGGAGACCATGGCGAAGGACTCGTAGGTCGCATACAGGCCGTGCCGGCCGGTCAGGTTATATCCTTCGAGCCAGCCCTCGCAGTTGTGCTCGCTGAGTACTTCCATCACGCGGCCATCCGGTGAGAGATGATCGTCAATGTCGATGATCCGCTCGACGAAGCATCGATTCTCGACGCTCAACACATCGCCCAGCCGATTCGAGGTCAACTCATCGGGACAGAAGATCCGGAAGTTGGAGACATCCTTGGTACGGGTAAACGTATCCCGCAGCATCTGACCCAGCTGCCGAGGAGATTCGGCGCGGCTGTGCGCGTGGTTTGACACGTCCAGGGCATACTCTCGGAAATCGGGGAGATCGAGATCGATCGTCAGTTTGCCGCCGTTGGCATGCGGGTTGGAACCCATGCGGCGGTCGCCGCGCGGCGCAAGCTCGGCCAGCTCCGGCGCCAGCGTGCCGTTCGCGTCGAACTGCTCTTCCGGTTGGTAGCTGAGCATCCACTCCTGGAGCATGCGCAGGTGGTCTGGGTTTGTTTGCACATCGGTGAGTGGCACCTGGTGCGCCCGGAACGTGCCCTCCACCGGTACGCCATCCACCTCCGCCGGACCGGTCCAGCCTTTCGGAGTTCGCAACACGATGACGGGCCAGAGAGGCCGACCGGAGAACCCGTTGGTGCGCGCATCCTGTTGAATGGCACGAATAGCATCGTGACAGGTATCCAGGGTGGCGGCCAGCTGCTGGTGAACTCGATCGGGATCGCTGCCCTCGACGAAGTGCACGTCGTAGCCGTGTCCGCCGAGCAGGGCACGAACCTCGTCGTCGCTGGAGCGAGCCAGCACCGTGGGGTTGGCGATCTTGTAGCCGTTGAGATGCACTATAGGCAACACGGCGCCGTCACGCACGGGATTGAGATAGCTGATCCCTTTCCACGACCCGGAGAGCGGGCCGGTTTCGGCTTCGCCGTCCCCAACCACGGCCACCACCAGTAGATCGGGGTTGTCGAAGGCGGCGCCAAAGGCGTGCACCAGCACGTACCCCAGTTCTCCTCCCTCATGAATCGAGCCGGGAGTTGGGCAGCTCACGTGGCTCGGAATGCCACCGGGGGTCGAGAACTGGCGGAAGAGGTGGCGCATCCCTTCCAAGTCCTGAGAGGCTTCGGGATAGATTTCGGAGTAGGTTCCTTCCAGGTATACATTTGCAACCAGCGCCGGTCCGCCGTGTCCCGGGCCTGCCAGATAGATCGCATTGAGATCGCGCTCCCGGATGAGTCGGTTCATGTGCACGTAGATCAGACTCAAGCCGGGTGACGTTCCCCAGTGTCCGAGCAAACGGGGCTTGATATGCTCCGTCCGCAGGGGATTCCGCAACAGAGGGTTGCTCTGTAGGTAGATCTGGCCGATGGTCAGGTAGTTGGCAGCCTGCCAGTAGCGGTGCATCCGGTCCAGCAGGTCCTGGGAGAGTGGTCCGTCAATCGGCTGAGCGGATGGCGGTGGAGTAGTACCATCGGCTTTGACGGCACTCGAAATATCGACGTCAAACGTGTACATGGCTGTCTCCCTGAGCGTGCAGAACCTGAATGGTGTGTCTGGCAATCATCAGATCTTCGTTCGTCTTCATCACCCGGACCAACACCGGTGTGTGGTCAAGCGAAATGATGGGCGCTGCCTCCACATTGCGTCTCGGTTCGAGCTCGATCCCCAGGAAACCGAGGCCCGCGCAAATTCGCTCGCGGATCGGCGCGGCGTGCTCTCCGATGCCACCCGTGAAGACCAGCAGATCGAGACCTCCCAACGCTGCCGCCAGCGCGCCGACGAACTTCGTCGCACTGTAACAGAACAACTCGACTGCCTCGGCAGCGCGTGGATCGCTCACCTCCGCCGCGAGGAGATCGTGCATGTCGGAGCTGGTCTCCGAGACACCCAGCAATCCGGATTGGGCGTTGAGCAGCGTGTCGACCTCCGCTGGGCTCATGTGGTGTGATTCGACGAGAAAGAGCGGGATGATTGGATCGAGGTCGCCGGGGCGAGTCCCCATGACCAGACCGCCGGCCGGTGTGAAACCCATCGTGGTGTCGATTCCCCTGCCGTCACGAACCGCGGCCATACTGGCGCCGTTGCCCAGGTGGGCGATGACGATCCGTCCTGCAGCAGCCGTCGGATCGATCCGGTGCAGCTCACTCATGATGTATTCGTACGACAGCCCATGGAAGCCGTAACGAAGGATTCCCAGCCCCTCGCACCACCGCGGAAGCGCGTATATCTGGGCCACGCGCGGCATGTGCCGGTGAAAGGCTGTGTCGAAGCAGGCCACCTGGGGCATGTCGGGAAACGCCTCACGGGTGGCCTCGATGGCACTGATCGCCTGGGGCAGATGGTTGGGATCGATCGGCACCAGTTCTTGCAGGGTCGAGATGAGCCGGTCGGTCACTACCTGCGGCTCGTTGTACGCCGTGCCGCCGTGCACCACGCGGTGTCCGATCGCCCTGACCCGGCCGGCATAATCCGCATCACGCATCCAACTGAGCAACGCACGCAAGGCTGCGGCATGATCCGGCAAATCCTCTGAGCGATCCAACACCCTCGAACCCGAGAAATCCGTGATCTGCAAGCGGCTGCCCGCTTTACCGATGCGCTCCACCGATACGGTGAGCACGGTCTGCTCGCCGCTCTCCAGGCGATACAGGCCTGCCTTCAGGCTGGATGAGCCGGTATTGATGGTCAGGATACACGGGGTGTCGGATGTCACGAGCCGATGGTGCGAGTGACTACTAAGTGGTATCTGCGCGGTGGGCGCGGTATCGCTTGATCAGGGTATTTGTGGAACTGTCGTGTGAGAGCGGGACTTCGTCGCGGCCCTCCAACTCCGGAATGATGCGCTTCGCCAGGACTTTTCCGAGCTCGACTCCCCATTGATCGAAACTATCGATGTTCCAGATCGTGCCCTGCGTGAACACGCTGTGTTCGTAGAGGGCGATCAGCGAACCGAGCACCTCCGGGGTCAGGCGTTCCGCCAGGATGGTGTTGGTTGGCCGGTTCCCCTCAAAGGTGCGATGTGGTACGAGCCAGCCGGGTGTTCCTTCCGCTCTCACTTCATCAGCCGTCTTGCCGAAAGCCAGGGCCTCGGTCTGCGCGAACACGTTCGCCATGAGCAGGTCATGGTGATCGCGGATCGGATTCAGGGTCTGCATGAACCCGATGAAGTCGCACGGGATGAGCTTCGTCCCCTGATGGATCAGTTGATAAAAGGAGTGTTGACCGTTGGTTCCCGGCTCTCCCCAGAAAATCGGTCCGGTCTGATAGTCGACTAGCCGGCCGTCGAGCGTGATGTGCTTGCCGTTGCTTTCCATCGTCAACTGCTGTAAGTACGCCGGGAAGCGCTTCAGATACTGTTCGTACGGCATCACACCCACCGTCTGGGCATCGAAGAAGTTGTTGTACCAGACAGTCAGCAGCCCCATCAACACCGGCAAATTGCGTTCGAATGGGGTGGTGCGGAAGTGCAGATCCATGGCGTGATAGCCGGCGAGCATCGATCGGAAGTTATCCGGACCCACCGCGACCATGATGGAGAGCCCGATGGCAGCGTCCATCGAATAGCGGCCGCCGACCCAGTCCCAGAACTCGAACATGTTCGCGGTGTCGATCCCGAACTTCGAGACCTCCTCGGCGTTGGTGGAGACGGCCACGAAGTGTCTCGCCACAGCCTGGTCATCTTTCAGGGTGCGCAGCGACCAGTCGCGCGCGGTCTGGGCGTTGGTCATGGTCTCGAGGGTGGTGAAGGTTTTCGACGAGATGATGAACAGCGTCTCGGCTGGATCGAGGTCGCGCGTCGCCTCCGCAAAGTCGGTGCTGTCTACATTGGAGACAAACCGGAAGGTGATCTCCCGGTCGCTGTAGTACTTCAACGCCTCGTAGGCCATCACCGGCCCCAGGTCCGAGCCGCCAATGCCGATATTGACCACCGCACGAATCGGCCGGCCGGTATAGCCCTTCCACTCGCCACGTCGCACTCGATCCGCAAAATCCGCCATCTTATCGAGCACGGCATGCACCTCGGGCACCACGTTCTTGCCGTCGACCTCGAACACTTCATCACGGGTGGCGCGCAGGGCGACATGGAGCACGGAGCGATGCTCGGTGACGTTGATCGTTTCACCCCGGAACATGGCCTCGATGCGCTCGCGCAGGCTACAATCCTCGGCGAGCTCGATCAGCAGGCGGATCGTTTCAGCAGTGACACGATTCTTGGAGTAGTCGAGGTAGAGCCCGACATCCTCCACGGCGAAGCGCTCGCCCCGGTGGTCATCCTCGGCGAAGAGATCGCGCAGGTGACGATCCTTGATCTCGACGAAGTGCGTCTGGAGCGCTTGCCAGGTGGGCCGCTGGGTGAGCGATGGTGCGCTGGTGGTCGTCACGGTGATTCTCCTTCACATCCGCTGGCGCCGTCTGTCCCATTGTGCCAGCCGTGATGCGTTTCGACGTTCTAAGGCAATTCCAAACTAGGGGCCGCACAATGAAAAGGTAAAGACTCGATCGGGTGGGTTGGAGGTGTACCGATACCAGCATGAGTGAGTTGCAGCCTCGACAGATCTTCCCGCCACCCACATCATCCGGGGAACCCACGGTGCGGCGAGCGCGAGGCCACATGGATCGCGCGGCCCGGCTGGCGAAGACCAAAAAGCTGAAGATCGCGGCCGCGGTTTCCGGCCTGATCGCCACTACCTTTTTCTCCGGGCTGGCGGCCGAAGCCGGCGGTACCCAGGCGCATTCGAGGGTGGTGTCGGCCGACCAGCAGGTGACTCGACTCGAGCAATCCAACAACGGCGCATTCTTCTCGGTGGGGAATTCGTTTGCACCACCTCAGCCCGGAAACGGCGGTGCCCAGACCTCATCCGGTGGATCGTAGGGTGAGAACGTCCAGCTTCCGGGCGATGAACACCGACATCTCCGTCTTGGCGCCCGACGATGCCCCGCATTTCGAGGAGACGGTCGAGGCGGCACGCGAGACCTTCGCAACCGTGGAGGACTGCCTGTCTCGCTTTCGGCCCGAGAGCGAACTGTGCGCGCTGAACCGTTCGGCCGGCACGGCGTTCACGGCTTCCCCACTCCTTTTCCGGGTGGTGAAACTGGCGCTCGATGCCGCTCGAGCCACCGGCGGCGCATTCGATCCCACAATTCTGCCGGCGCTCGAAGCGGCCGGCTACGATCGTTCGTTCGAGCACCTCGCCGCGCGTCGATCGAGTGGCGGCGTGGCGTTGCTCGAAGCCCCATCCAGCATCGATTACCGCTCGGTGCGACTTGATCCAGCGCGGTCGACCATCACACTTCGACCCAGCAGCCGGATCGACCTGGGCGGGATCGGCAAGGGCTTCGCGGTCGACCTGGCGATCGAACGGACCGCCGGCACGCCGCACCGTTGCATCAACGCCGGGGGCGACATCGCGGTACGCGGCACTCCCGGCTCTGGCAGCGGGTGGACCATCGCCCTCGAGGATGGGGGAGAACGCGCCGGAGAGACGGTGTCCATCGTCGACTCGGCGCTGGCCACCAGCACCATCTCGAAGCGTCGCTGGATCAGCGATGGCCGGGAGCAGCACCACCTGATCGATCCGCGCACGCGCCGGCCGACCGAGGGTCCGTTCCGCACAGTCAGCGTGGTGGCCCGCACCTGCGTACAGGCGGACGTCGCGGCCAAGGCGACCCTGGTCCTGGGGGACGCAGGCATCGCGCTGTTGGCGGAACTAGGGTTGCACGGCATCGCCATCCGCCACGACGGGACGGTAGGTACGACGCGCGACTGGCCGAGGAACTAACCGGGTGCCGGCACAATCCCTCGGTCTGGTGAGCCCGGGCAGCGCCACCGTCTACTGGTATATCTCCCGGGGCGCGGGATTTACCGTCTTCATCTTGCTCACGGTGGCGGTCTCGCTGGGTATCCTGCTGTCGTTGAAGTGGCGCACCGACGCGTGGCCTCGATTTATCACGAACGAGCTTCACCCGTTCGTGCAACTGGTAGCCGGCATCTTCTTGCTGATTCACATCATCAGCGTGCTGCTGGATTCCTTTATACAGTTCACGCCGGCGGGCATCGTGATCCCGCTGGTCTCGACCTACCGGCCGGTCTGGTTGAGCCTCGGCATCGTGGCCATGTACCTGGGCGTGGCGCTCGCGCTCTCCTCGTATCTCAAGCGCTTCATCGGCTATCGGGTGTGGCGCACCATGCACTACGCCGGCTTTGCGGTGTGGCTGCTGGCCCTGATCCACGGCATCACCACCGGCAGCGATACCCGTGCGCCCTGGGCCACGGGGATCTATGCGGGGAGCGCACTGCTCATCACGATCCTACTTGCCATTCGATTCGGTGGCGTCCCGATTCCACTGGGAGACCCGCCGCGCTGGCGCCCACGGGTGGTCCTGGGGCTGGCCACGTCGCTGCTGGTCGCCGGGTTTCTCACCTCGATCGGTCCCGATGCCCGCGGCTGGGCGGCGCGGGCACAGGGCCTGCATCTGCCGGGCAGAGATGCCACGCCGGTAGCGGCGGCACAAATCTCTTTGCCCCGCACGTTTCAGGAGGCTATCAGGGGCACGGCCCAGCTCGACCAAACGACTCCGCGGCTTCAGCCCGGCACCTCACTGCTGAACATGCACCTCACCACCAGTGGTGATCCGCTGCTGACCATCAGCTACGGGTTGCTGCTCGCTCAGGCACAGGGTGGGACCCAGTTCGTGCGGGGAACTTTTTCCGCCACGCCGGCTTCGCTCGCCTGGAACTGTTCGGGGACCGTAACCTACCGTGCACCCAATATGCTCGACGGCAGCTGCACCCTCCCAAGCGGCTCAGTCCAGATCGTCAGCCGATTTCAATTGGACAATAACGGCGGCGTGACGGGACAGGTCACGGGCACGCCGGCTGCCGGTGCCGGTGCCGGCGGCCAATCCACCTCGGGAGCCAGTCCCAGCACGTAGGACGGCGGGGTTTCCCCGGCCCTCGCAAGCTGGTACCATCGGGGCATTCCGTGCGTGACGAGACCGACGATGCACCATTTGCCTGAGAACCGGACGGCTGGGGCCCGCCCACAGACCAGATACGCGCGCAATGGGGACGTCAATATCGCGTACCAGGTCATCGGCGATGAGCGGGCTGCACTCGATCTGGTCTTTGTTCCCGGCTGGGTGTCGCACGTCGAATACATGTGGGAAGACCCTCGAATCGCGCACTTCCTGGGGCGGCTCGCGTCGTTTTCGCGTCTCATCATCTTCGACAAACGCGGCACGGGCCTTTCGGACCGCACCAACGACCTGCCACCCCTCGAGCAACGAATGGACGATGTACTGGTGGTTATGGACGCAGCCGGAGCACAACGGGCGGCGCTGGTCGGAGTCTCCGAAGGAGGTGTGATGTGCGCCCTCTTTGCCGCCACTTATCCCCAACGCACCTCCGCACTCGTCTTATACGGCTGCTATGCCAAGCGACAGTGGTCCCCCGACTACCCGTGGGCTCCCACGCCCGAGGAACGCCAGGAGTTTTACGATGCGATCGAACAGGGATGGGGTGGGCCGGTTGGGCTTAGCAATGTGGCTCCGTCCATGGCCGACGACCCGGGTATGCAGCGCTCCTGGGCTACCTATCTTCGAATGTCGGCCAGCCCCGGTTCCGCCCTCGCGCTGGCCAGGATCAATACGGAGGCCGACATCCGCCACGTGCTGCCTGCCAGTCGGGTGCCGACGCTGGTGCTTCAACGGCGCGGAGATCGCGACATGCGCGTCGAAGAAAGTCGCTACCTCGCGCAGAAGATACCTGACGCCAGGTACGTTGAACTGGACGGAGAGGACCACCTCTGGTGGGCGGGTGACATGGACTCAATCCTGGATGAGATCGAGGTGTTCTTGACCGGCGCGCGACACGGCGCTGATCTCGATCGGGAGCTGGCAACCATCCTGTTCACGGACATCGTCGGTTCGACCGAGCAGGCGGTGGCGCTAGGAGATCGGCGCTGGCGAGAACTGGTCGACGCTTACTACGCATTGACGCGGGGGGAGCTGGTCCGGTTTCGGGGACGGGAGATCGATACGGCCGGGGACGGTTTCCTGATAACGTTCGACGGACCGGCACGCGCCATTCGCTGCGCCGCCACGATTGCCCACGGCGCCCAGGAGCTGGGTCTGCGGGTTCGAGCGGGCCTCCACACCGGAGAGATCGAACTGGTTGGCGACAAAGTGCGCGGGATCGCGGTCCATACCGCCGCCCGTGTAGCGGCCGCGGCGGACGCGAATGAGATCCTCGTCTCCAGCACGGTGAAAGATCTGGTGGCGGGCTCGGGTCTGCAATTCATGGACCGTGGGATGCGGAGCTTGAAGGGCGTGCCGGGACGCTGGCGGCTGTATCAGGTGACCGTGTAGAAGGTCGTTGGCGGTGCCTCGTCAGGATCGCCCGGCGGGGCGATTTACCTCGACCTCCCGGTACGTCATGGGCGGCGCGGCACGCCGGCCGCGCCCTACGACGGTCGGAATCTGTCAAGGAGTTCGCGATGTGTCGTGTGGGCAGAGGCGGAGACCCGTCTGTGGACGATGCAGATGTCTGGCCAGCGTTTGCAGTCCCAGCGCCAGCAGCGTTGCCAGACCGGCGACTACCGCGGCTCCGACGGCATCGAGCAGGAAGTGGTTGGCCGTGATCACGACCACGAATATCATCACCGCAGGATAGATCACGCCCAGGATCCGAACCAGGGGGTTGTGCGCGATCAGCAGGAGGCAGGCTCCCACGATGAGCGCCCAGGCCACATGGAGGCTGGGCATGGCGGAGAACGGATTGTAGCCGATCGGCGTCCCATTCAAGGTGCCGGTTCCCAGCACATGCCGCATCGTGTCCTGGAAGTGGACGCTGTGGCCGGCGTACTGGATGCCCGAGACCAGACGCGGCGGCGCCATGGGAAAGAGCTCGTATCCCACCAAGGCCAGCGTGTTCGTCAGGAAGACGACATTGCGCACCAGCCCGAAGCGGCCGCGATGGTCCACAAACAACCAGGCGACGACCGCCAGCGTGACAAAGATGTGGCAGAAGGCATAGACGTCATCGGCCAGATCCGTCACCGCGGTCCAGGTGAGCACGAATCCCCAGAGATGGTGCGATTGCTCGAAGAAGTGTTGCAGGGCAGGCTCCACGAAGAAACCGTGGCCGGCCTCGAAGGTCGCCACATCACGCGCATTGGACAATGCCTCGTGGGCATTGGGTCGCCAGAAGTTACCCCGTAAGATGTCGTCGCCGACTTCCACCATCGATACCAGAATCACCTGCAGCGCGAAGAGCGCCCACTGCCAGGGAGAGGGCCAGGTGGGACGGACCGGCGCTGCGATCGCGTCAGAGTCTTCGGACGAGTCTTCCGTGTGGTCGAATGGTGGGAATTGTGCTGTGGCCATGCGTGGGATCCTTGTCTTTACAACGGCAGAGATGGATGGGCGCCTAGACGCCGCTCGTTACGGCACCGTGATTCGCTTCGACGGGAGTGCGGAGCCCGGCAAAGAGATCGTCCTCCCGCTCCGGGACGGGTACCAACGAGCGGACGCGTATGAAGGCCTCGTACGCCATCAATTCCTGCGCGATCTCATCCGACATGGTGAGAAATGGATTGTCTGCGGCAATCTGGGTGCGGTGGGCACGCAAGGCTGCCTGCTTCTGCAGCAGATAGGGATGGACGTTGACCCAGGTGGTAAGCTCATCATCCGGCACCGTAAAGCTGGAATAATCTTCCTCCGGCGGCTCGAAGTTGCCTTCGGGGTTGGCCTCGCGGAAGAGCCGCTGCATGCGGTCGAAGGTGGAACGCGCGAACGCGCCGTAGTAGAGCTTGCTGGGCTGCCAGGGGGCGAGCCCGAACTCGGGGAATCTGCCCGGATCTCCGGCGGCATCAAAGGCCGCCACCGCGGCGCGATGGGCGGCAATGTGATCGGGGTGGCCGTAGCCGCCTCGCTCGTCGTAGGTGACGACCACATCCGGCTTCGTCTGGCGCATGAGCCGCACGACCCGGGCCGTCGCCTCGTCGGGGTCGGCGTGGTGGAAGTTGTGCGGGTTCTCGTTTTCCGGTGTCCCTTCCATGCCTGAGTCGCGATAGCCCAGAAAGTGGAGCTCATCCACCCCGAGAATACTGACGGCACGGCGCAATTCCGCCTCCCGGATGGCCCCGAGCCGGTGGCGGGCCTCCTCTGGATCGAGATCGGGATCGTGAATCTCGCCCTCCTCACCGCGGGTCGCCGTGACCAGCACGGTGTGGATGCCCTCGGCCGCGGCTTTGGCAATGACCCCGCCCGTCAGAAAGACCTCGTCGTCGGGATGGGCGTGCACCGTCATCAAAGTTAGCGTGTGATCAGTCATGGATTTCCCCTTCGTGAGTTCCTAATTGTAATAGATACGGTTACGGTTTCCTACAAAATAAATCCTACACGGCCGGAGCGCGAACGCGTGCCATGACGTCATCCAGCACATCGGCGATGGTGCGTTCCCCCAGCTTCGATTGCATGGCACATTCGGCCTCGCCGAAGTAGGTTTCGAGCGTGTCTTGAATGTTGCGTCCCACCGCACAGTGGCTGCTGGGCGGCCGGTGATGCATCGAGAAGAGCGCTTCCTCTTCCACGGCGCGATAGACATCGCGGAGTGTGATCTCCCGCGGCTCCTGCATCAGCAACCAGCCGCCGGTCGGCCCAGGATGCGAGGAGACCAACCCCGCCTTGCGCAGCGAGCCCAGGATCCGCCGCACCACGACCGGATTGGTGTTGACGCTTTCGGCCGCGATCTCACTGGTGAGCGCCGCTTCCGCGCACCGCTCCCGCCCCGCCGACATGAGAGCCAGCAGGTGCACGGCGACGGTAAATCGACTGTTGATCATGATGGGTTCCTATCTGTAATCATTCTAGTTGCGGAATGAGGGAGAGTCAAGCCCTCCCTTCCCTTGCGAACCGCGGTTGGCTTAAGGTAAACACGGCACGAGTGAGTGCAGGCGCGCGCAATCCAGACGTCGCCGGCGAGTGTGGGGACAGTCCTGGGTCCGCCGTGACTCGCGTCGGGTTGCCGGGAATCGACCCAGTCAATGGAGGTACTGCTCTTGGCACAGAAGCAAGATGTGGCGACGGCCGACACGGACAACCCGGACGCGGAGGCCGCCGAGGTCAAAAAGAAGCCACGCTCTGAGGTGCTGCACGACTGGCTAGGGCATCCTCTGCTGCTGCTGCTGGTGGGAGCGATCGTCACGGGGTTACTCGTACCCTCGATCACGCACCGCTGGCAAACGCAGCAAATGGGCCAGGATCTGAAGACGAAGGTGATCGGCGAGATCACCGATTCTTCGGCGGCTACCATGTCGCAGCTCGAACTGACGGTGCTCCCCGAATTCGGCAGCACGACCTCGTCATCGGCTTCCGCCGCCCAATATCAGGCCTGGATGCAGAAAGGCTCTTCGATCAGCTCGGAGATCCATGCGTACTTTCCGGATAAGAATTTGCCCAGTCACTGGGGTAACTACTACGGATTGATGCGCAACTTCTACCTCTATACCTATGCGAATGATCCCGCGACCAGAGCGTCCCGGTTGGGCCAGATCAAGCATTACTTCGATGTGCATGGGGTCCGTGATCCGGGCATGTGGGCGGCGTTGAGCGGCACGGATCACTCGTCGAATAGCTATCGTCAGGCCTGGACCTCGTTGGAGAAGCTGATTCTGGGGGTGAGGGACAGCATCACCGGCGCCATCATGGACGCGCCCAATCCCGGGTCCTAGTCCCGGCATGCAATCACCCGCACAAGACTGCCGTGGCACACCACAGCGGATTGGGTAAGGGGGCCGAAGCCCCCTTACCCAATCAAAGCTTCTAGTCAAGCAACGCTGCTTCCCGGGAAATGCCCTTCAATAGAGCGAAGGAGTGCTTCGCATGGCGGGAATAGTACTTGTGGTTGCCCTGGTAATGCTTGGGACACTGGGGATCTGGAGCCTCGCTTCTGCCCATCGCTGGGAGGGGAACGCGCCCCCGACGCCGCGCTTTGCCCAGCCCAAACCGCCGTCCGGCAGCTTGCGGGCATCGATCCGCAAGGACGGGAATGCGTCTATCGAGCCTGAGACCTGGCGCTTCCTGTGGCGAACGCGCCGGCGGTACTGGTTTGTGGGCACCGGCTGTCCCCCGCACAGGCTGACTCAAGACCAGTACGAGGATCTGAATGAACGACGTATCGAGGAGCCGGTCCTGCTGGCCACCAGCGGCGAGCGACAGTTCTGGTGGTGGAGCGAGGAGTTTTATTGGGATAACGGTCGATACACACCGGAGGATGTGCGGGCAGTCGTGCTGAAGCACGAACGTCAAAACCGCAAGGAGCTGGAGCACGCCCATGACCTGCTGGCAGTCGATGGCGTTGTTCCGGGTCGAAAGCGAGAGCCGATCCCAGAAGAGGTGCGTCGCTTCGTCTTTCGGCGCGACGGCGGCCGCTGTCAGAACTGTGGAAGCGCAGAGCTTTTGCAGTACGACCACATCATCCCGTTCAGCCTGGGCGGCAGCAGCGAGCCGGAGAATCTGCAGCTCCTCTGTGCTCCCTGCAACAAAGCGAAGAGTGGGAGAATCTAGCCCTCACCCCCTTGCGTTTAGCCATCAGAAGGCGTACTATTCGCCTGTCGTGAACCGTCCGCGGCTCTGGTGCGGCAGTAGATTAGGGCGGAGTTCTCGCTCTAGGCGCCGTACCGGCTCGCTCGCGCGGTCGCAAGGAGAAGCAGCACGTGGCAAACTCGGTTGCATTCGAACGGATCGTGGCAGTTCTTCCGGCATCCGATCTGGGCCGAGCACGGCAGTTCTACAGCGAGAAACTCGGCCTCACCCCGATCGAGGACCAGGCGGCAGGGCTGTTCTTTCAGGTGTCTCCCAACAATGGTTTCCTGGTGTATGAGGCGGGAAGCCCGGCCAACGGCCAGCATACGCAGGCCAGTTTCCTGGTCAGCGATCTCGATGCAGCTATGTCCGAACTGAGGAGCCGCGGCGTCTCGTTCGAAGAGTACGATATCCCGGGTGTACATACCGAGGGAGCGATCCTGGCGTTTCCCAACGGTCGAGGCGCATTTTTCAAGGACAGCGAGGGGAACATCCTCGGCGTGAACGAATTGAACCCGGAAGCACGCTCACAGATGGGGATTTGAATAGTTTCAGAACACCTTCGTGAACGCAGATTAACTTTCAGTCGCGCGTGACAGTAGATGGGAGCGACAGATCGGTCGACAAAGTAGTACAACAGACCATGTACGAGGAAAACACGAGCGTAGAAGATCACGATTACCTGGAACGCATCGTCGTTGACCCGAGGATTTTGGTAGGCAAGCCGGTCATCAGGGGTACGAGGATCCCGGTGTCACTCGTGCTAAATCTGCTGGGTCACGGTTATGATTTCTCCCGCATTCGAGAGTCGTATCCTGACTTGACAGATGACGACATCAGAGCTGCAGTCAATTATTCTGAAGCTCGGATTCGTCGGGAGCAGATCCGACCGTTAACGCAACCGATGTGAGAAGGGCGTAGCGCCGTCTAGGACCGACCTTGCTCCGCATGCCAGGCATCGAGCGCAGCAAGCTCTCGTTCGCGGCTCAAGCCGGCATGCCACTGATGATCGGGCGGGAAGGTCGATGCCCACTCGCGGGTGTCGCGGATGGTGTCTCGCAGCGGCCGAAATGTCAGGCCGGCGGCGAAGGCGCGGCGGCAGTCGACACGACTGAATCCGCGGTACTCGCCGACATCAGGTACCCAGGCGGGCACGTCCTGCCAGGCTTGAATGCCCTGCTGCTCCAGGAACTCGGCCGGCAGCCAGGTGAACACTGCGTCGCTGCCGGCTTCCGCTTTCGCTTCGTCCAGCACCTGGCCGATCGAGAGGGGGTAGTCGGGACCGGTCGCATTGAAAACACCGGTGACCCGCCGCTCCGCCAGGTCGATCATCCAGGACGCGAGGTCGTGCGCGTCGATCAGCTGGACCGGGTCCTGGGGTGTGCCGGGCGCCAGTACCTCACCGCCGGCTGCCACTCGGTGCGGCCAGTAGGTGAACCGATCCGAAGGATCGTATCGTCCGACGATGAGCCCGGGCCGCACAATGAGCGTGCGTCCGGGTAGCTCGCTTTCCACCGCCTGCTCGCACAGCGCTTTGAGCGCCCCGTACGACTCCCCAGTGACCTCCTCGACAGTTGGGTCGTCGAGCCTGGCTACCTCGGCGCGCTCGTCGATCCCTGGTGTGCTCACGTCGCGATAGACGCTGATGCTCGAGACGAAGGTGTAGTGATCGACCGCGTCCGCGAGCAGCCGAGCGGAGTCGAGCACGACCCGCGGTACATACCCGGAGGTGTCGATCGCGACATCCCAACGCCGCTCCTCCAATGCCACCAGGTCGCCGTCACGGTCTCCGCGGAGCCGCTCGATCTCTGGATAGGCTGCGGGATTGTGCTGCCCACGGGTGAACACGGTGATGCGGTGCCCGCCTTCGAGCCCCCGTTCCACCAGATGCCGTCCCAGAAAGGAGAGGCCGCCGAGAATCAAGATGTTCATGGAATTCTCCCCGTTCGTTCCTATCCCACCCGTGTCTCCGCACCCTCCTGAGATCGAGCCATCACCTCGTCGGTGTACACGATGGTGGCGAACTCGTCGTGCAGGTTTGCAATGGTCATGGACTGAATATCTTCGGCAGCATGTAGCACTCCATCCGGACCGAGGAGATCGTAGGCGGCGGTGGCATCGGCCACAAAGTAGGTGTCGAATCCGAGATTGCCGGCCATGCGGGTGGTGGTCTCGACGCAGTGGTTGGTGGTTAAACCGGTGATCACCAGCGTGCTGATGCCGGCCCGGCGCAGCCGCTCCTCGAGATCGGTCCCGATAAAGGCGCTATTGGCCGACTTCTCAATGACGGGCTCCTCCGGGAGAGGACGCACGATTTCCATGATTTTACTTGCCGGGTTATCGACATGGAACGGCGAGCTCGGACGCGGGGAAAGGTCACGGAAGAAAAAGATGGCACGCCCCGTTCGCCGCCACTCGTGCAACAAGTGGGCGATCCTGACTTCGGCGTCGGGATTATTGCGGCGTCCTCGTTGGGGGTCGTTGAAAACGTCCTGCACGTCCACGATGATCAGCGCGGCATTCGGATCCAACCTATTCATGATGGTCTCCCTTTCACGTCCGAGCCTGTTGCTCGCGAATGGCTGCCAGCAATTGACGCTGCCGGCCGGTGGAGTCAAAGTTTTCGGGTAGTAGCCAGGCCTCAAACGCAGCTCTGATCGCCGGCCACTCGGGATCGATGATGGAGAACCAGGCAGTGTCCCGGCTGCGGCCTTTGACCATCATGTGCTGCCTGAAAATGCCTTCATAGGTGAAGCCAAACCGTAATGCAGCCCGCCGCGATCGCTGGTTGCGCGTGTTGCACTTCCACTCCAGCCGGCGATACCCCAGATCGTCGAAGGCATGCCGGGCCAGGAGATAGATGGCCTCGGTCGCCTGCCTGGAGCGCTGAAGCGAAGGGCCAAACCAGATAAACCCGATCTCGATCACGCCGTGTTCAGGAGCCATGCGCATGAAGCTCACCATGCCGGCCGGGTCGCCGGAGTGCTGGTCAGCCACGGCCAGAAATAACGGGTCTTCCGAGCGCGCGGCGGAAATGAGCCAGGCGGTGAAGTCGGCCCGGTTGGGAAATGGCCCGATCGGCAGGTACTCCCAGAGGGATGGATCTCGCGCGTCGTGGGAGGCGTTGAAGAGAGCATGCGCATCTCTGTCCGGATCGATTGGTTGGAGCCGAACAGCGGTTCCGGCCAGCACCCGGTGCATGGGGCGGGCCACCGGAGCCCAATCCGCAACGTAATTCGCGTTCTCGCTCATCGGCAATTCCTCACTAGACCAGGGGGCCCGCCGCCCCGCTGCTGAGCGACTCCATCATGGCGGGACGCTGCAGATGGGATGCCAACACGCGGCCGAGTGCCGCCATGCCTGCTTCAATGCGCTCCGGTGAATGGACCCCGAAGCTCAGTCGCATCGCACCTTGCGGCCGGGGCCTGGGAAGAAACGCGGCGCCCGGGGCGAGACCGACACCGTGCCGGAGGGCATCAGCTGTGAAATCCTGCTCGATGACTCCGGGCGGGAGATCCAGCCACAGACTCAAGCCACCCTCGGGTATGGTCCAGGTGCACTGCGGCACATGACGCTGCAGCGCTTGCAGCATGGCGTCGCGCCGTTTCAGATATATCCCACGGACCCGGCTGAGATGAGTTGAGAGATGTCCTTCCCGCAGGTAGTGGGCCAGCGCGCGTTGCAGCAGAGCGGAGCATACGAGATCGCTGCTCTGCTTGGCTGCCGCCAGTGCCGGCAGGAGGGGAACGGGCGCCACCAGGACGCCGAGCCGTAAGGCGGGCGCGAGCATCTTCGAAAAACTGGTGATGTAGACGACGCGCTCGTTCCGGTCCAGGCTGTGCAGCGCCGCCGGGGCGGACGGTTCCAAGCCCAACAGGCCGTAGGTATCGTCCTCCAGTACCACGAAGGTGTGTGCATGTGCCAGGCGCAGCACGGCTTCGCGGCACTCGCGGCTGAGCGATATGCCGGTAGGGTTGTTATAGGTCGGGACGAGGTACAAAAGGCGCGGATCGTGGGCGGAACACGCGGCCTCCAGTGCATCGAGCCGAAGGGTACCGCCGTCATTGGGGATGCCGACAACACGCTGGCCACGGAGGGCTGCCAGTTCCAGCACACCCGGATATACCGGCTCTTCCACCAGGATCACGTCGCCCGGCTCGGTCAACGCGCGCAGGGCAATGTCGATGCCCTGTTGAGCCCCGGAGGTGACTAGCATGTGATCCGGGGCGACCGACATGCCGCGTTGCAGCAGGAGGGTGGCGAGCTCGTCTCGAAGGTCCGGCTCCCCCTGGATATGGCCGTAGCCCAGCGCTCCCCCTTCCATCAGGACTGACTGCAGAGCACGTCCCAACTCCTCGGTTGGATATGTCTCGGGGGCCGGAAAGGCCTGAGCGAACGACAAGAGATCGCCTCGTTCGCTCCATCGCAGGAGGTTTGCCAACACTCCTTGACTGATCCAGGGCGCGGGCTGCGCATGCCGGTCCACCGAGGGAACGGTCGGGGCACCGGCGGTGACGAATGTGCCACGACCTACGTGAGACTCGACCAGGCCCTCGGCCTGCAATTCGGCGTAGGCGGAGTGGACGGTGAGGCGAGTCAGACCACACTCGGCGGCGAGCCGGCGCACCGGTGGGAGACGTGCACCGTCACGGAGCGTTCCATCCTGAATCTGGCCCCGCACCTGATTGACGATCTGCCGGTAGATCGGGACGGCTGTGTGCCGTTCAAGCTCGAGTTGCACGGATTGTCACACCTCTCGTACGTACAACGACACGATTGTCCTATCAAGCTACCACTGCAAGAATCGTGATTGTCTTGCCGACCGATCGCCGGCACCTTAGCGGTCCACGAACGGTTATTCAGCCAGTTCAAGCTCTATCGCAGTGCCACAATAGCATGGCCGATAGGCGTTTGAAAAGGGTGAAGGGCGGATGTGTGGCATCAGTGACTCTATTGTCCTATGTGGAGGCGGCGGATTGTCCCTGTACAAGTTATTGCCGGTGGTATAGCGTGTTACTCAGGACAAGGTATGAAAGGGGTCAGATCGTGGAGATCTGCTGGTCTGAACGTTACGCGCGACGCACACGGCGCATGGCGGGATCTACCATTCGAGAGCTTTTGAAGGTCACCGAGCAACCAGGGTTCATCTCGTTCGCGGGAGGCTTACCCGCGCCTGAGCTCTTTCCAGTGCAGGAAGTGGCGGTGGTGAGTCAACGCATCCTGGCTGAGTCAGGACCGGTCGCGCTCCAGTACAGCGCAACCGAAGGGTACCGACCACTGCGAGCGTGCATCGCCCAACGGCTGCAGTCGGACGGCGTGGCCGCCGGGATCGACAACGTGTTGATTACCACCGGTTCGCAGCAGGCGCTCGATCTGGTGGGAAAGATCCTGGTGGACCCGGGCGACGTGGTGGTGGTGGAGTCGCCCACCTACCTGGCAGCGTTGCAAGCGTGGAATGCATACGAGGCGGAATTCGTCGGTGTGGCGGCGGACGACTGCGGCATGGAGGTGGATGGGCTCGAGCAGGTGATCGAGCGGAACCCCAAGATGGTCTACTGCCAGCCGAACTTTCAGAATCCCAGCGGCGTGACGCTTTCACGGGAACGGCGCGTGCATCTGGTGGAGCTCTCTCGCCGGCACAGGGTACCGGTAATCGAGGACGATCCGTATCATGAACTGCGATTCGAAGGAGATTGTCTGCCTGGCCTGATGGCACTCGAAGCGAGCCTGGATCCAGCTCGAGATCCGTACGACGGCAATATCATCTCGCTCGGTACCTTCTCGAAGGTGCTGGCCCCTGGCCTGCGGGTGGGCTGGGTGGTCGCGGCGGCGCCGGTCATCACGCAGCTCACGCTGGCCAAGCAAGGATCGGATCTTCACACGTCCACGCTCGATCAGATGATCGCACATGAGTTGCTGCGCAGTGGGTTTCTGGAAGGGCACAAGCGGGTGATCAGGCAGACGTACCGGGAGCGGCGGGACGCCATGCTCGAAGCGCTGGCCGACTGCTTCCCGCCCGATACACGCTGGACTCGTCCGGCCGGCGGCATGTTTCTGTGGGTCGAACTCCCTGCGTCGATCGACACGGCCGACCTGCTGCGGCGGGCGATGGAGCGGCGCGTCGCATTCGTGCCCGGTGCGGCATTTCACGTGGACGGCACCGGCCACAACACCATGCGCCTTAACTTCTCCAACTCAACTCCGGAGCAGATTCGCGACGGGATTGCGCGGCTGGCCCACGAACTGCGTGAGATGGGATGAGTACCGCGATCAAGAGGTCCCATGCGACCGAGGCGTTGATCCTTGGCTCGCTGGCGGTGCTCTGTTTCAGTTTCACCCTGCCTGCCACACGGGTAGCAGTACCGGTCTTCGGCACCACCGTCGTTGGGTTGGGTCGCTCGCTGGCCGGCGGTATTCTGGCCGGTCTCTTTCTGCTGCTGAAACGCGAGCCGTTTCCCGACCGTCGTTACTGGAGGCGGCTCGCGCTGGTGTCGTGCGGTGTGGCACTGGGATTCCCATTGTTCCTCTCCCTGGCGCTCAGTCGTGTGACCTCCGCGCACAGTGCCGTGATCGTGGGGATGCTCCCCGCCGCCACCGCCGTGCTGTCGGTGGTGCGGGCCGGCGAGCGCCCTTCACTCGGGTTCTGGCTGGCGGCCGGATTCGGGCTGGTGGCGGTGATCGGGTTCACTGCGATACAGGGAGCCGGGCGGCCCCAGCCGGCAGATGCGCTCCTCGTGATCGCGGTACTGCTGGCAGCGCTCGGGTATGCCGAAGGCGGCGCACTATCGCGGGAAATCGGTGGGTGGCGCGTGATCTCGTGGGCGTTGGTCGTGGCTATCCCGATCCTCGCGCCGGTGGTCGGCCTATCACTGCTGCGGACCACGGTGCATCCCACGGCCGGCGCCTGGCTCGGCTTCGGCTATGTGGCGGTGGTGAGCACCTATCTTGGATTCTTTCCGTGGTATCGAGCGCTGGCTCTCGGCGGCGTGGCACGGATCAGTCAAATTCAATTGGCTCAACCGATCCTCACCCTCGGGTGGTCGGCATTGCTGCTGGGCGAGCACATCGACGCCAGCACCATGGTGGCGGCGGTCCTGGTGCTCGTGAGTGTGGCAGTGAGTCAGCGGATGCGCGTGCGACACGTCACGGCCGGACGACGGTCAGACGGGCCCCTGGCGCCGGTTGGAAAACGGAGCGTGGCGAGTTAGCGTGCCTGGATGGTGCCGGCACGGCGTGAGCACGGCATAGAAACGCGCCATCCGCTATACGCCCGACGTGGCGTGCGTCAGCGATAATGGCTCGTGTGCCGGCGCGAAGAAAGGACTGCTCAACCATGACTGGCCAACGAGATCGTTTTCTGACCATGAAGCAGGCGGGGAAGCCCATTGTCATGCTGACGTGCTACGACTACCCGACCGCCGTGCTCGAGGATGAGGCCGGCATTGACGTGGTTCTGGTGGGCGATAGCGTCGGTACCAACGTCCTTGGGTACGCCAGCGAAACCGAGGTGACGATGCATGACATCGTGCATCACCTGAAAGCAGTTCGACGCGGGATCAAGCGGGCGTATCTGCTGGCCGATCTTCCCTATCAGTCGTATGAGACACCCGAGGATGCGCTCCGCAACGCCGACGTACTGCTGGCCGCCGGCGCCGATGGCGTCAAGCTGGAAGGTGGACGCGAACGGATCGAGGTGGTTCGGGCGCTGGTTGAGCGCGGGATCGACGTTTGCGGACATATCGGTTTCACGCCGCAGACGTTGGGATCGAAGGGCCGGGTTCAGGGGAAATCGTACGACCGTGCCTGGCAACTGGTCGAGAGCGCGGAAGCGCTGGAAGCGGCCGGGGTCATGATGCTGGTGCTCGAACTGGTGACCGAGCAGGTTTCAAAGGCGATCACCGAACGTCTGCGGGTCCCGACCATCGGCATCGGCTCCGGACAGTATTGCGACGGCCAGGTGCTGGTCGTGACGGACGTGCTTGGTCTCTCTCCCTTCACCATGAAAATTGCCAAACGATACGCCGGATGGAGGGAAGCTGCCGAGCAGGCAATTCGACAGTATCGAGACGATGTGACCGACGCGCGGTTTCCGACCACAGCCAACGCCTTCCCGGTGGAAGCAGAGGCACTGGAACGGCTCGAAGCCAGCCTCGCGGCCTCCAGGTAAGCCTTCTCGCTGTACGGAAAAGCGGGGAACGTTACTCCTCGAACACGACCGCGCGGCAAAAGGCAGCTTCACCACCCTGAAACCGCCAGGGGAAACAACCGAACTGTACCTTCCGGTCGAGCACCCGATCGATCTCGCCACCCAGGTTTTCGATGTGGATGATGTCGTGGGGGAAGAGAAGCGTGTGCATGATCTGGTAATCGGGCTTCGGGAAGATTTCTGCCAGCGGACGCCCGAGTTTCTTTTCCGCCTCCTCCGCTTCGTCGGCCCGCATGGTCCGGATCACGGTGTTCATCGGGTGGTCGGCCGAACCGGCATCCACCGCCAGCCAGCGCACGCCGCGGTCGAGCACCCATTCCGCGAACTCACGAGTAGGACCGGGGTGGCGAATGAAGTAGCGCGTTTCATCTGCCCCTGACCGATCCACCCAGTTATCGGGATAGTATCTGTGATAGCCGGTGTGAATGATGAGAATGTCGCCCCGGTCGATGGTAAGGCCGGTTTCCCGTTCCCAGCGCTCGAACTGTTCGGGTCCATAGAGTTCGTAATCGCCGAGACCCATGCGCTCGAGATCAACCACGGCGGCGGGACCAACCAGGAAGTCGAGCGGTAAATCGCCGATAAATTTGCCGC